>PMKP01000403.1 GCA_003157775.1 Myxococcales bacterium | reverse complement strand
GCTCGGCATGGACGGGGCGCGCGCTTCGCCGAGCAAAGCCTGGGCGCGATCGATCTCGGCCAGGGCCACCAGCGTGGTCACGTTGCGCGCCAGCGCCCGTCGCACCGCCTCGGTCATCGTGATCTTCTCGTAGGCGCTGCCTGTGTCGGTCGCGGCGTCTTGCAGCTTGGGCACGGGCGGGGGCTCGCTGGATTCCTGAGCGCGAGCGGTCAGAGAAGCGGCCAACAGCGCCGCGCAGCCGGCGAGACATAGGCAGCGGCTAGGCATGGGCCGGATCCTCCGCCGCCTTCCGGCCGCTGCCAAGATCCTCGTCCTGGGGCGAGACCCGCTTGGCGAAACGATCGAGCACCGTGTACAGCGAAGGCACCAAGAAGAGCGTGAAGAAGGTCGACACCATAAGGCCGCCGATGACCGCGCGGGCCAGCGGCAGATTGGTCTCGCTGCCTTCGCCGATACCGAGAGCCATGGGGATAAGGGCGGTGATGGTGGCGATGGTGGTCATCAGGATGGGCCGCAGGCGGGTGCGGCCTGCCAGCACGGTGGCTTCATGCAGCGGCTTGCCCCGCTGACGGAGCACGTTGGCGAAGTCGACCAGCAGAACCCCGTTCGACACCACGATGCCCACCATCATGATGATGCCCATGAAGCTGTTCACGCTCAGTTTGGTGCCGGTCAGGTACAGCATGATGAATACGCCCGACACGCCCAGGGGCACGCTGAACATGATGACCAGCGGGTCGATGAGCGACTTGAACTGGCTGGCCAGCACCATGTACACTAGGGCGAGCGCCATGAGCGCGGCAAACGCCAGACCTCGAAAGGCTTTTTGTTGTTCCAGGGTCTGGCCGCCAAGAGTGGCGGAGAAACCCTCGGGCGGCGGCGTGTTGTCGACCACTCGCTGGACCGCCTCGCTGGCCGCGCCCAAATCCGCGGTAGGCGCGACGTTGGCAGTCACGTGCACGATGCGTTGCAAGTATTTGCGGTCGATCATGACAGGACCGCTACGCCGGTCTATGCGCGCTAGGGTGTCCACCGTCACGATCCCGCCGCCGGGCGTGCGCACGAACATATCGCCCAGGTCCGACACATGCCCGCGGTTCGCATCCGCCATGCGCACGTTGACGTAGTACTCATTGCCCGTCTTGGGATCGGTAAACGGCACCGGGGTGATCTGCGTGTTGCCGAGCAGACTGACCAGAATAGTCTGCGCCACGTCCTGCTCGGAAACGCCCAGCAGGCCGGCCTTCTGACGGTCCACCACCACGTCCAATTCCGGGCTGTTCTCCTCGCGCGACGACTGGACATCCGTCAACAACGGCCGGCCCTTTGCGTCTGTCAGGCCGCGCATCTTGGTCAGCAGGCTTGTCCCATATCGCGAGCCATCGTCGAGGTCGTAGCCCAAGACCTCCACGTCGATGGGTGCGGTGGCCCCGATATTCTGAATGCGCTTTACGATGCCGCCCACGAAGAAGTAGGCTTGGGTTCCGGGCAAGCTGTCGCGCAGGGCCGCGCGCACCTTTTCGGCCGCCCACACGTCGCTAACTGGACGCTCGCCTCTGGACACCAGGTTGACCGAAAGACTGCCCGCGTGGGTGCCCGTGTTCTGGCTGAAAATGGCGGTGCGGCCCAGGGGCAGGCCGGTGTCCGAGAGCTGCGTGGTGAATATCCGCTGGGCCTTGGCACCGCTGCCGAGCGGCGCCAGCTCCTTCTGCACGATCGCCTCCAGCCGCTCCGTCACTTCCTCGGTGCGCTCGACCCGGGTTCCGATGGGCGTCTTGTAGGTGATGCTGAATTGCGACTCGTCGCTGTCAGGGAAGAACTCGCTGCCGATGCCGCGCTTGACGAACATGCTGCCGATGAAGAACAGCACGATTCCCACCACGGTCAGCAGCCGATGGCGCAGCACCCACTCCAGCGAGCGGCCGTAGGCCGCGTCGACACGGTCGAACCAGCCGGTGACCTTGGCGGCAAAACCCTTGTTCTCGTGGCCGCCTTCCTTGAGCCAATAGAAGCAAAGCAGGGGTGTCACGGTCCGCGACACCCAGAAGCTCATGAGCAGGGCGAAGGCGATGGTCAAGGCCAGCGGCAGGAACAGATAGCGCCCGATCCCGACCATGAACAGCACCGGAAAAAACACTACGATGGTGGTGATGGTCGACACCAGGATGGGCATGGCCACTTCCTGCGCCGCCATCAGCACGGCGTTGCGCCGGTTCTGGCCCAGGGCAAGGTGGCGGTGGATGTTCTCCAGTTCCACGATGGAGTCGTCCACCAAGCGACCCACGCCCAAGGCCAAGCCGCCCAGGGTGAAGACGTTGAGTGTCTGGTTGGTGAAATAGAGCAGCACGAAGGTCGACACGATGGAGAGTGGAATGGCCACCCCGATGATCCCGGTAGCGCGAAAATTCACCAGGAAGAACAGGATGACCAGGATCGCCAGCACGCCTCCCTGGGCCGCCTCGTGCTGGAGCGCCGCCACGGCCGAGCGGATGTAGAGCGACTGATCGAACCCAATTTCGACCTTCACGTTGGCGGGCACGCCGCGCAGCTTGGTGATGGCGTCGCGGATCGCGTCCACCACGGCGATGGTGTTGGCTCCCGGTTGCTTGAGCACGCGCAGAAAGACACCCCGCTTTCCGTTCACGCGCACGATTTCGGTCTGGTCGGCGGCCAGGTCCTCCACCTTGGCCACGTCCGACACCCTGACCACGCCCGGCCCTTGCCCGGCTGGCGACGGTGTGGCCCGCACCACCACGTCGCGCAGAGGTCGCACGTCAGGGACTTGGGTGTTGGTGAAGACGTTGTAGTCGCGATTCCCGGCGCGCAGGCTGCCGCTGGGCAAGAGGAAATTCGACCCGCGCACGGCATTTTCCAGATCAAGAATCCCCAGACCGCGTGCCCGTAAGGCATCGCGGTCGGCCATGACCTCGATCTCGCGGATTTTGCCGCCAGCGACGGTTGCGCTAGCCACCCCGGAAATACGTTCCAACTGCGGCTCGATGGTGTTGTACGCCATATCGTAGAGCTGCTTCTCGTCGAGCAAGTCGCTCGACACCACGGCTGAGACGACGGGGAGACTGGTGATGTCGAACTTGATGATGAAGGGTTGCTGGATGCCGGGTGGCAGGATGTTGAGGATCTGGGCGATCCGCTGGGACACCTCGAACTGGGCGTTGTCGAGGTTGGTTCCGTAGTTGAACCATACGCTGATGAGCGAAACGCCCTGCTTGGACGAGCTTTCCACCTTGTCCACGCCGGGCGAGGCGCTGACCGCGCGTTCGATGGGCTGGGTAATCGACTTCTCGATGTCTTGCGGTCCCGCACCCGTATAGAAGGTGGCGATGCGGATGACCGGGATGGTGATGTCAGGGAACAGGTCGACTGACAGCCGATTCAGCGACACCACGCCCAGCACGATGAGCATGAGCGAAAGCATCAGGATGAGAACCGGATTGCGGAGAGCGAGACGTGTGAGCCACATGGTTTGCTGACCCCGATCCGAACTAGTTGGGCTTGCGGGGCTGGCGGGCGGTCGTGGTCTGCGTTGTTGCGGGCGAGGCCGCCACCGTGGTCTTTTCGCCCGAGTAGGGGTTGACCTCGCGAACCACGCGCACCGTGGTGCCATCCGACAGCCCGGCCGCGCCCGCGATCACGACCTCCTCGCCCACCTGCAGGCCAGAACGGATCTCGAGCGCATCGCCCATGTCCACGTCGGCGCCGGTTTCGATGGTCCGGCGCTCGACCTTGGTGTCGTGCAGGATGAAGACGTACTTCTTGTCCGACGAGATCTGGACCGCGTCGACCGACACCACGGGCCTGCCGGGGTGTATCTCAAGCACGATCGACCCGCGGCCATACATGCCCGGACGGAGTTCACCCAACGGATTGGGAAGCTGCACCTCTGCTTCCAGCGTGCGCGTGAGTGGATCGAAAGACGGCGCCAGGCGCACCACCTTGCCCGGGAAGGTACGGCCCGGCAGCGCATCCAGCTCCACATGCGCGTCCTTGCCCAGACTTACCCCAGCCGCGTCGTATTCGTTGAGGGTGATGAAGACGCGCAGGCGATCCGTGCGGACCACGGTGACGATGGCAACGCCGCCGGGCAGTCCGACCAGAGCGCCCGGATCGAGCCGGCGAGCGGCGATGGCTCCCTCGATGGGAGAGGTGATGCGCGTCTCGCCCAAGCGGATGGCCAGGCCGGAGATCTGGGCCTGGGCCGCCGCTTGGGCCGATTCAGCCGAGGCCATTGCTGCGGTGGCTGATTGCAGTTCTTGCTGGCTGACCACTCCGGTGGGCGCCAACTTGTTTGCCCGATCGTAGTTGGTACGCGCTAGAATCGCCGACGCCTTGGTCTGGCCAAAAACGCTGCGAGCGGCCGCCAACTGGTCAGGCAGATCACTGGGCCGCACCAATGCGATGACTTGACCCCTGCGCACCCGGTCCCCGCGGTCGACCAGGATAGCATCGACGTAGCCGAGAACTTTGGAGCCCACGTCGACCTGTTCCAGGGCACGCAGGTCGACCGGGGCGTGGACCTCGACAGGAACGTCGCGGGCCACCACCTTGGCAACCACGACCTGGGGCGCGATGCGGGCGCGTGTGGTCGGACCCGCCTCGCCCTTGGAACAGGCGAGCGCAGCCAGAGACACCGCGAGGGTGACGGCAACAGACGGGATGAAGGCACGAGTCTCCGAGGGACTGCCGAACTGCATGGCCCGGTAGCTCTAGCGCCCAAAACTTGCATATGCAAGCATTCCGCTGCGGTGGGGAAGCTAACTCTATGGGATCCCCGGATGGGCTCGTCGCGTGCGCATGATGAAATCTATGTGGGCCTGTTCGGTCTTGTAGTCCAGGCACAGGGCGTACATCACGACGTTGACCGCGAAACGGAAGGCCTGCTCGCGCTGCTCCTCCCCGCCCGGGACCACGTCGTGCTCCCAACGGCCGTATCCGTCGCGCGCCAAGGCGCCGCATAGATCGTTCTGCGTGTAGATCACCGCCAGACGGCGATCGCGTTCCACGCCCTCAAGATAGGGCGCCGCTAGCAGGCGGCCAGCCACCCCGTGCAGAATGTAGAATGACTTCCACAGCACATGCTCGTCAGGCACACGGGCCGGCATGTCGCCAGGCAGGACATGCGCCAGCAGCTTGCGCACCGAGGCGTCGAAAGCGCCGCCTGCCCTACCCTCGGCCGAATCAACCAGCAGGCAGCCGCCAAAAGTCAGGAAGCGCCGCAACCGCACCATCTCAGCTTCGGAAGGCAGGGAAAACGCGCGATCGCCCGAAAGCAAGATCAGTGGATAGCGGAAGAGCTCTGGGCTGGCGGGGGCCAGCACGATAGGGTCAGGTACGGCGAGCAGGCTAGTGCGACGTTCCAATTCCCATGCCAGACGCCGCAAGGCGGTTGGACGCGGATCAGGAAGGTCAGGCAGGTGGAGCCGCGCCAAACGAATCCGCGACGAATCGCCTATGGCGCGAGCCAGGCCGAACCGGCCCCAAATCCCAACGCCGAGCAGCGCGGCCAGCACGGGCCGGCGGCCGATCGTTCGCGGCTCTGGAAAACGGCTCGCGCTCATCCGATACTGTTGCCTGCCATGCAAACGCCATGTCGCGTCGTCATTTTCATAAGTATGATCGCTATGGCGGGAGCTTCCGCCAGGAAAGTTTGGGCCGGGCAGAAACCCGCAGCGAAAGCGGCGCCCCAGGCAGAAGCTGAAGAGGAAGACGACGACAGCACTAACTCGACCTCCAAGCCGACCGGCAAGACGTCGGGCCAGCGGGCAGCTCGGGTGACCGAGCCTCCTGCAGACCAGGCCGAACCGCCGCCGGTGTCGCGGCGGCCAGCCGTATTCAATCACTTTCAGCAAGGCGGGATATCGCTTATGCCCGGCACCGGGTACCGAGTGGTGGTTCCGTACAAGGATGGCATCCAGTGCGGCGACTCCTCGGGCAACAACTCCAGACGGGTGTGCAGTCACACTCTGCCCTTCTTCCTCGACCTGCAGCTCTCCTATGGTTTCCACCCGCGCGTCGATCTCATTGCTGACCTGCGCTTTGGCGTGCAGAGGGATCCCGCCCAGGGAGGCGGTCATCAGTTCGCGCTGGCGCCCGGGGTGCGCTACTGGCTGGACCAGGGCGTGGCGTTGAAGTTCTATGTCACCGGTCAGCTCATCTATGACCACACAGACTACACCTCCGTGAACTCGAACGACTTTGCGATTCGCAACGCCGACGGTCTGATGTACGACGTTGTCAAAAACTTGGGCTTCTTCTTCCAGGTCGGATGGACCATGGGGTTCGCGCGCTGGTTCCGCATGGAGCTAGACACCGGGCTTGGCGTGCAGGTCCGGTTCCCGTAGCTGCGCGGCCCATCGGGCGGACAAGGTCCTTGAGGGACCCGTCACGCTTTTGGCGGCCGACGCTTGCGCAGCATCTTCACCGCGATCCACACCGAAGCCAGCAGGACAACAATCAGGATGCCGTACTCGGAGCGGCGGACCCAGCTAACCACATGGTCAATGTGTTCGCCGAAAGCCCAGGACAGGTAGACCAACGTGGGCACCGAAACCAAGGCCGCGAGCGCATCATAGGTGAAGAAGACGGATGGCCGAACCCGCAGGGTTCCAGCCGACAAGAAGATCGAAAAACGCAAACCCGGCAAGAAACGCGCGATGAAGATGACCTTGCTGCCGAACTTCCGGAAGTAGGCGCGCACACGGATTTGCTTGCGCGGCCTGAAGACGCGCCGAGCTAAGCGACTGTCAAGCAAGCGCGAGCCGAACAGGCGACCCAGGGTGAAGGCAATGCAATCGCCCCCCAGCACAGACGCGAAGCACACTAGAAGAACCGTGTGCACGTGCACGATGCCCAGGTGGGCCAGATAGCCGGCGGAAATGAGGGAGACATCTTCCGGGATCGGCAGCCCCAAGCCGCATAGCAGTAGAATACCTGCCAAGGTGTCGTAGATGGCTGACGGCGCGAGTGAGGTTAGGTGGGTGAGCAGCCAATCCATGCCGCAGGGCTTTCGGCTCCTCCCATAGCACGATTTCCAGCCCCGGGGTGGGTTCCCCGAGACTCTGGTGACCCATGACACTGATGGCCGTTGACAGAGAGCAAAAGCCGCCCTAGAAAGCTGGCGAGGGAAGGCCATGCAAAACATGAAGAATAATTTGGTACTTGGATGTTTCGGGGCTCTCTTGCTCGTGGCAGCGGCTGGGTGCAAACCCGACTACCCTGCTTGCGACACCGACAAGGATTGCAAAGACAAGGAATTCTGTGTGGGCCGCAAGTGTCAGAAGTGCCGCAACGCTGGTGACTGCGGCGAGGGTCGCCAGTGCAATGCCGGACGCTGCGACGCCATTCCCGGCTACTGCAGAGATGTCTCGCAGTGCCAACCGGGCGAGATCTGCGCAGCCAACCGCTGCCAGGCCTGCACGTCCGACATCCAGTGCCCGACAGGAAGACTCTGCATGACTGGACGTTGTTCCATTCCCCAGTGCACCAAGGATGAGAATTGCGCCCAGGATCAGGAGTGCGTACACGGCTTGTGCGTGGGCGCGCCGAAGAAGCCCGCCAAGCCGCCCTGCGATCTGGAGACGGTCTACTTCGACTTCGACAAGTCTAACCTAACCTCGGCTGCCACCAGCGCCTTGGCCCAGAATGCGACCTGCCTGAAGAAGACGGAGATGAGCGTCAGCCTGGTGGGCCGGGCCGATCCGCGTGGCACCACCGAATACAACATGGCGCTCTCTGACCGGCGCGCCCAGTCTGTGAAAGACTATCTCAAGCGGACGGGAATCGCGGCCAGCCGAATGTCCGTCGTGCCACGTGGGGCCTTGGACGCCACCGGCACCAGCGAGACAGGCTGGGCCAAGGACCGTCGCGTCGATTCCGAATGGCGATAGGGCCGCGCGTGCTCCCCCACGCGACCGCGGGCAGCATGCTCGCGGTCGTGCTGGCCGCTGGTTGTTTGATGACCAGCGGCGACGGCGACAAACTGCGCGACGACATCTCCAAGCTCTCCAAGCGCATGGAGACCATCGAGACCCAGACCAACGATCAGATGGCTCGCCTGCGCAAGGTTCTCGACGAGGCCACGGCTCTGCTCGGCCGCAATTCGGCTGACCTTGGTACCAAGGTGGCGCGCGACGAAAGCGATCTTGCCGCCCTCACCGGCAAGCTCGAGGAGGCTAAGTACCTTCTCGACGAGCTGCAGAAGCGGCTGGCGGCGCTAGAACAAACGCAGCAGAAGACGGCTCAGGAACAGCAGAAGATCATCGAGCGAGTGGCCCCGTCCATACCCGAGGACAAGGACGCCCTTTGGAAGGAATCGCAGAACCGGCTGGCAGGCGGAATGCGCGAGGAGGCCCGCCGTTTCTTGCGTGCCTTCATCCAGCGTTTCCCCAACGACCCGCGCGCGTCGCAGGCGCAGTTGCAGATCGGGCAGTCTTTCGCCCAGGAGTTCAAGTACGGCCTCGCGGTGGCGGAGTACCTGGCCGTCATGTCACGCTTCTCGCGCTCCCCGGAAGTCCCCGAGGCCATGTGGAACCTGGGCGAGTCCTACGTAGCCATGAAGTACTGCACCGACGCGAAGGCCATCTTCCTCGATTTGTCGAAGCGCTATCCGAAATCCCCCCGCGCCGCCCAGGTCAAGGACCGCCTGCGCGACATCCAGAAAATCGCCAGGAACAAGGATCTCTGTACAAGTTAGCTCTTCCACACAGAGAGCACTGGGATCACAGAGATCGGATGCGAAGAAAGAATCGGGACTGCGCTAGATCCAACCCTTCCATTTCTCGTCCGGCTCTGCGGCCTCTGTGTCCCTGTGTGAAATAGCTAGCTACTTTCCGGCCTGCAGCGCGCTCACTTGGCGCCGCGCCGCCGCGGCCTCCCTGCCGTTGGGCCAAAGTTCCAGGTAGCGCTGGTAGCTTCGCAGGGCGAGCGCCTTCTCGTTGCGGGCGCGATGGATTTCGGCCATCCCGAACAAGGCCGTACCTAAAGACGGCTTGGCGGCCAGCGCGCGCTTGAAGAATTCGTAGGCGGCCGGGAGCTGGCCACGGTCAAGGGCGACGAAGCCTAGGCCAGACAAAGCCTTGGCCCCTGCCGGCCGCAGCCGCAATGCCCTTTGGTAGAACTCGTTGGCCTTGCTGTCCGATCCATTCTCCAGCGTCCGATCTCCCTCGGCGACCAGCTTCTCGAAGGATTCGGAAGGGGCAGCCACCGGAATTTCCGGCCCCGCCTTGTGTGATGGCTCCTCGGTCTCGGTGGGCGGCGGCGAGGGCAGCGCCTCCACGACCGGCCCCCTGGCGGATGGGGTGGGCGTCGCTGTCGTGCCGGTCCCCTGGACCACGGCCGGCCCAGCCCCCTGCTCCGGTCGCGCCCCGGGCGGATTGGCCATGGGACGGCGGCTAACCGTCCAGGTCGAGAGGCCGCCGGAAGCTTTGGCCGCGATAGCGGCGCTGTGGATGCGAACCTGCTGCCACTTTATGCCAGCGAAGGCCACCCCAGCCGCCACGGCAAGGCCGACGAAGATCTTGAGCGCGCCATGGCTATGATCGTGCGAACCGGCCCCCTCGGCCGCTCCGCCGACGGCCGGAAACCGTGGATAGCTGGCTCGAACGTCGTCGTTCGGAACCGAGATGGCCATGGCTTGTGGCGACGAACGGCGCCGTGATGAGGAGGTAGACATGCGCTGGGGAGGCTCGACTTGCATGGCCTGGTCCTGCGCCGCCGCGTCGTCAGAACGGGCATCATCGGCCTCGTCCACCACGTCGAAGAACGGCGTCAACTCGACCATCTCGCCGGCGCGTTGCCAAGCCTGGCCATCGTGGGAAACCCTATCGAGGCGGGTGACCCTGCGTTCGATGATCCACTTCTGCAGCGACGTCAGGCCATGGAGGCGATGAACTCCTCCGCCCGCGGTCTGCAGGAGCCAGTCGCTGTCGACTGGCTCGGGGCTTGTGGCCGAGGCTCGATCCGCAGCCTGGCTCCAGCCCGGCTGCCCCACCGCGAAAACGTGTTTGCAGACGCTGCACTGCACATCGGTTCTGCCGCCGCGCACCTGGCTATCGTCCAGATCGTACTCGGCTTGGCAGCGTTCACATCGGATCTTCATGTCGGCAACGTCACCTTCGGCACTTCCAGGGGAATACGATAGCAGAACTGAATGAGTCCTGTTGGTATGCTTCCTCACACCTAGGCGAACCGCAAGCCGACCAGAAACATCGCCAATCCCAGGGCGAAGGTAACGCCGACGATGATGGCGTGAGGGCGCCGCAGACGTAGCTTTGCATCCAGGCCTCTACTGACAAATCCGATAGCACTGCCGACCCACAACACCAGGCCTACCAGTGTCAGCAGAACATAGGCCAGGGCCGGCCCTGGCCGGCGCGCCAGCCGCTCCAGGTGCCACGCAGCCCTGGCTTCTAGGCTGACCCCGGGCGCCACCGAGCGATCCTCGGCGGCAGCCAGCAAGCGGGCCAGACGTTGTTCTATATCCGGCAGACGGGATCCGTTCGGGATGAAAAGCGATCGCGTGGCCAAAATGGCAGCTCGTTCGGCCTCGAGCGCGGCGCGCACGCCGAGCCCATCGCCCGCTTGTGCGGCTGCCGCGGCCAGGGCCTCCAGATGATCCAGGGCGTCGCGAACATAGGGGCTTGCGGGCAGGTACAAGCGGGCCGCATCCTGATAGTGGCGGATGGCCTCTAGCCGGTCGCCGCGTGCCTCGGACATCTCGCCGGCATGCAAAGCGCTGCGCGCGTCGTAGAGCAACCGGACGGCCAGCACGACGAACGCCAGCGCCACCCCGACAGCGACGAGCAACCAGCGTCGCGTGGCCATCAGACGAAGTCTCTCTTCCTGAAGATCAACATGGCCAGGATCAGCACGATGAGCGAGTAGGCTACGCCATACCCGGTGGTCGTCAGCAGGTAGGATGCGCTGACGAAGTCGCGATGGACCGAGACTTCCTCGGCGCCCACGATGGCGCCCGAGGGGTAGAAGAGGTGCATGTTGGGCATGAGGGTGCAGCCCGTCTCCAGCACGGTCTTGGCCAAGGGACCCAGCTTGGCGGCCAAGGCGCGGATGTCAGGCACCGAGCGGCCCACCAGGAAGCAACCGAGGGCGAAGAAGCCGGAGAGAAACGGGCTGGAAAAGGCCGAAAAGAACACGGCGATCGACGTGACCAGCATGACGTTGACGAAGAGCAGCCACACCGCCTTGACCATGGGCGCGTCGAACTGCGCCTCTTGCAGCCATAGGGTCACTCCCAGGACCAGAGCCATGACCCCCATCTGCACAGCCAGGGTCAAAAGCATGCCCAGCCACTTGCCGAGAACGAACTCCCAGCGGTGCAGCGGCTTGGGCAGGATGGTGTACACGGTTTTCAGGTCTAGCTCCTTGTAGAGCAGATTCACCCCCACGAAGACGGCGATGATCACGCCAAAGGCGTCGATGCCGAAAAGCCCGATGTCGCGGGTCATGCGGATCTCTTCGTGTAGGGTGAGGTTGCCCATGGCGAGAGCGGACAAGATGATCAGCACCGCGAAGAAGAGCAGGCTATACAGGATCTTGTTCCGCACCGCTTCGCGGAAAGTGTTCCACGCGATGGCCTGGATGCGCCTCATGCGGCCCCCTGGTCCTGATTGGCGGCCTCGCGCACGAAGAGATCCTCCAGCGATTCCCGGCGCGGGGTGAGCGAATGTACGCGCGCCCCGGCGGCGAGCACGGCCCGCAGGAACGCGTCCACGTCGGCGTTGGCCGGCAGGTCGATGAGCAGGCCGTCGGGATTCTCGCTCTTGCGCGCGCCCGCCGGCAGCTCGGGCAGGCCGGCCGCGCCCGGTCGCAGACAGACCTCGGTGGAAAGCAGGCGGGCGGTGAGCAGTTGGGACAGCGGCCCCACGCTTCGGATCCGGCCGGCGAAGATCATGGCTACCCGATCGCAGGTCATCTCCACGTCGGGCAGGATATGGGTAGAGTAGAGAACCGTGCGGCCCTCTCGCTTGAGATCGAGCATAAGATCGCGGATCTCCTTGCGGCCGATGGGGTCGAGCCCGGTCATGGGCTCGTCCAGCACCACCAGCTCCGGTTCGCCCATCAGGGACTGCGCTATGCCGATGCGCTGGAGCATGCCCTTGGAAAACTTGCGCAGGGGCCGGCCCCGCGCGGAAGACAGGCCCACGCGCTCGATGAGGCGGTCCGCGCGGGCACGGCGCTCGGCTCGCTTCACATCGAACAACGCACCGACCAGATCGAGGAATTCCTCGGGCGTCAAATAGTCGTAGAAGTACGGGCTCTCGGGCAGGTAACCCAGACGGCGCTTGGCCCGCCGATCGGGCACCGGCCGGCCCAGCACCTCGGCGCGACCGCGGGAGGGAAAGACCAGCCCCATCAGCATCTTCAGGGTGGTGGTCTTGCCCGAGCCGTTGGGGCCGAGGTAGCCGAAGATCTCGCCGCGCCGGACCTCAAAGCTCGCCTGCTTGACCGCCTCGATGCGCTTGCGGAAGAAGCCCAGCCTGAAGGTCTTGGCCAGATCATCGGCGCGCAATACAACGTCACTCATGGTGAATCCAAGTGTCGGCGATACCAGTAGATGGTGCGCAAGAGGCCCTCCTCCAGATCGATGCGCGGCCGGAAGGCGAGCAACTCCTTGGCTTTGTCGATGTTGGGAATGCGCAACTCTACATCGGCCTGTTTCCAGGGCACATGCTCGATGTGGGACGAGCTGGAGGCCAGCCGGATGATCTCCTTGGCCAAGGCATAGATGGTGAGAGTGGATCGCGGGTTGCCAATGTTGAAGGCGTGGCCGACCGCCTGCTCGCGCTGCAGCGCAAGCAAGATCCCATCCACGATGTCGTCCACGTAGCACCAAGCGCGGATCTGCGAACCATCGTTATGCACCTGCACCGGCTCGCCCCGCAGCGCGCGCATGATGAAGTGGTGGACCGCGCCTTCGCCCACCTGGCGCGGACCGTAGATATTGAACGGGCGAATGGAACAGGCGGGAAGCTGGTACTGCTTCCAGTAATTCATGGCCAGATGTTCGGTGGCCAGCTTGGCCACCGCGTAGGTCCAACGCGCTTCGCCGACCGCGCCCAGGGTGGTAGCGTCCCACTCGGTCACGTTGTAGGCATAGCGACCGAAGACCTCGCTGGTGGAGAAGTCGATCAAGCGCTTGACGCCGCCCTTGGCCGCGGCTGCCTCAAGCACGTTCATGGTGCCGAGAAGCGACACGCGCATGGTGAGGACGGGGTTTTTCAGCACGGTGTCTACGCCCGCGATGGAGGCCAGGTGAATGACCGCGTCACAGCCTTCCATGGCTTGGCGAACCGCCGTAGCGTCAAGCACGTCGCCTTGGATGAGCTTCACATGGGGATGCTTGTCGAGGCCTGCCAACGACAAAGCGTTGCGCCGGAGGGTGTCGAGAATCACGATCTCGTTGTCCGCGGCCATGCGCTCGGCCAAGTGGGATCCGATAAAGCCAGCCCCCCCGGTGAGGAGCAGGCGGCGACCAGACACGCTTGCAGTTGGTGTAGAACTACTGTCAGTCATGGGCGGCAAGATTCTCCATCATAGACCCGATATGGCACTACGTGAATTCGATGGAGTCTGAAACGGGGTCTGAAGCGACTAATCGCCGCCTGGCGTACCCTCGGCGGGCTGGCGTGCTCATCCCGCTCTTTTCCGTGCGCACCCAGACCGGGTGGGGCGTGGGCGAGATTCCGGATCTGGCGCGCCTGGGCGCCTGGGCGCGCGAGGCCGAGCTGGCCGTGGTGCAACTGCTTCCGGTCAATGAGGTCCGCGGCGGGGAGACCAGCCCGTATTCGGCCAGCACTGCTTTCGCCATCGATCCTGTGTACCTGGGCCTCGACCAATGCGAGGACTTCGTCATGGCCGGGGGACGGGCTGCTATGTCGCCGGCCGATCAGCGCTTGCTCGACGAGGTTGCGGCCAGCCCCACGGTGGACTGGCGACGCGTGCGACCGCTCAAGCTGCGGGCGTTTCGCCGCGCCTTTCACAGGTTTCTCGACGAAGAATGGGACCAGCGCAGCGTCCGCGCGTTGGAACTGCGACGTTTTCGCGAGGAGCACGACTGGCTGGCCGAACATGGCCTGTATTGCGTCCTGCACGACCGCCTGGCCAAGCATTGGCAAGAATGGCCGGCCGAGTTGCGCGACCGCGTGCCCGCGGCGCTCTCGCGCGTGATCGAAGAAAGCGTGGACGAGCTGCTCTTCCACTGCTGGCTGCAATGGCAGCTCGATGGCCAGTGGCACAAGGCGCGTTCCCAGGTGCAGGCCCTGGGCGTGGATTTCATGGGCGATTTGCCCTTCGTGGTTTCGGGCGATTCATCAGACGTGTGGAACAACCGCGGGTTGTTCCGTCTGGACATGCGGGTGGGCGCGCCGCCTGACCCGTTTTCTCCGACGGGGCAAGACTGGGGCTTGCCGCTCTACGATTGGCACGCCATGGAGCGCACCGGGTTTCGCTGGATGCGCCAGCGGGCCAGCCGGGCCGGCGAGATGTTTGGGCTTTTCCGGGTGGACCACGTCATCGGGATGTACCGCACCTACTACCGATCAGCCGATGGCCGCAAGTCAGGCTTCTCGCCTTCGGACGAGGAGGCCCAGATCCGCCTGGGCGAGACCTTGCTTTCCATCATCGGGGGTTTTGGCCAGGTGGTGGCCGAGGACCTGGGTGCGCTGCCCGAATTTCTCCGGCCTTCACTGGCACGGCTGGGGCTGCCCGGCTACCGCGTTCTGCGCTGGGAAAAAACCGATGTGTGGCGCGACGGCAAGAAAGAGACCCTGCTGCACGACCCGGCGGCCTGGCCCGTGATCTCGGTGGCCACCTCGGGCACGCACGACACTGAGATGCAAGCCGAATGGTGGGACTCCATCTCGCCCGAAGAGCGGCGCCTGTTCACCAGCTTGCCAGGGCTGCACGGCATCGACCCGAACCGGCGTTTCGACGACCAGATTCGCGACGCGTTCCTGCGTGTGCTGTATGCTGCGCCTTCGGAACTGTGCCTGCTTCCCTTCCAGGATCTTATGGGTGCGCGCGAGCGCGTGAACGTCCCGGGCACGGTCAATGACAGTAACTGGACGTACCGCATGCCCATGGACGTGGACACGCTTCGCGCAGACCACGCCACCACGGCCCGGCTGGCCAGGCTAGCGGCTGAATCGGGGCGTGAGATAGGTGTAGCGCGAGACAGTGCGAGGTCGGGATAGCGGCGAAACTTTGCGGCTCCTAGTCTCTTGCCAGCGCGAGCGCCAAGGCCACGGCCGGCGGCAGACCGGCCGAGCGCGCAGGCCGGGCGAGAGATTCGACAGTACGTGCCGACACGATGGTCAGGCCCATCGACTTGCNNATCGGGCTCACTGAGCCATCCCGAAACAGTAACCGTGGTCTTCACTGCGAGGGTGAGTCCTGCAATCCAAGGACCACGCGAGCCCGGGCGAAAATGCTTGCGAAGGCGCGGTTTCTCGCCGCTCGGCCGACATGGGCAGGCGGCCAGAACCTGTCGGCTGGCCGGCACCCGTTTGGGGGCTTGATCCACCGGCCCACGGGCATATTCTCGTCTTGTGCGCTTTCGAGGAGGGCCTCGGCGATGAAGGAACGCGAGATACGCCAGCGGATCGAGCGTGTAGTACATCTGGCGACAATGTCCGCGACCCTGGGAATCACCATGTCGCTCGCCGCTTGTGGCGAGAGCGCGGGGCTGTATGCGGCTCAGATGCCGGTGGACTCCTACCGCGACTCGGCCACGCAGTCCCAGCCCCCCGGCAAGGACGCAGCGGCGGACTTTCCCCTGGCTACCCCGGTGTACATGGCGCTGATGCCAGACGCGCAGATGTCGGACACGGCCGCGCCCGACGCCACAATCGATGACAGCAGCGGCGACATCGCGGATTAGTCGCAATTCACTACCTCACGGCGTCGCCCACGGGAGCGACCGCAGGTCGACCCTACTTCTTTTTCTTCGCCCCGCTGGGGGCTGCTGGCTCGACGTAGGGAACGAACTTGCCGTTCTTCACGGTCAGCATCTCGAAGGCGTCGATCGCGAGACCGTTGTGGTCCTGGGCCGAGAAGTTGAAGATGCCGGCGGTCCCGACAAAGCCTTGCGTGTCTTCAATGGCGGTGCGAACTTTTTCCTTGTCGAGGCCAGCGGTCTCGATGGCCTTGACCAGCATGGTGAACGCATCGTAGGCATGGCCACCAAAGGTGCTAGCGTCCTCGTGGTAGCGGGTCTCGTAGTCCCTCTTGTACTTGACCAGCACGGCCTTCTGTTTGTTGCTGGCGGGCAGGGACTCGGCCACCAGCAGCCGGCCGGCCGGGAAGATCACGCCCTCGGCGGCCGGGCCTGCGGCCTTGGCGTACTGGATGTTGCCGAAGCCGTGGCTTTGGAAGATGGGGATCTCTAGCCCAATCTGCCGGGCATTCTTGATCACGATGGCCTGGGCCGGCTCGATGGACCAGTTGACGAAGGCCTGCACGCCCGCGGCTTTCAGCTTGGTCACCACCGCGGTGAGGTCAGTAGCCTCCTTGTCGTAGACCTCGTTGGCAACGATGGTGATGCCGTACTCAGGCGCAAGCTTCTCCAGTTGTTCCTTGCCCGCTTTGCCGAAGCCCGTGTTGCTCGACACGACACCAATCTTGCTGATGCCCGCCTTCTTCATCTGATCGTAGATCTTGCGGACCGCGTGGCTATCGTTCTGCGGAGTCTTGAAGACGTACTTGCCGACCGGCTTGACGATGGCTTCGGCCGCCGCGCAGGACAAAAGGATGGTCTTGCCATCTTCGGCCAGGGTCTTGATCTTCATGGTCTCGCCGCTGGTCGACGGGCCGATGATGGCAAAGACCTTGTCTTCGTCGATGAGCTGCTTGGCGAAGGAAATCGCCTTCTCAGGGCTGGCGCCCGAATCCTTGATGATGAGCTCGACGGGATTGCCCTTGATGCCGCCCTTCTTGTTGACCTCCTGAACCAGCATCTCCAGGGTGCGAGCCTCGGGGCCGCCCAGGTTGGCCGCCGGGCCGGTCACGCCGAAGATGGCGCCGACCTTGATTGTCTCTTTCGCCTGTGCGGGTGCAGCCCAGCCGGCGCACACCAACATCAACCCTACTAGGATCTTGCGCATTCGATTTCCCCCTGGTGGTGGTTACCTATCAGCGGATCACTCCGCGTGGAGGCTATTCTGATCTCCCCTTCTCTTCGTAAGTCAACCAGGTTCTGTGCGGCTCAGGCCAGCCACCCGCGGCCGAGGACACCCGGCACGGATGCGGTTGGCGCAGATCGTATCGTCCGCGTCGTCGACGAAGGAGCTGCCCGCGCGTCCGAATCAGGGTGACTGCCGCAGTGTCCTCAGCGGACACAACGAACGTAGAAGGAATTGCCCACGACGCCAGCGTCACTCACGGAGCCGTAGCTGAAGTTGACCATCCACGCACTGGCATCCGCCCCGAGCGACGGTGTCGAAGACCAGAAGTAGGAATAGTATGCCGGTGTCAAGGGGAAGGCCGTCGAATCTATGAGTGGTGGGAATGACTGCGAAAAGTCGATGATGGTCTCTAGCTCCTTGATCGTCGGAAGGCGCCAGCCCCCGCCGTCCAGACTAAGGCCCTTGCAGTATGCCTTGGCGCCAGCCCACTCATACTGGGTCGAGGTCGACAGGACAGACCTTTGCCAGGTGAGTTTGGTCTTGGTGTCGTAGACGGTATTCGCGGATATCGTGTACCGTCCGTCCGGGGCGTTGGCGTGGGCGGACGTAGCCAAGACGATGGCGACGAGCGCAACCACTGCGACAGAACGTGGAAGATAGGCGTTCATTTGGACTTCTCCTGTTCACGCTCACGGGCCAAGGGTCGTTCACATGGTTCGAGAAGATAGGAAACGGCGTCCACCCTAGACTCGACATTCATGACGACTGCATGGGTCGGCAACGCTTTGTAGTAGCTCGGCATTCTATCCTCGCAGAAATGTCAAGAAGTCAAACTGCCCATCCTCAGCGCACGCAACGAATGTAGTAGGTTCCTAGCGCATCGACGCTGCAGCCACCGGAACCGACGTTGAAGGCGATCGACCCCCCTTTGTACGGCGCCGGACACGCACACCAGAAGCTCTCTGCTGGTGTCGAGGGGAAGTAGTAACCGTTTATGCTTGGATCGTACGTAGTGTAGTCCACAATGGACATGAGCTCGATTAGCGTCGGGAGGCGCCAGTCGTTGTAGCCGGCGAGGCTCAGTCCTGGGCATACGGTACCCGCATTGGCCCAGAGGTACGTGGCGCTCGGCACGTTTGTCTGCCACATGAGACCTGTGACATTGTCAGTGGTGGTCCCGTCGGCGTTGATCGTGTAGCTCGCAGGATTCGGGGCGCCCGCCTCACTGTTGGGCATCGGCCACTCGGCCCAGTTTGGGTCAGCGCAGGTAGCTGGCATTGAGCGCTCGCATACCAGCCCGCTCGACGAACAGTCCAATGTGCCGGAGGTGGTGCAACCGTTGGCCCCGGGGTCACATGTACTAAGGCTCGTGCTCGACAGACATGTCGCAACCGTACACTCGTTTGTGCAGCACGATGCCGAGCCAGGGTCGCCGACGCACGCTCCGGCGGCGCAGGTCATATCAAATGGAGCAAGGTATAGGCAGGAGGTGTCCGCATCCTGCAGGCAGGTGCTGACCGTCCTTGGGCCTGAGCACATGGGCCCGGTCACGCTGCAAATGGAAGCATTGCACGTGCATTGGGCTGTCCCGACCGGCCCAGTACAGGTCTGATGTGTGCCACAGGGGACCGCCGTGCCCCACTGTCCACTGGTGCATGTCTGCACGCCGGTATTGTCGGACGTACACTTGGTTGCGCTTCCCAGGCAGACCGCCGCTCCACCGGTTCCCCCAGCGCCACCCGTGCCAACTCCACCAGCGCCTCCGGTGCTCGTCCCTCCGGTCGCCGTCCCTCCGGTCGCTGTGCCACCAGTTGCCGTGCCACCGCTGCTTGTCCCTCCGCTCCCTGCGCCACCAGTTGCCGTGCCACCGCTGCTCGTCCCTCCGGTGCTCGTCCCTCCAGTCACTACGCCACCAGTTCCGCCGACGCTCATCCCTCCAGTCACTACGCCACCAGTTGCGGTGCCACCGCTGTTCGTCCCTCCGGTCGCTGCGCCTCCGGTTGCCGTGCCGCCGGCCCCTCCGAGCACTACCCCACCAGTTGCCGTGCCGCCGGCGTTTGTCGCACCACCGGCCCTGCCCCCCGCGCCCGCCGCGCCACCGCTGCCGCCAGCCCCGGCAATTCCACCTGCACCTGTGCCTCCCGTGGCAACCGGCGCATCTCCCACTCCGCCTGTAGCGATGGGCGCATCGGCGATGATTGCCCCGTCCGTGGCCGTCGCGCCGTCGCGTCCGGCAGCCCCATCGGTTGCAACCGGCGCGTCGACATTGCTCGCGTCGCCACTGTCTGTCGCTGTGGTGCCGTCGAAGCCATCCCTGTCGACGGCACTCCACACGTCAACCGTGCCCCATTCCCTGTCCGTCGCCCTCGCGCCGTCGATGCTTGCGGAGTCTGGAGATTGGAAAGGATTGCCGATCGCGCCATCATCGCCTTCAAGATGCGGGCTGTAGCCACAAGTAGCTGTTGTGGTGATGACGAACAGGCCAGCAATCAGAAACTGAATTCGCATCAGAATGCTCCTTGCGCTGAAACTCCAGCCATGCCCGGCCCGATCATCGGCGTGACCCCAGCCACGGGATGGACAGCGGAAGGCCAACCGAGCAAATAGAGCAGAGTGCCCGTGGCGAGCGCTGCGGCCCCGACACCGTAGAACACCCACTGCATTGTCTGGGCGTCCTTGCCCGCCTGCTCGTCAGCGGGATTGGGGGGATGCGAATGGGAAACCGTGTCTGAAAGCGACCGCGCTCGTGTGTAGTAGTAGATCCCGGTCCCGATGGCAGCCAGTCCGGCGACGCCGCAGGAAATTCCCGCGATGCGCAGTCCGCGCCCCGTGTTGCTCGCTTGGGGGGCATCGCTGACCGTGCCGGCTTCTTCGGTCGGGGTCTCCGCTGGCGGGAGTGTCGGGGCCGCTGGCGGAAGTGTCGGGGCCGCCGGCGGAAGTGTCGGGGCCGCTGGCGGCGGATTGACTACTGGGCTCGGGGGCGCGAGCGGAGCCGCGCCCACCTTGAGACTAGGCTCGCTCCCAAAGTCGCGGAGGTGCGCCTCGTCCTGGCGTCGGTCAGGAGCGGCCCTTTCGCCTTTTCCGAGCAAGGCCTGGCAGTCTGCGATGTGCTTTTCCACATCAGCCCTTTCGGCCTGGTTGAGGCCATTGGCCTTGCGTAGATACTCGCGGAATCGGCCAACGGCCTCCTCGCAGCGGTTGTTCTGTTCGAAGCAACGACCCTGGTTGAAGAGGTGGTTCGGATCACCGGTGTCGATGAAGAGGTCCGCCAGGATCCTGACCCCTTTGGCGTAGTCGCCGGAGAGGCAAGCCTTCTTTGCGGCGCGCGCTCTGGCTTCCTTGCCAGCCCCGCGCGCAAGTGGTGCAACCAACAGGACGAGAACAGCGATTGCACAAGAGCTGGCACGAGACGTGGGCATCATCCTTGCTCCCCCGCATTTCGTGCTTGGCGTGTGTAACACATGCCAACCGATAGTGCCGCAGGACGCCGGCCTTGCCAACAGGGATTTCTTCAAGAGCCTGCCGTGGCCATCATGCGCACCATAACCCACGCGCCAGACACTGGCCAATCGTATAGCTCCGCGCTTGCGAGCTGTTGCCAGGTCTCGAGAACGTCAACCGGGGAGTCGATGATCGTTTCGCGCTGGCGCGTCTGCCCGCACCAGAAACACAGCGGCGGTCACCAGTAGGGCGTTGCGGGTCAGCAGGATCACGGTCCCGAGCGCGGTCGGACCGGCGCGCAGGTTACGGGATTGGTCAACCACCGCACCCAGCAGCTCCGCGGTGTAGAGATAGGGCCACAGCACCGCGGTCAAGAGGCTGGCCATCAGGATGGCCAGCTGGGCGGCACCTATGTGACGCTCTGTCGGCAGGACAAAGGCTAGCGGCAAGATCCAGAAAAGATACTGGGGAGACAGCACAGTGGCGGTCGCCACGGCGGCGGTGATTAGCGCAGCGGCCGAGAGCGCGCACGTCGGCGGCGACGGGGCGACCGAACGGGCGCGCCGGAAGTAGAGTCCGTAGAACAGAAGCAGGACCACCATCTGCAGGCCGCCCGCAGCGCCGGCCAGCACGCGCGAGGCCGTGGAGACCATGTGCCACGCTCCGTGACTGTTCTGCACGGTCAGGTCGAGACCGAGTGGGCGCGCAACAGCGACAAGCGAGGCCACCAGCGATTCGACCTGCAGCCCGCGGGCGCGGTGATACGAGACGAAGCGGAGCGCGGCTGAGCCCTCGTACCACAGAAAAGGCGCGTTAATAATCACGAGGAACACCGCCAACCAGCCCAAGGCGCGACCGGCGTCGCGGACACACGCCCGCCCATCCCAAGGACGATCGGCGAAGGCGGGCTGCGACAGGAGCCACAGAGGAACGAGCAAGACCGGCACCAGCTTGAAGCTTGTGCCCGTCGCGAGAACGAGGCCTGCCAGCCAGCGAGGACCGGTGGACAAGCAAAGCGCCGCCGCGAGCAGCAACAGGCCGACCGCCAAGTCGAGGCGATCGTAGATGATGTTCCACAACAAAGTAGTGGCTAGTAGGTAACCCAGGAGAGCCAGCAGGCGCGCCCGCGCCGAGCTGTGCCGAGCCAGCCGGCGTTGCCCAAGCATGAGAAGGGCGAAACACGCCAGATCGCAGGCGAAAAGCAATCCGCGCATGGCCGTTCGGTAGGCACCCGCGGTTTCCGGCAAGCGGCCGTCCGGCGTGGCGTCCGACCAAACTAGGTATCCGGGTGCCGCGATGAAGGCCACGGCCAGGGGCGGGTATTCCACGTCGGCGCGTGAGGCATCGCGCTTTCCGGCCGCGGCGGCGTGGGCTTCATGGACCGTACGGCCGCTCGCCAAGGCACCTTTGGTTTCTGCAGCTAACGAACTGTAGAGCACCATGTCCGCCGTCCACTTCGGCAGACCGATCACAGTCACCAGCGCGAGGCGACTGACGGCGAAGGCCACAAGGGCGAGGACGGCCACCGTCCCGTCGCGGGGCGCACGGTCCTTCGGGTCGAGGGATGCGCCGGCGGCTCTGGCGGATAGGCCGCGCCCGCCTGAGCGCTTCGCTCTGGTCGATCGGTTCATGGGTCTTCCGCGAGGATCGGCGGCCTGGACGGCGACGAGGGCACGGTACCCGGCATGCTAACCGATCTTCCGGCCTGTGCCTCGCCAAAACTCCGTCTGCGAGCGCTGACGTGATGGTGGCGCTCGATGCGCGCTGAAGAGGGGCGTCCTGAAGCCACTCTCAAGAGGAGAGTCGCAATGAAGAGCTTCCTGGAAACTCAGCGTAGATGTCTGCTGGCCTTTGCTTTGGTCGGCACCCTGAGCCTGTTCGGGTGCTCCGGGTCCGGTGGTACCGCGCACAGCGGTCCAGGCGGCGCGACCGGCGGGTCTGGAAATTCGGGCGGTGGGGGAACGTCCGCCGCGCCGTCTAGTCAAGCCGGAACCAGCGGCGGTTCAGGCGGAACGTCCGGCAGCGCGGGTGCGGGGCCGGTGGCAGGCACCGCAGTTCCCGGCGGCGGGGCCGGCGCAGCGGGCAGCAGCGGCGTTGCGGGGAGTCCCGACTCTGGTGGCAGCAGTGGCGTCACGGGAGGCGCTGGCGCAGGTGG
>PMKP01000272.1 GCA_003157775.1 Myxococcales bacterium | reverse complement strand
TGCTACGGCCTCAACACCGTCGTCTTCCGCCACTCGACCATCTACGGCGGCCGGCAATTTGCGACCTACGATCAAGGCTGGGTCGGCTGGTTCTGCCAGCAAGCCCTGCAAACCAAAGCGACACCCAACCGCCCGCCGTTCACCATTTCCGGTGACGGGAAACAAGTGCGCGACTTGTTATTTGTGGATGATGCGATCGCCTGCTATCTAGCCGCGGTAAAGCAGGTTGCCCAGGTGCGCGGGCAATCCTTCAACATCGGCGGTGGCATGAGCAACAGTTGCTCGCTGCTGGAACTCTTCGCCCTGCTTGAAGTTGAAGTTGGCGTGAAACTCCATTATGAACGGCTCCCTTGGCGGCACAGTGACCAAAAGTTTTTCGTCGCCAATACCGCGAAAGCCGGCCGCCTGCTGAATTGGCAACCCAAAGTCAGCCGAGCAGAAGGCGTCAGGAAGGTGCTGGCATGGCTCCGCACGCAAGGATAGTCGCTCCCCTATTCGAAATTGACCTTTTCCTTGATGACAACAAACGGCTTCTTGCGCACCTGGGAGTGAATCGCGCCGATATACTCGCCTATAATCCCCAGAAAGAACATCTGGATCCCGGAGAAGAACAAGACGAGGAAGATCACCGCGGCTAGGCCGGGTAGCTGGGCTGGCCACACAAATAGCTTCAGGATGAAGTAGACGAACGCTCCAAGGAAGCTCAGCCCCGAAAGCAGCACCCCGAGATAGGTGCAATAGCGTATCGGCAAATGCGAGTGGCTAATCAAAGCGTTGATGGCAAAGTCTATTAGGTAACTAGTGCGGCTCTTCGAATAGCCGCGCGGACGACTTCTTCGGGCATACTCAAGACCGATCTGCTTGAACCCGATCAGGGTGATGTAGCCGCGGATATAGGGTTTGTAGTCGTCGATCTTCAGCAGCTCATCGACCACCCTGCGGTCGACCAGCCGAAACGAACCGGCATTGAGGGGTAGCTTGTCTCCGGAGAATCCACTGATGATTCGGTAAAAGAGTTTCCGACAGGACCGCAGGACAAAGTTGTCTTTGGTCTGAGTGCGGACACCGTAGGCCACATGGTATCCCTCTTCCCACTTCTTGATGAATTCGAGGATCAGCTCCGGCGGATCCTTCAAATTGGCCTCATACGGTACTACCGCATCGCCGGAAGTATGCTGATAACCCACCAATTCAGTCTTGATCGGGCCGAAATTACGCGAGTAGCTTACGATCTTCACCCGTTTGTCGTGCGCAGCGATACTCTTGAGTATCTCCAGGGTGTTGTCGGTGCTGCAGTTGTCCATGAAGATATGCTCATAGTCGTACCTGCCCTCCAGTCTCTTTTCGAAAACATCCCGGATAGACTGGTAGACCTCTTGGACGGTCAATGCCTCGTTAAAGACACCCGTTATGACTGAAATCTTCTTCATCGCTGCCATATCAATGTTTTCCGTCGGCCTTGTGGTGGAGCTAGACAGTGCCCCAGGTCGTTTGATAGTCGGCAATGTCGGCCAGACAGGCATCGCGCATCGACCCTGCGACGCGCACTGCGGGTAGTTGCTGGTAGAAGCAGCGGTACCAGAGCGCCGTGCGCCGCACGGCTTCGCTGACTGACCAGCGTGGTCGCCAGCCCAGCAGAGTGACGGCCTTGTCGATGCTCAGGCGAAGAAGCCGCGCCTCGTGCGGCTGCCCGCCCAGGCTTGCGTCCTGCCAGGTGCCCGAGCCCCACGCAGCAAGAAAGAGGTCGACGAGCGCACCCACGGTGACGACCTCTAGACCCGACGGGCCGAAGTTCCAGGCATCGGCCAGGCGTGCCCCATCGGGCGCGCTCAGCATACGCGCCGCGAGCAGCAGGTAGCCGCCCAAGGGTTCGAGTACATGCTGCCAAGGCCGCAAGGAGCGCGGATTGCGCACCTGCACGGGCTGGCCGGTGCTCAGGCTGCGCGCGACGTCCGCCATGATGCGGTCCTGCGCCCAGTCGCCGCCGCCGATGACGTTGCCCGCGCGCACTGAGGCGAGCTTGACCCCGTGCTGGTCGGCGCGCTCGGGTGGAAAAAACGAGTGGCGGTAGGACGCCACCACAAGTTCGGCGGCGCCTTTGCTTGCGCTGTACGGATCCAAGCCACCCAGGGGATCGGTCTCGCGATAGCCCCAGGTGTGCTCCCGGTTGTCGTAGCACTTGTCGCTGGTGACCACCACGACGGCGCATGGTCGGTGAAGTGCGCGCACGGCGTCCAGCACGCTCGCCGTGCCCACCACGTTGACCTCGAAAGTCTCGCGGGGCTCCTGATAGCTCGCGCGCACCAGGGGCTGTGCCGCCAGGTGCAGCACCACATCAGGGGCGCAGGAGCGCATCGCCTGGGCAAGACGCGCGCTGTCCCGGATGTCGGCCTCATGATGGGCGCAAAGCACGTCGCGCACTCCGCCGGCGACGAATGCGCTCGGATCGGTGGACGGCGCCAGCGCATACCCGGTCACGCGTGCACCCAGGCGTGAGAGCCAGAGCGAAAGCCACGAGCCCTTGAATCCCGTGTGCCCGGTGACAAACACCGACCGCTGCGCAAAGGCGGCGGGCAGCTCGCGCAGCGGATCGGTCATCGCCACACTTTCCAAGGCGGCTGGCCGCTCGCCCACAGCTCGTTGAGCTTCTGGTACTCGCGGTAGGTATCCATGGCGTAGAAGAATCCGTCGTGCAAATAGGCCATGAGCTGGCCGTCGCGGGCCAGGTTCTCCAGGGGCTCGTGTTCGAGAATGCAGGAGTCCTCGCTGGAGAGATAGTCGAACACGCGGCGCTGGAACACGAAGAAGCCGGCGTTGGCCCGTTGGCCCGTGAGCTGTGGCTTTTCGATGAACGATGTGACCCTGTTGGCCCCGTCCACCTCCAGCATGCCGAAGCGCGAACTAGGCGCAATTGTGGTCATGGTGGCGAGCTTGCCGTGCTCGCGATGGAAGGCCAGAACCTTGCCTATGTCCACGTCGGCCACCCCGTCCCCGTAGGTGACCATGAAGGTGTCCCCGTCCACGTAGCGCTGCGCGCGTTTGATTCGCGCGCCGGTCATCGCCTGGGGACCGGTCTCGGCCAGGGTGACCTCGTAGTCCTGTTCACTATGCGCGTCGTGGTGCACGATCTGGCGCTTACGGCCGAGCGAGATGGTGAAGTCGTTGTTCATCTCCTCATAGTTGAGGAAGTAGTCCCTGATCACGGCACCGCGGTAGCCCAGGCAGAGCACGAACTCGCGGAAGCCGTAGTGGGCGTAGATCTTCATGATGTGCCACAGAATGGGCCGGCCGCCGACCTCGACCATGGGCTTGGGTCGATAGTCGGTCTCTTCGCGTAGTCGCGTTCCCATGCCTCCGCACAAAATGACCGTCTTCATCGCTGGTTGCCGGAACAGTAAACCGACGACCGGCCGCCGGTCAATCCCAGGCGTCGGCACGCACCTGGGCGGGCGGCANNGCGCCGCACCCAGCGCGGCCTCGACCGAGAGCCGGCCGGCCCGCTCGCCCGCGCCGGCGTTCTCCTCGACAAACGCTTGCCAGCGCAAGTCGCGAAACCGCTTGGCGGCCTGGTCCAGCACCGCCCGATAGATGAGCAGGTCGGACCGGCGGACGCCGTACAGCACGCGCACCGGCGCCGACGCCGACGCACCGGCAGAGGCGAGGAATGACACGAACGGCGTGATGCCGGTCCCCCCGGCGACCAGAATCAGGGGACCCGAGCCCTGCGACTCGATGATGAAGTCGCCGTAGGGCAACTTCAACCAGACCTCGTCGCCTTCTGTGAGTCGCATCATGCGCTGGGTGAAGTCACCGACCGCGGATACGGTGATGCGCAGACGCTCACGCTCTTCCGGCGGGCTTGCGATGGAAAAGACGCGCGACTCGGGCCAGTGCTGCGCCGGATCGTAGGAATCGAGGGCGAGGTGGAGAAACTGCCCGGGACGAAATCGCGGTACCGGCCGCTCCGGTGCAAGCACGAAGCTGCGCACGCTCGGTGCGTGCACCGCGATGTGCGTGACCTTGGCTCGGAGTTTGATCGGCTGTGCCATGGCCGGCCAGTAGCAGAAAGAATGAGGGTGAAGAATAGCAGGTCCTGCGCCGTCAGCGCGCCATGAACCCCTTGAAGACGTCGACGACATACTCCAGTTCGGGCATGGTCAGGCCGGGGTACACGCCGATGAAGAACGTGTCGGAGGTGATTCGGTCGGCATTGCGCAGATCGCCCACCACCCGATGCTCGATGTCGCAGAACCCGGGGTGCCGGAGCAGGTTGCCACTGAAAAGATTGCGCGTCTCGATCTTGCGGTTTTGCAGGTGGGCCAGCAGATCGTCGCGCGAAAAGCCCGCGCCCTTTTCCACGGTCAAGACAAAGGCAAACCACGACGGGTCAGCGCCCTCGGTCGCCTTGGGCAGGACCAATCGATCGCGGTAGCCGGCCAGGGCCTGGCTGAGAAAGGCGTGGTTGCGCTTGCGGGCCGCAGTGAACCCGTCCAGACGGTCCATCTGGGCACACCCGATGGCGGCCTGGATATCCGTGGCCTTCAGGTTGTAGCCGATGTGCGAGTACACGTATTTGTGGTCGTAGCCCGACGGTAATGTGCCAAACTGCTGCGAGAAACGGCGGCCGCAGGTGTTGTTCTCCCCGCCGGCGCAGTAGCAGTCGCGGCCCCAGTCGCGGATCGAGCGCGCCACCTTGGCCAAGGTCTCGTCGTTGGTGGCCACCGCACCACCCTCGCCGGTGGTGATGTGGTGAGCAGGGTAGAACGATAACGTGGCCAGGTCGCCGATCGTCCCGGTCAGCCGCCCCTGGTAGCGCGAGCCCAAAGCGTCGCAGTTGTCCTCGATCAGCCAGAGGCCGTGCTGCCTGGCCAGGCCCTGGATGCGGGCCACATCCCAGGGATTGCCCAGGGTGTGGGCCAGGATGATGGCCCGGGTGCGCGGTCCGATGGCTTCGGCGATCCGTTCGGGCAAGGCGTTGTAGCCGCCGATGTCCACGTCGACGAACACCGGAACCAGGCGGTTCTGCACGATGGGCGCGACCGTGGTCGGAAAGGCCGCCGCTGTGGTGATGACTTCGTCCCCGGGACGGAGTTGACGCGCGCCCAGCTTGGGCGAGGTGAGAGTGGTGACCGCGACCAGATTGGCCGAGGAGCCGGAGTTCACCATCAGGACGTCGCTCACCCCGAGGTACTCGGCCAGGCGGCCTTCGAAATCCTGGGAGAAGCGGCCGGCAGTCAGCCAGAAATCGAGCACCGCATCCGCGGCGTTGCGCAGCTCCGGCGGTCCGAACACGCGGCCGGCGTAGCGCACTATCGACTGCCCAGGAACAAACGGGGCGTGATCCTCACGGCTTCGCTGGTACTCCTCGACCAGGTCGAGGATGCGCGCCCGAAGCTCTTGCGTGTTGCTCATGGGCCCTACCATGACCTGACGGCCTGGACCTTGTCCAGCGCCTGGAAGACCATCCTTGCCTCGGGCTCAAACTGGCAGAGCTTCAGCCAGAAACACGTCAGCCGGCTGCGCCCCCAGCTTCTCGAGAAAGCCGAGAAACGAATCAAGCTGCGTGAGCTTGCGGTCCGCGACGGCCCGGACGACCAAGTATTCCCTCCTCCGCCAGACGGCGGCGCTGAATGCGGTATTGAATGGCCAGCAACGGCTCAAAGTCCAGGTATCGCAAGGTGACCCAGGCTTCGTAGTCGGCGCGCTCGCCTTCGTCGGCCGAGAACGCCCGCGCACCCCGCAGCGCCTCAAACTGAAAGGCAAGCGAGGCTTGGCTTAGCACGTGAACCTCGGGGCAAGGCACGCCTGCCTCTGCCAGGCGCACGGTCAGCTCGCCCAGCAGGGCCAGGCTGGCCTCGGTCCCACGCGGCAAGAGCACTGCCACGAAAAACAGCCAGCGCCGCATCGAGGTGATCGAGCAGCGCCATCGCGCATCGATTGTTCGAGTCGCTCCTCCTTCGCCGACGCGATCTCGTGGCGTGGAAATCAAGGCGGCGGCCACGGTGGCCGACGCGGATTTCCGCGGCTCGCACAGCTTTGCGGCGACGGCCGGCGGCCGGCCGCTTCTCTAGCCTGGTCCGCATGTGCGGTAGCCGTTTGCCTGACGGTCCGCACGGTAACACCAGACACCCGGCACGCGGCCCAGGTGCGGTTCGGCCGTGTAGGCGGGAAGGCCAAGGCACCTGGCTAGCGCCAGGCAGGCCCGGTCGCCGAGAGACAGCCCACGCTTGCGCGTACTGGTCCGTTGGGCAGCCGCGCATTCCGTGAGCGGCTCTGCTAAGGCACTGAATAGGGGATGCGCACGCCCGGTTCCTTTGTCGAAAAGTCCCTGGCATTCCTTGTCAGAAGAAGGCAGCCACTGGTCCGCGCCGTCGCCCACACGATCGCATCGGGGAGCCGAATCCGAAACTTCTTCCGGATCTCGACCGCCTCTGACGCGATCTCTACCGACAACTGATGGATCGTGAAGGTGGAGAGGAATTCTCGGGAATCCTTCTCCTCTTGAGGAGTATCTGCCCCAGTCATGATTTCCATCCAGGAGATGATACTTATTTCGCGCTTCGAATACCGATCCAGTTCCTGTTTGGCCTTGTCGAGTCCTTGCAGGTAGTCGATAAGCACGTCGCTGTCGATAATCGCCCTCATCGATGGCTCCACTCATTGCGGAGTTTTTCGACGAGTCTACGGCTTTCTATCTTCTTGTGTTTCCAGATTCCGAATCCCACGTCTTCTTGATCACTCTTCGATTCCTTGATCAGCCGATCGACAGCACGGCGTACCGCTTCGGCGCGAGAGATCTTTTGCTTCTCGCACAGGCGGGCCAGTGCCCCCAATTGCTCGTTCGGTAGGTCTACGATAGTTCTCATGGACGTTATCATGCATCGTCATCATGATATCGTCAAGTCAACCCTGGCAGCTCTCTCGACAGTTACCCATGGAATCCCAGGACGTTGGTGGCGATCGAATCGGCCGAGCAGGCATGGACGCCTTCGCCCCTCGACTAGGCGGCGGTGGCCGATCCTCCCTACAACTACGAAGATCGACGGCGCCATCTGCGCGTTCCCTGTAGGACGCGGATCTGGACTTCTGCCGCCGAAGCCGCGGCTGCGAGGCGTGAGCTCGCGCATCATGGACAAATCCAAAGCGCCACCTCGGAAATGGCCGGCTCCGGTGTGGCCAGTAGGGGCGACCTGCGGTCGCCCAGGTGGCGTGTTCGGTAGGGGCGACCTGCGGTCGCCCGCAGCGACCTGCGGTCGCCCGCACGGCTACCTGATAGTCCGCGCGGAAATGCCAGGCACCTGGGCCGTGGCCCGGCGCGGTCCGGTCCGGCCCGGGGTGAACGATCCACCCCTGACATTCTTCGGCCAACCCCATGAACCGCCGGGTCCCACTTGCGTATCTAGACATCCTGAGATAATTATCTAGCCATCCAAATTATTGTGCGGAAGGCGTCCTCAGTCCTCTTGCAGCGGCTGGGGCAGCAACGACGGTTTGTGCAGGTGCTGGCTGGGCCACGTCAGGTGGGGAAGACCACGCTGGCCTTGCAGGTGAGGGAGAAGCTGGCAATGCCCACGCACTACGCGGCAGCGGATGCTGTGGGCACGTCCCCTTCGGCCTGGCTTGAAACCGAGTGGGAAAAAGGGCGGGCACTGGCCGGTCAATCGCCAAAGGGGGCGGTGCTCTTTCTCGACGAAGTTCAAAAGATTCCTGATTGGTCGTCCCTGGTCAAAAAGCTGTGGGACGAAGACACGCGGCGACGGCGACCCCTGCGCACCGTCTTGCTCGGATCGTCCCAACTGCTTCTGATGTCCGGTCTGACCGAGAGTCTAGCTGGTCGTTTCGAGCTGATCCCCGTGCCCCACTGGTCGTTTTCAGAGATGCGCGAAGCCTTTGGCTTCACGGTCGACGAGTTCGTTCAATGGGGAGGCTATCCTGGCGCGGCACCCCTCATCAGCGATCGCCCGCGTTGGCTGGCCTACATCCGCGACTCGCTCATCGAAACCACGGTCTCGCGCGACATTCTCTATCTCGTGCGCGTGGACAAGCCGGCCCTTTTGCGTCGTCTATTCGAGCTTGGGTGTCTCTACTCGGGGCAGGTTCTGACCTATCAAAGAATGCTCGGCCAAATGCAGGAGCGCGGCAACGTGGTCACGCTTGCCCACTACCTCGAACTCCTCGGCGGCGCGGGACTTCTGACGGGACTCGACCGCTACTCCGGCAGCCGGGTGAGTCGGCGAGGATCCAGTCCCAAGTTGCTCGCCCTCAACAACGCCCTCATCACGGCCCTACGACCCGACGACGCCGAGGAACTCGAGGTGCGCGGCCGCCTGATCGAGACGGCGGTTGGCGCCCACCTTCTGCGTGGCGCCGAGGCCTCGGGCTTCGAACTCTCTTGGTGGCGCGAGGCCAACCGCGAGGTGGACTTCGTCATGCGCAAGGGCCGCAGCCTGGTTGCCATCGAGGTCAAGAGCGGCAGGCGGCGCGATTCCCTGCCCGGATTGGACCTCTTCGCGGGCCGCCATCCCACCGCCCGCCGGTTGCTTGTCGGGGGCGATGGCATCGATCTCGAGGATTTCCTTCTCGCCGACCCTGAGCGTTGGTTCCCAGATTGAATTGTCTGCTGGCTGTCCGCTACGATTATCCCAGGATCTTGGTGGCGATGGAATTTGCCGAGCAGGCGTGCAGAGCAGGTGTGGACGCCTTCGCCAGCGCCGCTGAAACCGGGCAGGTCCGGCCCGAGATTGCCGATGAAGGACAAATCCAAAGCGCCACCTTGGAAATGGCCGGCTCTGGTTTGGCCCGTAGGGGCGACCTGCGGTCGCCCGCAGCGACCTGCGGTCGCCCAGGTGGCGTGTTCGGTAGGTGCGACCTGCGGTCGCCCGCACGGCTACCTGATAGTCCGCGCGGAAATGCCAGGCACCTGGGCCGTGGCCCGGCGCGGTCCGGCAGCCGCGCATTCCGTGAGCGGCCCGGCTAGGGCTGCCTGCAGATTTTCGCCAGCAGAGTCGAAGTGCTGACTTCATTGCCACCGGTCCTTCCGCTACTCAGTGAAGATCTCAAGCGATTCGACGAGTTTCTCTCCGATGTTGGCAGGGAATAGTGGACATGCCCGGCGAATCACGGTGGTGCGGGGACGTCGCTAGCCACCGCTGGCCTCCAGCACGAGCCGTCGCGCCGGGTGGCGCTCCCGGTTCACGCCCCTGGAGAAGCTGAAGCGGCATGCTTGAAGTCCTTTTCCACGACAGGGCCCGAAAGTCGTGGTCCGGCCCAGGCGGTCGGCCGCGCAGGCGGGCTAGGGCGAAACCATGTTCGCGGCCGAAGCGGCACCTACATGCTCTGCCGACGCTGGGGCAAGTGCTCGGGCAGCAGGTTCTTCCACCGCCATATGTTGGATAATCCAACAGTTGATGTGGGATTTGTCTCCAACTGATGAAGCTTGCCGCCAACTCGGAGGTGCGGCCGTCGTCGGGTGGCCGAGTCTTGGGTAGGGGCGACCTGCGGTCGCCCCGGCAAGTGGCGGCAGGCTACCGATGCGCGTGCTCTCTGCGAATGACGATTCGTTTGTTGCCGGCAACGGCCGTGATTTCACATGTGATGTCTAACACATGTGTTCAAAGGTGTCTGGCCTCAGCCAGAGAAGCCAAGCGCATTCTGAGCTGGTTCGACGGCGAGGCTCGCTTTCTTGCGTTCAACGCTGGCCTGGTCCGGGCCGCGCGTGCCCTCGGGTTCGCGATTCCGCGCTGATCGCGCCTAACCCCTGGCATTCCTTGTCACGCCGCCAGCCAATCGAAGCGATCGATTTCGCCCCAAGGCAGGACGGTGGTTTCCCGTTGGGTCCAGCGATCGTGCCCCCCGTAGACGATCATCTTGCCGATCTTGGGCGGCATGCCCCCACCCTTCAGCAAGGCTGCTACCTTGTCGAGGCCGTCGAATGCGTCGGATGAAACGGTCTCGCCCGACTTGGCTTCGATCAAGAGCGTCCGCTGCCCGGCCTGCGCCACTGCATCCGCCTCCTGACCATATCGGTCGCGGAAGAACGTCACATCGGGCACCGTACCGCTGTGCATGTAGGTCTTGACGATCTCCGAGAGGACCCATGATTCGAAGATGGCACCACGCAACGGGTGGAGGCGCAGCTCGTCCGGGCTGCGAATACCGAGGAGATAGCAGACCAGTCCAGAGTCGTAGAAATGCAACTTGGGTGTCGTGAGCAGTCGCTTGCCGATGTTGCGAAAATACGGCGGCAGTCGGAAGCAAATGTAGCTGGCCTCCAGCACGCCCAGCCAGCTTCGAGCGGTATTGTGCGTGATCCCGGCGTCGCTACCCAGGGTCGAAAGGTTGAGCAACTGCCCGGTTCGTCCGGCGCACAGGCGCAGGAAGGTCTGGAACGCCAGCAAGTCCGATACGTTGAGCAACTGCCGCACGTCGCGTTCCACGTAGGTCGCGACGTAGCTGCCCAGCCATTCGGCGGCGGGGATCCTTCGATGATGGATGGCAGGGTAGCTGCCGGTCCACAGGACGTGAAATAGGTCGTCCTTCGCCAATTTTCCGGCGCGCAGTTCGCCGCGCGAGAACGGAAGCAGATCCATCATCGCTGCCCGGCCAGCCAGTGACTGCGCCACCGACTGGCGCAAGCCGAAATGTTGCGAGCTGGTGAGCACGTAGCGGCCAGGACTCGGCCTCGCGTCCACATCGACCTGCAAGTACGAAAGCAGCTCCGGCGTGTGCTGCACTTCGTCCAGGATGGCCCCGCCCGCGTATTGGCGCAGAAAGCTCCGCGGATCGTCGAGCACGCGTCGTCGGACATCCGGCAGCTCCAGCGAGACGTAGGGCNNTCGGGGAAGGCCGCGCGACAAAGCGTCGTCTTGCCCGACTGCCTTGGCCCGGTGACCACCAACACGGGAAAGTGCCGCGCCCGCGACTTCAGCGGTCCCTCAAGGCTGCGGGTCAACATCATAGCCCTAGCATTCCACGTCCGTGGCTACCTGGCAATCAGATTGACAGGTAGCCAGAAGCTGAGCAGCGCAGGCCCGCACGCCGCATCTTCAGTATTCGAAGGCATGAAAGCGCAAGCCAACCGCTCGCAGATCGGGACCAACACGCCACAGCTACGCGTGGAATCCCAGGACCTTGGTGGCGATGGAATCGGCCGAGCAGGCATGGACGCCTTCGCCGGCGCCACTGAAGCCGGGCAGGTCAGGCCCGGGGTGAACGATCCAAGCCTGACACTGGTAGCCCTTGGCCACCCTCATGAACAAGCGCATGGGGTCGCCCATGCGTGGCAACACCGTGCGCGTCGTCTTGGCCTCTACCAGTGCCAAACGACGGGCGCCCATGGGAACGGCGAAATCCACCTCGACCCCTGCCTTGTCGCGAAGAAAGTAGAGCTCGCGCCGGCGCCCGTGGTGCTGTTGGGCCTTGGCGATTTCACAGGCCACGTGGTTTTCGAAAATGGGCCCGCTAAAAGGTGAACGCGCGAGTTCGGTCGCGCTGCGCAGCCCGAGCAGGTGACAGACCAGGCCCGTGTCACTGAAGTAGATCTTGGGCGACTTGGTCAGCCGCTTGCCAAAATTCTCGGTGAACGGCTGGGCCAGAAACAGCAGGCCCGTGACCTCAAGGATTCCAATCCAGGTATCCACCGTCGGCACCGACACGCCCAGCGGACCAGCCAGGTCCGTCTTGTTGAGAACCTGACCCGCGCGCGTCGCGAGCAGGCCAAGGAAGCGACGGAAGACGGACAGATCTCGTATCCCGCTCACGGCGCGCACGTCCCGTTCCAGGTAGGTTTGCACGTAAGAGCGAAACCAGGTCTCGGCCAAGGTGGGCCGGGCCAAGACTTCGGGAAAACCGCCCAAGAAGGGCGAAACCTTCGGATGCTCCTGGCGAGAGAAGGGCAGCAATTGGAACACAGCCACTCGCCCTGCCATGCTTTCGGTAACACCCCTCATCAGGGGGGCTTCCTGCGAGCCGGTGAGCAGCCAACGTCCCTTGCGGCCAGGCGCTGCATCGATGCGACTGCGGATGTAGGGCAGCAGTTCCGGTGCGTTTTGGATCTCGTCGAGGATGGCCGGGAAGCGCAGGCCATCAAGGAAGCCGCGCGGGTCATACCGCACCTGTCCCAGGGTGTCAGGATCCTCGAGCAAGCGATAGTCTGCCTTGGGCCGCATGAGCTGCAGCAGAGTGGTCTTGCCGCTGCGGCGCGGACCCGTGAGCAACAACGCAGGAAAGCCGCGGCAGGCAGCCTCGGCGAAGGGGATAAGCAGGCGGGGCGTCAGCTTGCGCATGATGGACAAATCTAAAGCGACACCTTAGAAATGGCAAGATCAGACTGCGAACCTACGACGCCATCCATNNGTCGGCGGGTGAGGGTCCGCGCGGGCCCTCGGGTTCGCCATTCCGCGCTGAGCGCGCCCAACAAGGTGATCGCTCATACCCAGAAATTTCGTGGTCTGTCTTCGAATTTTCGGGGTACGCTTCTTTCGTGCTGCGGATCTGCACCTCGACCGACTGACCGTCGTTCACGCGGGCGTTGACGAGTACCCCCTGGGCGAGCGCATCCGGGCCGTGCCGCTCGTGAAACTCCTCGAGATGTCCCCGCGGTTGTAGACCTGTGGCCGCCCCTGGACTGGCCCATGGGTAACGTCCCGTGGCTACGCCATTCAATGGCCGCCAGGCACTTGGACCGCGGTCCAGGCGTGGTCGGCTGTACGGGCGGGAAGGCCAAGGCACCTGAGCAGAGTGGTCCGCGATAGACCCGCAGCGTGCCGATGGGTGAAAAGTCTAGTCCTTATGACGTATTACGCCTCTCGTGGTACGCTCTTGAACATGGGGCCCATGAAAACAGGCATGACGCTCGAAAGGAGGGCTGAGATGGCAGGCAAAGCAGCGACATACCGGCGAGAAGCCCAGGCGGCACTTGCCGGTCTTCATGAACCGCAGCTCCGCGTGGCGAGGGATTTCCTCTCGTACCTGCACTTGGTCGAGTCCAAGGACCCGACCCTTGAGATACTGGCGAACCAGCAGATGATGGACGACATTCGCACCTCAAGAGCCGATTGGCGCGCCGGGCGGCGCTCCCGGTTCACGCCCCTGGAGAAGCTGAAGCGGCATGCTTGAAGTCCTTTTCCACGACAGGGCCCGAAAGTCGCTGGAACGGTTGGACAAGAAAACAAGGAATAGGATCGTTCGTGCCCTGGAAAGGGCCAGCGCCAGCCCCCAACAAGATCCGAACATTGCTCCGCTTCGGGGCGAGCTGTCAGGGCAACATCGCCTCCGGGTTGGCAACTATCGAGTCGTCATCGAATTCAACACAGACCAGGGCTGCTTGCTGGTCCACGCCATTGGTCCCAGAGGAGATGTGTACAAATAGGTCCCGCACGCAACCACAGCTACGCGTGGAATCCCAGGACCTTGGTGGCGATGGAATCGGCCGAGCAGGTGTGGACGCCTTCGCCGGCGCCACTGAAGCCGGGCAGGTCCGGCCCGGGGTGAACGATCCAACCCTGACACTGGTAGCCCTTTGCCGCCCTCATGAACAGGCGCATGGGGTCGCCCATGCGCGGCAGCACCGTGCGCGTCGTCTTGGCCTCTACCAGTGCCAAGCGGCGGGCGCCCATGGGAACGGCGAAATCCACCTCAACTCCCGCCTTGTCGCGAAGAAAGTAGAGCTCGCGCCGGCGCCCGTGGTGCTGTTGCGCCTTGGCGATTTCACAGGCCACGTGG
>PMKP01000002.1 GCA_003157775.1 Myxococcales bacterium | reverse complement strand
GCACGTTGAGGATGCGGGCCAGGGTCTGCGCAAGCAGGGTCTTGCCGCACCCGGTGGGCCCGATGAGCAGGGTGTTGGATTTGGGCAGAAGGTGTTCGCGCTTGACCCCGTCGACGTAGATGCGCTTGATGCGGCGGACGTGGCGGTAGGCCATGAGCGATACCGCCCGGCGCGCCTCGTTCTGTCCGCGGTAGCCCAGCTCCTCAAGCCGCCGGTAGATCTCACGCGGCGACAGGACGGGGAGCTCCTTGGCGAACCTGACCAGGTTCTCGAGTCCGGACCGGCGCGACTTCTTGAGCTGTTCCACCGCGAATCAAGGCTAGCACAGGGCGGCTCGCCTTGGGTGCGGTGGTTCAGCGAGCCCGTTCGCCGCACGTCTGAAGTCGTCCAAAGGCACCTCCCCCGCGGCATAGCTTGTCGGGGCTTGTTGACGCGCATATGAACTTATCTTTGACACCATCCAGCGACAACCTCCTGAGATCGGCGCTAAACTGCAGTCATGAGTGTCACGGTGAACGTTGTGCTTCCCGAGGGTGCCCTTTCCGTGCTGCGTATCGGTCCGTCAGAGTTCGCCGAGGAACTGAAGCGTGCCGCCGTGTCCAAGTGGTACGAGATGGGCATGGTGTCGCAGAGCAAGGGTGCGGAGATCCTCGGCGTAAGCCGCTCCGAGTTTCTCGACGTGCTTTCGCGCTACCGTGTCTCGCCTTTCCAGGTTGACGAAGAGGATCTCGCCGCGGGGCCACCGCATGGCTGAGGTCTGGGTCGTCAACGCTTCGCCGCTCATCGTCCTCGATAGACTTGGCCAGCTTGATCTGCTGGCACGCCTTGGCCATGCGTTGGTTGTCCCTGGCGGAGTTCTCGTCGAGATATCCCGCGGTCCGCGACCAATCGCCCCAAGCCGTCTCGGCGCCTTCCGTACGGCAACTGTCGAGGTGATCGATCCAGTGGTCGCCGGCTGGGATCTGGGCCGCGGCGAAAGCGAGGTTCTGACCTGTGCCGCGTCGGAACACGCCGATGTCGTCGTGCTCGATGATCGCTCTGCCCGACGCTGTGCTGCTGCCCTTGGTCTGGCGACGCACGGCACGCTACACGTCTTGCTCGAAGCCAAGAAGGCAGGCCTGCTCCCATCTGTGGCGCCGATCATCGACCGAGCCCGTGCAGAGGGCCTCTTCCTTTCGGACGCCTTGGTTGCGAAAGTCCTTCTGCTCGCTGGCGAGCGGCAGTAGCTCGTCAACTGGGCCGTCTTTGACGCGGTCCCGAATCAAGTGCCTGGCACCTGCTGAGCGGTCCCGTCCCATTCGTCGAGCGCACCCGCGGTTGAGGTGCAAACTGCATGCAGTTGGCTACGCCCTGCATTCTCTATTTGTCTGACGCACTTATGAGTATGACTCTGGCACCCATCCAGCGTCCGCGGGCGATCCAGCGCCCGTTCGCCGCATCTCTGAATACGTCGAAGGCATCCAGCGCGGCGCCAGCTATGGCGTTTTGCACTTCCCCGCGCTGCCGGCTGCGAAGATCGCCTGAATCTCAGCGGGCGTTAGCGCGCGGGAGTAGATGGTTACCTCGTCCATTGCGCCACTGAAGTACAGTGGCGACGGGCCCAAGGAACGCGCGCCGATATACAGCGGGGCGGTTGATCCCGAGTACCACCCGCATCCCTTGTAGGACAGATTAAGATTGTACGTCACAGCTCGTTCCTGGCCGTCTGCAAAAATGTGGAACTCCGGGCCGTTCGCTCCGCCGTCGATCGCGGTAATCGCCAAGTGGTGGAACAGCCGCTGTGACTGGCCACCGACGACCTGGTTGCCGGCCAAGTCAGAATCCGAAAGGTAGGCCCACGCGCCCAAATAGTAGTCGTAGTCGGTGCACCCGTCGACCATCTCGATCTCAAGAACCTGATAATCCGCACGCCAGGAGATGACGTAGTTGTTCGCCTTCTCTAGGAGGCCAAACGAATTGTCGAGGTTGCCGGTGCGAGGCACAGTGTCGAAATTGACCCACATTTCAAATGTCGCCTGCCCAGAAGCGTGCAGTTGAGAAGCCTCTGGCACAATGATGTCACTGGCGGGGGAAAAAATGAAAGCGTTCCCAACCTCGCCGGTTCCATAAGAGACTCCCGAAAGAGAACCGTCGTGGCTGCCAACGATGTCTTTCGCTGTAACGGCGGGCTGCGCGTCATTACCGGGCCACCACGCTACGATACCCTGCGGAGGCGGGACACACTGGGAAGCGCCGGTGCCACCGCTCGCTGTCGTTCCGCCTGTTGTCGCAGTACCACCAGCACCAGTCGTACCGCCGCTCACTGTCGCTCCGCCTGTTCTCGTAGTGCCCCCGGCACTAGTCGTGCCACCGCTCGCCGTTGTTCCGCCTGTTGTCGTAGTGCCTCCGGCACTAGTCGTGCCTCCGCTCACCGTCGTTCCGCCTGTGGTCGCGGTGCCGCCGCTCACTGTCGCTCCGCCTGTTCTCGTAGTGCCCCCGGCACTAGTCGTGCCACCGCTCGCCGTTGTTCCGCCTGTTGTCGCAGTGCCTCCGGCACTAGTCGTGCC
>PMKP01000429.1:495-4499 GCA_003157775.1 Myxococcales bacterium | reverse complement strand
GCCTATTAGGGACACCCCCTAGAGAGACGCGGTTTCTCCGACCCCGGCCTTGGCGCCGAGCGGGTCAGGGCGGAGTTGCGTCCGGCGTCCGTTTCTGCCCGGGTTCTGGACTGCAAGAACCCCACAATTGACCTGACGTCGTCGATTTCTGGTCCCAAAGTCGTCATCTTGACGGAATAGCCACCTACTTTTCGTCCTGAGCTGCCCGCTCTCTTCGTCGCCCACTGCCTCCCAGAAAAGCAACCTGGGTCGGGGACGCAGGAACTCGCTCTCTTCGTCGCCCACTGCCTCCCAGAAAAGCAACCTGGGTCGGGGACGCAGACGCGGGACGCACCACCGCACCAGACGGCGCCCGTACCCTCTATTCTTCAAGGACATCCTACTAGGGTGGAAGTGCGAACCCACGGACGAGCGAGAGGCGAATAGAGCAACTGGTGGGCACGATTTGCGCCAAGACGATCGGCGAGGCGCCTTTCGAAATCATCCCCTAGGCCCGCCGACACGCGAAGGATGCGCTCGCTGGGCGGCAGGTCCGCACCCGCCGCTGGTGGGGTGGCCATTCCGGCCCGCTCCAGCGCTAGTTTCTGCCTGGCTTGCAGAAATTCGTCGCCCGACCGATCCTGGATTTCGTCGATCATCTCCTGAGCGGACATGCTCGATCCTATAGTCGGATCGGTAGACCCGCCAGCGTAGGCCTGTCGGACGGAAGCCGCAAGACTTTCGTGCATCTGGCGCAGGGTCTGGTCGAGCTCTGCACGTTCTTGGGCCGACAGCGACAGGGCCCCTGCATGTTCATCATCGACGGTTGGGGGTTGCTCTTCCAGCATCGCAGGTGAAATGAGTCGAAGCTCACAGCGAGCTGCCATCTCGGCCAGCTTGTCCTTGCTCGGGTGCGCCCACGCGAAGAGCGTGGCCATCTTTTCGGCTTCCCCGTCATCGGGGGCGACGGTTGGCAGGGCCTTCTCTGTCGGGCATTGAAGAATATATCGGTCTTTCAGGGCATCGCAGCTCTCGCCGGAGCGAGTTCGCGGCTTAGCGCCTTGGGCCGCCTTGGGGTCTTGCCCTTCTGACCGCGGAGATGGCGCTGGGGAGGCAGCCTTGGATAACCGTGCGCGAATCTCGTACGCGCCGACAACCAAGAGAACCGAACAGGCCGAGGCGAGGGCCAGGGGAATGAAACTGGTCTCCTGGGAAGTGGTGTTGGGGCGGTTGGTCATCTGGATCGTTCCGATTCTTGCGACCGTTGCTTGCTACTGTGAGCGGGCGGAAACCATAGTACTGCCAGGCACAGCAAGCCAGCGGTGCTAGATCCACTATTGCGGGGTTGGACATCCCGATTGCGAGAAACTATTCATCCACGGGGCAGCGAGAGACGAGTAGCGCAACTGGCGGGCGCGCTCCACGCCAAGGCGGTCGGCGAGGCGCCGTTCGAAATCATCCCCCAGGCCCGCCGACAGGCGAAAGATGCGCTCGCCCGGCGGCAAATCGGCACCGGCCGCCGGCGGGGTGGCCATCCCGGCCAGTTCCAGCGCCAGCCTCTGCCTGGCCTGGTCGAATCCGTTGTTTGGCCTCTCCTGGATGTCGTCGAGCATCTGTTCCACAGACAGACTCGATGCTTTGCTAGGGTCGGTAGCCCCCGCGGCGTAGGCTTGCCGGACGGAATCCGCAAAACTCTGGTGCATCTGGCGCAAAGTCTGGTCCAGCTCTGTGCGTTCGTTGCTCGACAGCGCCAGGGCCCTTGCCTGCTTGTCATCCACGGTCGGGACTTGGTTCCCGGTTATCTCGGGTGAGATGAATCTAACCTCACAACGCCTTGCCAGGTCGGCGAGGTGGTCCTTCGGCGGGTGCAGCCACGCAAAGGCCTCGGCCATCTCTTTGGCCTCGCTCTCCGGGCTCATTGCTGTACTGGAGGCACGCGGACTGACAGGGCGGCCGACAGCTGGGAGGGCCTTGCCCATCGAGCATTGGAGAATGTATCGAATTCTCAAGGCATCGCAGCTCTCGCCGGATTGGGTTCGCGGCGTAGCGCCGCCGGCCTCCGTGGGCTCTGGCTCTTCTGACTGTAGCGCAGGGGCCGGCGGGCTTTGGGACAGCCGGGCGTGAATCTGGTGCACGCCGACAACCAAGAGGGCTGACAAGACGGAGACGAGGGCTAGGGACAGGAGACTGGTTCTTTGGGAGGTCGTGCTTGTGCGGTCGGCCATGGGGATTGCTCCGATTCTCGCGGCCGTTTGTTCTTACCTGTCGCACACAGGGACAAACCATAGTACGGCCAAGCACAGCAAGCCAGTATCAGTGTACTAGGCCCTTCACGCCTCCCGATTCCAGGATCGCCGTGAACAACGGGTCAGGGGTTCGTCATACATTCGGCATAGGCCTTGGCATTGCTATCTCCACCGGACGGAGCGGGCAACATGTCGACGGCATAATCATCGCCTTCGCTGTCCATGGTCAAGACCGTGTAGGCTGTAGTCCTGGGGAAGACGAATCCACCGCCCAGCGCATGCAAGGGAGCTTGGCAGTTCGCTGTGGCGATCCCGTCTGCCGTGAGGTTTCCCGACGTCTGGGACAGTGAGGCATTTGTGTTACTGAGACAGTACGCATAGGACGTCACATCCCGGTTTGAACTGGTCGTGTTGTACGCGGAAACTCGCCAATTCTTGCCCGTGCTGTCTGTCCTTCCGCTAAGAAAAATCCTCATGATGGACGAGGGACTGCCCGCCACTGTGGTCAAGAACCCACCGCCGACCAGGACGCCCGAGGAACAGGTGGCAGTCGTGCTGTTGTAGGCGCCCTTCCCAATCGTGACTTTGGAGCCGGTGACCGTTTTCACTGAGGCCTTCGTTGGGGCACCGACGAGGCAGACAGCCGACGAGGTGAGCGACGCACTTGTGGAGCCAACGTTCTTCGCATCGATCTCCCAGCCGTTGCCGCTCCTCGCGTTCTTGTAAACCAGCCATGTGTTGCTGCTTAGCATCAGGCCCCCTCCCAGGTTGAGCGTAGCAAAGGGACAGGTTGAAATGACACTGGCGCTGCCATTCTCCGGGACGGTGGCCGTCGTGTACTGGACGGTAGTCTTGACACAGGCGGTTCCGCTCCACGGTGGAGCGGAACCGAGCACGACGGTGGGATTCCGCAGGAGGGTGCTCTGCAGATTCCATTCGTCATCCAAGTAGACATTATCCTCTTGGTACAAGGCATCGTCTCTCTGGTTGCTGTTGCCGGTAACCAAACTCATGTCGTCATAGGCATTGGAGTCGGCAACCGTGACCCCGCACGAGGGCTGGTCGTAGATGCTCATGTCGTCGACCATGTTGGCCAGCCACTCCTTCCACGGCAAGGGCCGACAGGGCTCCATGGCGGGATCCAGGACTATGGGTTCGCCAGCGGTGTTCTTGACCACAGGCGCCACGTGCCAAGGCCAGGTCACAACTCCGCTGGGGTCATTGGCGGTATACAACCGCAGGAGCGAGTTGGAATTCTGATCAACCGCAAAGACAAACAGCTTGTATGGTCTCACCTTGCCCGCGTCGCCCGCCATGCTGGCGGCGAGCTCGGCTCTCACTTGGCACCCGTCCTGGGGGTAGAGCCAGGAGATGCGTCGTGCGAAGCTAGGATTGCTGGTGGCGTACAAATAGCGCGTGTCGCGCATGGCTTGGAACTGCGCGCTGATGTCGGCATCGCTCCAGGTCGGAACATTCTTGAAATTGGCATTGGCCGGATGCACGACGCTTTGGTCGACGTACTGGGCCATCGCGGTGGCGGGGGCTAACAAACAAATAGCGACGAGCAGATGAGTTGTGTGAGTCATTCTTCTGGTCTCCTTTTCAAGTACGGCTTGCGGCGGCGTTCTTGCAGATTCGGTGAAGGCAAAATGGCGCTTGTTCCGATTATGCACCCTCTTGGGCGCGCGTGGACACACCAAAGAGACAAGTCAACGACAGAGCCGACAAGGACGTCCTGTATCGCGTGCTGAGGATGAGCAAAGTAGCCAGCAAGGCTAT
>PMKP01000429.1:0-416 GCA_003157775.1 Myxococcales bacterium | reverse complement strand
TGGTTGACGGTGAACTGGGCGACGGACTGCAACGACGAACAACAGCTAAACGTCACGTAGACATAATTGCCCGAAGGATGGAGTGCGATATCTTCGGCCGCGATGTTGTTTCCCCCCGCCTCGCAAGTGCAGACACTGGTAGGGGCGACCAGAAAGGAGCCCAACAGCGAGAGTATTCCATTTGCTGGGTCGACGCTGAACTCCCATATCGTCCCATCGTCATAGTTGCTCACGTAAGCGTACTCGCCGGAGGAAATCTGGAGGACCTTGATATCCCATGGCTGCGCCCCGCCGAGCTTGGTGAATGGTGGCGTAGACACGACGTTGTTGCTGCTGGATGGATTTGGCAGGAGCGTGCCAGCCGCCGGGTCAACCGTGTACTGAAACACACCGCCGCCTCCAGGCACGGTAGCTCC
>PMKP01000023.1 GCA_003157775.1 Myxococcales bacterium | reverse complement strand
GGAGAGGTGGATCTTGAGCTACGGTCCAGGCGCCAAAGTGCTGGCCCCAGGGGAGCTGGCGGCAAGCGTGGCCAAGAAGCTGCGCGAGGGGGCGGAGAGGTATCGGAAGGCGGGGGAAGAAAGTTTGGCCTGGTCTGACAAAGGGGGCGGGTAGAGTCGTGGGTGTGGGAAATGAGGACAACGGGATGGATTCCGTCATGGGCGATGACGGAAGCTGGGGCAGGGCGATATGCGGGCCAGACGCAGGTTGGAGAAGAACGCAAACAGCGGGCGAGGTATAGTGATGCCTGAACAGACCGAACACCCTGATCTCAGCTACTTCCGCACGAAGTTCGAGGCGTTGATGGGTTTCTTGCCCATGCCATGGCAGGAGCGGCTCTTCGTCCGCTTCATGTTGGACGACCTGCCGGCCGGCTGTGACATCCCAACCGGGTTGGGGAAGACCGCGGTGATGGTGATTTGGTTGCTGGCCCGAGCGAAAGGTGCACCGTTGCCGCGCCGGTTGGTCTACGTGGTGGACCGGCGGGCAGTGGTCGACCAGGCCACAGAGGTTGCCCTGACCCTGCGAGCTGGGGTGGACGCTGACCCGGAACTCGGCAAGGCCCTCGGACTCGGGGAAGGAGCGCTGCCAATATCTACCTTGCGCGGCCAGCACGTCGACAACCGGGAATGGCTCGAAGATCCTGCCTCACCCGCGATCATCGTCGGAACCGTCGACATGGTCGGTTCTCGGCTGCTTTTTGAAGGATACGGGGTATCGCGGAAGATGCGCCCGTATCACGCCGGACTCCTCGGGGCGGACACGCTGGTGATGCTTGATGAGGCACACCTGGTGCCGCCGTTCGAGAAGCTCCTGGAAGCCATCGACAACGGCAGCACTGTATTAGGTCCACAAGGCTCCGACAGGCGGGCTCTCGTGCCCCCCTTCAAGCTGCTAGCGTTGTCGGCGACCAGCCGGGGAACGACGGATCGATGTCACGGGCTCGGAAAGGCGGACCTCGCACACGAGGAGGTGGTCAAACGGCTCGGTGCGAAGAAGTGGCTCACCGTGGTTCGTCCGCCTGAGAACCAAGAGAAATGGGACCTGGCTGAGTCGCTCGCTGCGAAAGCCTGGGAGTTGGCCGAAAACGGGCGAAAGCCGATCCGCTGCCTCGTCTTTTGCGACAAGCGCAGGATCGCCCAGAAGACGCTTGAGGCTATCGAAACGCTGGCCAAGGGCGACAAGAAGGGGGGCATTGGGAAGGTTGATATTGAACGTGAGCTTTTCGTGGGTGGCCGCCGGGTATTCGAGCGCGAGGTTGCCGCAACCCGGCTGCGTGAGTTGGGATTCATCGCTGGCGAGAAAGCCGTGGCTACCAAGCCGACCTTCCTGGTCGCCACCTCGGCAGCCGAGGTTGGGGTCGATCTCGATGCCGAGCACATGGTTTCGGACCTCGTGGCGTGGGAGCGAATGGTCCAGCGCCTGGGACGCGTGAACCGCCGGGGCAACGGCGAAGCCAGCGTGATCGTCATTCGCGAGCCGGAACCAAACGAACCAAAGAATGTCGCGCAGGCGAAACAGAAGACGCCGGGGGATCGCACGAAGAAGGACAACGAAGCCATTGCCAAACACGACAAGAAAGTCGAAGCGGCGCGGTCGTGGCTGAGGCCGCTGGAACACCTGCCTGAAATCGAGGGCCGCAGGGACACCAGTCCGGGTGCGATCCGGCAGTTGAAACTTCGAGCATCCGACGATCGCGACCTAGCGGCGCTCTTGCTGGCAGCAACCACACCCGCGCCGCTGCGCCCTGCTCTGACGCGTCCGCTGGTCGATGCTTGGTCCATGACCTCGCTCAAGGAACACACCGGGCGGCCGGAGATCGATCCGTGGCTGCGTGGCTGGCAAGAAGATGACGGGCCGCAGACTTCCATAGTGTGGCGCAAGTTTCTTCCCGTACGGCGCGGCAGGGACGCTGCCAAGGACAAGCAAGTCGAAGACTTCTTCGAGGCCGCGCCCACACACACGAGCGAGGTTCTGGAGACCGAAACCTGGCTTGTCATGGATTGGCTCGAAAAACGAGCGGGCCAACTCGCCGGTGACGCCGCTTCTGTTGCATCTGGCCCGGAGGCCGATGAGGCGCGTGAGCTCGATGTTCCTGATGAGCTCCAGGCAGGTGAGACTGATGACGCCGAAGAGACTCAGACGGAGGGTGAGAGAGATGAGGGAACAGGCGACGGGGAAGCCCCTGCCGCAGCCTTGCGGCAGTGGGACGTGGTTGCCTTCTTGCTGAGCCCGGCCGGAGACCTTCGCCGCACCCTGCGTTTGAAGGATCTGCTTGACGGGAAGAAGGAGAAAGACCGCAGATTCAAACTGGAAAAGGCACTCGCCGGGGCAACCCTGGTGGTCGATGCCAGGGTCGCCGGGCTGGACAGACGTGGCCTCATTGACGATGGAGAGTCGGATATCCCACGTACCGCCGACGACGGCAGACCCTGGCTTGCTTCCACAGACCCGAAATCGCCCCCAGTTGTCCGATTCCGAGTGAGAGCCGTCGAAGGCGAGGCAATTTCGCCGCCGAGGCAGGGGCAGTGGCGAGAACGCCTTCGCTTCGTCACCGAGCAGACCCAGGATGGGATCCCAGTCCGCTGGCTAGTCGTCGACAAGTGGAAGCACGACTCGTCGACCGAGGACGACCGATCGTCTGGCCGGGCACAACTGCTGCAGACCCACACTGAGTGGGTGGAAGACCGCGTTCGGCGGCTAGCCCGGCGGCTTGGCCTGCCAGAAAATTACGCAAAGGCACTGGTGGCCGCCGCGCACTTTCACGACGAGGGCAAGCGGACACCTCGCTGGCAAAGGGCCTTCAAGGCCAAGCCAGAGGGCGCCTACGCGAAGACGGAGTCGCGCCCGGATGTGGCTTTCCTCGACGGGTATCGTCACGAATTCGGATCGCTGCGGACTGCCGCGTCCGATCCGGCGCTCACCAGCCTGCCGCTCGATCTCCAGGATCTAGTCTTGCACCTCGTGGCCTCCCATCACGGCTTCGCTCGTCCGATCATTGGGACCAATGGATGTGACGACGCACCACCGTCCAAGCTTGAGGAGCGAGCCCGGGAAGTCGTCCTTCGGTTCGCCCGCTTGCAAAAGGACTGGGGTCCCTGGGGCCTGGCGTGGTGGGAAGCGATCTTCCGCTCAGCCGACCAGCAGGCTTCCCGCGACAACGACAAAGAAGACACGACTGGGTCAAAGGAGGGCATCTGATGGCCGAGAGATCTATCCCCGTTGACCTGTTCAACCCAGGCCAGGTCTTCGCTTGCCTCGGTTTTCTGGAGGCTGCCGAAGTTCTTCTCGGAGACGCCGAAGGCGGATTTGACTGGAGCGACGAGGCGAACGTGTGCTTCCACCTGCGGGCGAGAGGCGATGCGGATCCCGTTCGTGCAGTCCTTCAGTTTCTTGCAGCGGCAGAAGTCCGAAAGTGCCTGCCTTCGGGCTCTGCCGACCTCACGCCCGTTCCGGTGGACGGTGACGAAGAGGACGATGATGAAGGCGGCGACGCAGGGCACACCGATGACACCGACATCGTTGATGCCTTTCCATGCAAGCGTCCGGATGCGACGGCCTTGCCGCTAAGACTCAGGACCGCGACGAGGGAAATCTTGCTTAGCCACTGGGCGGATGGCTCAAGTCGAAATGACTTCAAGCTGTACTCGGGAAACCGCACGGCCCAACACATAGCGCGCAATATGCTGAAGGGGACGAGGAAGAAACCGGGCAAGAAGCAAACAGTTGGTGATGTCCAGACGCTCGGCGTTGCAGCGCTTTGGGAGGCGAGATCCAACGATCTTGCTGATTCTCCGTTTGGCGTCGTGACAACGATCGGCGGCAGCTTCAACTTCGATGCCCGGTCCGCATGCACAGGGCTCAGCGAAGGCTTCAACCCTGACAAGCAGAAGAAGGCCAAGAACATCGCGGGCATCACTGCCTCGCCGGTCGTCCAGATCCTTGCGCCAGTCGCGATGGAGCACGCTCGACCCAAACAATCTAGGGACTGGGCGGTTGGATACTCGGCCTGGGGATGGATAGTCCCGCCGATTCTCGCGCGAGCCGTGCTCGGAGGGGCCGACCTAGGGCTTCCAACGCGAAAGTTCCGTTTCGAACTTGCCCACGCCGGCAAGAACAAGATCGTCACATGTGCACAGAGGAGGAAACCAATCGATGACAAATGAGAAAAGCGTTGCCCAAGCTGAGATGCCACCCATTCCAGTGACGCTGGAAATGCTCAACAACTGGGCCACCGAAGCAACAGGCGCCGTAGCCCTTCACATGAAGCAAAGGTTGGTACCCATCGAAGGTGAAGGAGGTGTCATATTCCCAGCAACGTACGCCGACATCGGTTACAACATCGACACGCTCTCCGACGGGACTAGGGTCGTCACGATAGACAGCGTCGGATCGCAGGCGAATCGCATGGAGCCGATCTTTCGCACCGCTGAGACGGATCGGCAGAGGTGGCTGGTTCCGCAGATCATGATCAAATTTGACGACAGACCCTGCGGCAGTTGCGATGACTGCAAGACCGCGAAGAAGTGCAAGACCCCCTTCGTGGAACTGCGTTCCCTCCTCGAACTTGCGCATCGAAGTGCGGACGCGGTCGTCCAATCCTCGCCTTCGCTGTCGAAACACATCAGCCAAGCGTTCGAGGATCTAAGGAGAACTGGGGACGCGGGAAATCTGTGCAAATGGGCCCCGTCGTCCCTTGTTTTCGGTGTCTGGGACTCACGTGGGGGCACAGGCGAGAAGCGGCCACGTCTGATTCGATCCACGATCCGCGCCTGGGATGTCGAGCCACTGCACGCGGCGGCCCAGTTCACCTCGGTGTGGAAATCACTAGACGAAGCCACGAAGAAGGACCTGAAAGAGGAAGAGGCGAAGAAGAACAAGAAGGCTCTTTCCGACGTAGGCCTGGCAGACGCGCCCGCAGTGTTCCGCAAGAACGACAAGATCCCCAAATATCGAGACGGCGTTCCGAATTCCGACGCGCGAGTCCTGGGCGGCGTCTTGGTTCGCGGTCGGATTGAGAGAGAGGTCACTGTCAATCTCGTCGCTCTTCGTGGCATCCGGGGTGCGAATGAACCAAGGACCGATGAGGTTCGAAAGTATTTGCTCGGCCTCGCCCTAGTTGCGGCGACCGCGGAGATGAACCTCTTCCTACGAGAGGGCTGCCATCTTCGCTTTGCCGAAGAGAATGATGTCTGGCTAGAAGTACCAAGGCGAGGAGAGCCGAAGAAGGTCGCGTTGGGCACGCCGGAAGCCCGTCAGTTGGTTGAGACTTATGCTTCTACCGCCGCAGAGCCCTTCCGAAGTCAATGGCCGAAAGAGGCTGATCAGCTCGTGCACACCTTCGACGTGAAGAAGGCAAAGGAACTCTTGGCCAAGAAGGACAACGACGCCACCGAGCAGGTTTAGCCGATGGCCAGCGTTCTCCTTGTTTCGGTCCGCTTGCACGACCATCGCTACCATGGTGTAGGGGATCTCACTCCCTCACCGGCGCGTTTGTTCCAGGCGTTGGTCGCTGGCGCGGGCTTGAGCGGACCAGCGACTCTCGCGGACTTCGGGCCTTCTTTGAGATGGCTGGAGGACCTCACCTCCGACATACCCCCGACTATCCTGACGCCGAGCGTCCAGTATGGTCAAGCGGTCAGTGTCTTCGTGCCTAGCAACGACCTCGACTTCGTTGGGGGTGATGTCCGACGAATCGGAAAGATCCGCACGGATACCAAGCAGATTAGGCCCATCATGTTCGACGCTCTGGTGCCCTGGCAGTATGGATGGCATTTCGAGGAGGCAGACGGCAGCAACCGAGAGAACGCAAAGTCCATCTGCGCCCTTGCCGAATGCCTCTACCAGTTCGGCCGTGGCGTGGACATGGCGTGGGCCTGGGGCGAGATCCTCACCGAGGCCGAGTTCGAGATGCGCCTTGCGAGCTACCCGGGACGAGTTCACCGTCCCTCGGTCGGTGGGCCCGGTCGCACCCTCCCGTGTCCGCAACCGGGTTCGTTGCAGAGCCTGAAAGACAGGTACGCCGCCTACTCGCGGCGGTTTGGCGTCGAGGGATCGGGAAAGGACGCCAAACGGACCTTCACCCAGCCACCCAAAGCTCGCTTTGCTCAGGTGGCCTACGACAGCCCCTCGGGTCGGCGGGTCTACGAGCTTCACCGAGGCGCGTCCGAGACTGCATTCGCCGCGTGGCCATTGGCGCATGCCTCAGCGCTGGTGGAGAAAGCCAGAGATGCCGCCGCCGGCCGTCTGAGAACGGCGATGCCCGAACGAAGCGCGGAGATCGAGCGGGCAATGATCGGTCGCAGGGCCGATGGCAGCAACGACGGACCGATCTCGGCGCGTGTCTGGATCGTTCCATTGGCGTCGATCGGACATGCCCACGCCGATTGTGGAATTCGCAGGGTCATGGTTGACGTTCCGGCGGACTGTGCCCTTCGAGGCGACGACGTGCACTGGGCCTTCTCCGGTCTGGATCTGGACGAACGCGTCGATCCAGAAACCGGCGAAGTTTCGGGACTGGTGCTAGTCCGCTCCAGCGACGAGGGAATGCTGTCGCACTACACCTCGCCCGAGCCGGGCCGGCGCGTTTGGCGAACAGTCTCGCCCGCCGCCCTCCCCAACTCGGCCGCCCGGCGTCGAATCGAACCAACGCGAAGACTCGCCGAGGCCAAGGCCGGTGCCGAACGCGCCGACGAGCAAACCCGTGCTGCCAGCGCGGTCGTACAATCCCTGCGCCACGTTGGCGTACGCAATCAGGTCGAATCGATCCGCGTGCAGCGGGAGCCCTTCGCGTCGCATGGCGAGCGCGCTGAAGAATTCGCGCCTGGCACACGCTTCGTGAAGGAACGCCTCTGGCACGCGGAGATCGTCTTTCGCGATCCGATCACCGGCCCGCTGGTGGTTGGCGATGGCCGCTTCCTGGGTCTCGGCGTGATGGCACCGGTCCAGGCGTTGCAGGGTATTTTTGCCTTCAGAATCGAGGCAGGCCTCGACCCGAGTGCGTCCCCGGCCGAGGTCACGCGCGCCCTCCGACGCGCTTTGATGGCGAGAGTCCAGGGCGTGATCGGGGAACGAAAGACCCTGCCAATCTTCTTCTCAGGTCACGAGAGCGATGGCTCCCCGGCGAAATCCGAAGTGCAATCCCATCTGGCCTGCCAATTCGACCCTGGGGCGTCCCGGCTGCTGATAATTGCGCCCCATCTCCTGGACCGACGGGAAGCCACGCGGGAGGAGTCCGCACACCTACGCACACTGGAAGAGGCGCTACAGGACTTCCGCGAATTGCGCGCGGGTGTCGCGGGGGCGCTGGCTCTGCGCCCTTGTCTGGTCGATTCAGACACGGACCCCATTCTAGCGTCGTCACGAGAATGGGAAACCGTTACCCCTTACCTCGTCACACGTCACGCGAAGAATGTCGGGGCAGCCGAGGCGCTGTCCCTTGACGTGCGCATGGAGTGCCGTCGCCGTGGATTGCCGGAGCCAAGTGTCGCGCCTCGCGACCTGCACGGTCGACCTGGGACTGGTCTGGAAGGCGGCGCCCACCTGACCTTCGCTGTCGCCGTACCCGGTCCTATCATCATCGGAAGATCCCGCCATTCCGGGGGTGGGCTATTCGCTGCCTTGCCCAACGCCCAATAGGAAGAGTTCTCCACCCCATGCCCCCAGCGCCCAGGACCCGGCAGCACTACGCCAGCGATCTCCTCGCTACGGCACCGGAAGTCCTGGTCGCAGCTGAGAACCACACGCGCCAGAGATCGCGCCTGATGACGGCCCCGATCATGGCTTTCTGCTGGATGAAGATCAGCCCGGGAAACGGAATCCTGTCAGTCGCCCATCGGTTTGCGAGCACCAGCCCAAGCAGCCCAGCATCGGCAGCG
>PMKP01000192.1 GCA_003157775.1 Myxococcales bacterium | reverse complement strand
CGAATTTCAATCAGCAGTGCTAGCGGCGGCGGCGGCGCGCAGCCAGCGCGAGTCCCACTCCCACCAGGATGAAGCCCAGCGGGATGGTCGCCCGGCCAGATGGGGCAAGGCCGAAGCTGCACCCGCTGGCGGATCCGCTGCCAGCGGTTCCGCTACCTGACGACCCACCGTTTCCGGCCTGGCCACCCGAGCTCCCGCCAGTTCCGGCCTGTGCGCCCCCGCTGACGCTGCCGCCATTGCTGCTGCCCACGTTTCCGCCTGTCTCAACGCTCATTGTTCCGCCGGTGCCCGTAGTTGTTCCGCCAGCAGGCGTCCCAGTAGTATTGCCTCCGGTGACAATGCTTCCGCCAGTGGCCGTTCCGGTGCTGCCACCGCTGGCAGTTCCAGCCTTTCCGCCCGTGACGATGCTCCCGCCAGTGCCCGTGACCCCGCCAGTGGGCGTTCCAGTGCTGCCGCCACCGGCAGTCTTTCCGCCCGTGCCAATGATCCCGCCAGCGCCCGTGGCCCCGCCAGTGGGCGTTCCGGTGCTGCCGCCGGTAGTTCCAGTCTTTCCGCCCGTGGAGACGCTCCCGCCAGCGCCCGTGCTCCCACCGCTGCCCGTGCTTCCACCGCTGCCAGTGCTTCCACCTGTCCCGGAGCTACCTCCGGTGGAACTCGGCGTGCCGCTCTCGTAGAAGCTCACAGTCCCGGTGTCTCCTGCACTTGCCGCCCAGCCACGGCGATCCCAGGCCACGAGTGCCAGCAGGTGTGCTGCGTAGAATCCCTGGCCATTTTCACCGCTGCTGTCGGGCTCGTTCCACTTTGCCGCGGGCACTATGACCGAAGTCACGTGCGCGTCGTCGTTTTCCACGATGCCCAGCGCAGCCGCGCACGCCGTAGACACGAAAGTGTCGCCGGTGAGCCCAGCCGTGACAGCGGCTTCGTATGTCGTCTTGTCGGCTGCCTCGCCCATCAGCAGCAACGCCGCCTTGGCGATCGTGGCCAAGTCACCTGTCCCGCCGGCCTTCCCCACAAGGAAGGTATGCGCCGTCGCATCGTCGCCCAAATATCCGAGCATCATCATGGCAAAGCCTGCGAAACCGGTGTTCGCGTCACCGGCCCCACACTGTAGCCCCAGCCGCAAAGTGGCGAGGCGGGTGGCTCCCAGGGCGCTCTTCCGCACAGCCAGCTCCAGGGCACCCCAGAGGTGGGCGTAGTCATACTTTGTCCCCGCGCCTGCGCTCAATGAGCGCGTCGCCTTGGTACAGTCGATGGCAGTACCGGTGCACGCCCCTGCAATGATCGCATCGCTGCCCGAGTCCCACGAGCCCCGGCCCGCGCAGTAATAGTTCATCAAACTGTTCAGGCCGGTGTCGACGCTGATGTAGTCGGCCTGGGGGCCGTACTGCATTGCCCGTGACTGGTCCATTTCACCGGTGCATTTTCCTGGTCCGTTGGTTGATCCGGGGTCGGCAGCGGTAGCGAGACCCGCCGGGGTACCCGTAGGATAGAGCGTCCCAGCTTGCTTCTTCACCATCACCGGCTGTGCCCCCTTGGTGGGGTAGCACTGGGTCTCGGTCGAATTACCGAACTTGACGAAGAAGCTGATGTCCTCGATCTTGACCGACCCGCCCGCGGTTCCGGTAACCGACAGGGCGTACTGCCCCCTCTCGCCTGGATGCAAGGTGGTCCCCGCAATCTTCCCGGCCTGGCGGGTCGCGGTAATCGCGGTGGTGCCAATCTTGGCCGTCAGCGCAAAATTGATCAGCGAAAAGCCCGTGTTGTTCTGGACCGTGATGTTCATCGTAGCCGTGCCCGAAGCGGAAAGAGTGACGGTGTCTGTCTCGGGCCGAACCACGAGGTCGTAACTCCCAGCCCAGAGATCATCGCAGAAGTGGGCACGGGCCTCCAGCGGCAGCAGGGAAAGCGTCAAAAATATCGCACACAGGAACTTCGCGCGGATACTCATGCTCATGACTCCATCAAAGGGGGGTGAATCTTTGGTTGTCGTGTCCCACTTGTCTTCGCCAAGACGGTCGATGTCAGCCACACTTGACATTATTGTAGTGCGACCAAGCGCAAAAGCCGGCTCATTTATTCTTCTGGCCGCGTTTTCTCTCCTATACAGGGTCACCCCAGGCCACGCAGCCTCTGCGGATAGCGCAACAACTGCGTCGCCGATCTTGACGCAAGCCGCGGCTTCTGGCCACCTCGACGCTGTGCGCTCCCTGCTCGCAAGGGGTGCGCCCGTCGACAGCAAAGACGAATCTGACTGGACAGCCCTGCACTTCGCGGCTGCGGGAGGCTGGACAGACGTTGCGGCCATCTTGCTCGACCGTGGCGCTGACCCAAACGCCCATGCGCGTTTTGACATGACACCGCTCCACTGGGCGGCCATGAGAGGCCACGCTGAGGTCGCGGGCCTGCTCACTCGCCGCGGGGCTCGTGCCGACGCGCGCAATGCGTACGGGATGACCCCGTTGCACCTGGCCGCGGACGACAAGGTCGTCGCCGTGCTGGTCACTGCCGGCGCAGCAGTCAACCCCCTCGACGGTCGCGGCAGGACGCCACTTCATACCGCCCGACAAGGCAGCGTGGCCAAAGCGCTGATCGACCGCGGCGCAGATATCCGCATACGAACGCCTGAGGGACGCACAGCCATGGAGCTCGCAGCAGTGGATACAACGGAGAAAGCCGGACTCTCGGTTCAGGGCCCCATGCTGGCGCGTCTGCGCGGGATCATCAGTCAGGCCAGGGTCACGCTGATGAACACTTCGACACGGCCCATGGACAACTTCGTCTTCTCCGGACACAGCCCGGCGTGCAGGGTCGATGTGACCCCCGCGCAGTTGCCCAGCCTGCAGCCCGGCCAACTGGCCGACTTCACCTTGACCTTCGTTCGCTCAACCGGGGTACCCGAGGGACAGCATCCGATCTTTCTCTCAACCTCGGTGGCAGGCACGCACCTGGTGGACTTCGACTTTAGGATCAATACCGAAAGGCGTGAGATCCCTGAAGACAACGGCATGATCCGGCTGGCCAAGGCAAGTCTGCGGCCTGCGCCTTCGCGACTGTACTACTTGGCGTATGTTGCCGCTCCCCTGCTGGTATTCGCGGCTTGGCTTGTAGTCCGCCGGAAGCGCAAGTAGTGTTGGCTGCGATCGCAAGCTACGGCATGGCGTACCGGGTGGGACTTGGCGCACCGCCGTTTTTTGGTTCCGATCCATGTCGGCAGTGACCATTTCAGTCACCGCTGGCTCCTGCGACAGGAAGGGCACGGCAAGCCATAGATCGCGAGTTGCTGCCATCTGCACGATCCAGGCCTGCGCTCGGTGCCACGGCCCAAGGCTTGCATCGATTCAAGGGAGAGAGCTGCGATGCCTGCCGCAGATTCACCCAGAAGCGGGAACCGCAACGGCTTCACCCTGGTGGAGCTAATGATCGTTGTGGCCATTATCGGCATACTGGCCGCGATCGCAGTTCCTGCCTTCAGCCGCTATATCAAGAAGGCTCGGACATCTGAAGCCGCGGGCCACTTGAACAAGGAGTGGGCCGGCTCATTGAGCTACTACGATACCGATCATGCGGGCTCATGGGGAGCGGTCCTGTCCAAGCAGTTCCCAGGCCCGAGCGGGGCTTGGGCCAGCACCACCGAATGTGCGTGCCAAGCCGGCCAGCGCTGCATGGCCGGAAATCCGATATGGGGAACCGATCCGGTGTGGAAAGCCCTAAACTTCTCTGTGCCCGACGCCCACCACTTCATGCCGGGATACAGCGGGGCGGGGAGCGGCACCGACGCCCAGTTCACGGCGTATTCAAAGGGCGACCTGGACTGCGACGGTACCCTGGCTGAGTTTATCCGGCAGGGGGCAGTCAGTTCAGCCGGAGACCCGACGGGCAACGTCCAGCCAATCGTGGTCAACGAGTTGGAATAACGCGAGCCCGCTGCCGCCGTCGTTGGCGACCGGTAAGCCCGATGGCGAGTGCCAGGAAGGGAAGCAGCACCAAGGGGAAGGACAACCAAAACCAGCGATTGGAACGGAGGACAGGGGCTGCGCGGTCGGCCTCACCCAGCGGAAGGGCGCGTAGGGTACCGTCGTAGCTGCCCACAAAGGCTATCCAGCGGCCGCGAATCCGTCCTGCCGCGGGGGACGACCAGTTGCTGTCGTCCATCCCGGCAACGTTCCACAGCGGCCGGCCGGTGAAAGCAGAAAAAAGCAACCCGCCACTGCCGAGCGCAACCGCGTGCAACATGTGATCCCAGCCCAGAACAAGTGCCATCGCTTCTCCGCCTGAATCCACCAGGGCGGGCGACGAATACAGACCGCCGCGGGCAGCGTAGCGCCAGATGAGCGAGCCGTCCGCGGGGTTCAGTGCATACAGGAAGCGATCGTAGGAACCGACGAATGCGCGCGCCCCACCCCGCTCGGCCAGGATGGCCGGGGATCCGGTGATGCGATCGCCGGTCTTGTAGTTCCAGCGCTCGGCGCCGGTGGCTGCGTCGAGGCCACGAACCGTGCCGTACTTGGAGCCCGTGACCACCAGCGGGCCGGAGGCTAGGACGAGAAATGCGGGCGGGCTGCGAACCGCGTCGAGTTCGGTCTTTCTCCACTGCACAGCGCCGGTCGCGGCGTCCAGGGCGTAGAGATTGCCGTTGGCCGAGCCGAGAAAAAGTTGCCCGTGACCGGCCGTGCGCACGAAAATAGGCGCGGTGAGATCGTTGTCCCCCAGCTCCTGACGCCACAGTGGCTTGCCGTCGGCCAAGGCCAGGGCCAGCACGCCGCTTCTCTGCAGGCTGTTAGCCAGAGAGCGATCCCAAACCCAGTAGGCCACAAAGGCCGCGTTGTCGCTGTCGCCGGTTCCGCCCACGCAAGGCGCAGCCAGCCGAGCGCCGCCCAAGGTCGGCCGGTAGTCCTCGACCGAATGGACCCACGCTTGCCGACCGTTGGCTGCATCGATCGCGTAGACCAGGCGATCGGTCGAAGCAGCGAGAAGCAGCGTGCGGTCGTCGTCGCGGAAGAACACCGGGGCGGCGTATACCGGCCCGCCGGTGGTGAAGCTCCACAGCCGCTCACCCGTGGCGGCATCGAGCGCGTAGATAGTGTGGTCGTAGTTGCCCACGGCCAGCAGTGCCCGCCCCTCGACCAAGGCCAAGGCAGGCGACGACCATACGGTCATGCCTGGCTCGTAGCCCCACACGCGGCCGCTGCCGTCGAAACTCCACGCCCGGGGCGGCTCGCTCGCCGGCGCGTCGATCTCGATGGCCGCGGTGTTCTGGGCGTCACAGCGGCTCTGCGACCACAGAGCGCAAGCTTGGACGCGCCCCAGGCCAGGTACCAGCCACAGGATGGCCGCAAGGCCCAGAACCACAATTGATGGCCGCGGAAAACCGCCGGCACTCTTCACGCGGGATCCTCCGCCTTGTTTGCCGGAACCGCGGACTTCTCGCCTTGCTGGCTCCACATGTCGACCACGCGCAGCCCGCCGTTGGGACAGTGATCCACGCAGGAGTAGCAGAACTGGCACTGGTCCAGGCGAACCACGCCATTCTTGATGGCGGCAACATCGCAAGTCGTACTGCACACGCCGCATTCCGTGCACCGGCCCGGCACCTGCTGGATGCGCAGGCGCGAAAAGCGATGCAGAAATCCCATCAGATAGCCCCAGGGACAGAGATACCGACACCAGGGACGCAGAACGAAAAGCGCCGAAACCAAAATCACAAGCGTGGTGAGCGCGGACGCTTTGTCGTCGCGCGCGGTAAAGGCGAAGTGCACCGGAGAGGTCACCACCAAGTGCGATACGGCAGTGAAGAAAATCGCCGCCAGGCTGAAAAGACGCAGCTTGCGCGAGGGAAGATCATCGATCACGCCGATCAATACCAAATAGCAGAGCAGGATCAGCATGGCCGCCCAGTGCACGCTGGAGTCCTCGATCAGCAACTGCTTCTTTGACCCCAGCCAAACCAACAGCACGAGAAAACCCACGATGAACACGGCCAACCCGATGAGCTTGCCGCGGGTGAGCCGCTCTTTGCGACGGGGAAACCGCTTGCGCAGCCAGCCCGCAAGATCCTGCACGCTTCCGGTGGGGCATATCCAGCCGCAAAAGACCGTTCCGTGCAACAGGGTGACCGAGATGATCACGACCGGAAGAGCCAGCCAGTAGAACGACTCGGAATATGCCGAGCCAAGCAGGGTCATCCCGTAAAGTCCGTTGCGGATCATCCCGAACACACCCAGGCACGAGTAGACGACGAAATAAAAGACCAGGAATGACCCTGCCTGCACGAAACGGCGGACGAGCTGGCGCCGACGTTTGACTGCGCTGATGGCGATCACCACCAGGAAGAGAAAGATGAGCGATGCCATCTCCACGCTGGTCCCGTCCAGCGACAGGAAAGGGACACTGAAGACCTTGGCAATGGGGAGACGTTCAGGCTGCATGGTGCTGCGAAAGAGCGGGCGTCACGAATGGACGAACTGACAGGAAGTCTGACACGCCCGAGCCGCGTCAGTGCTCTCGCGTGCAAAGATAGCCATCAGCCCTACCCTTTTTCGTCGATTTTCTCGCAGGGAATACATCCTGGCTGGTCAAGGCAGGCCGCGGCGCACGGCGGCCGGGAGACGGCCGCCGACGGGTCCAGCCCCAGAAAGCGCGCCACGAAGGGACAACGCGGCTTCTCGCGCAATTCGGCCAGCGTGCCCGTCTGGACGATGCGTCCGCCTAGCATCACGGCCAGAAAATCGCCCAGAGCTGCTGCCTCGTCACGGCTGTGGGTCACATGCAACGTGGTCAGGTCAAGCTCCTTGTGCCAACGCGCCAACTCGGCTTGCAACTCCAGCCGTGCGTTGTGGTCGAGCGAACTCAGCGGCTCGTCCAGCAGCAGAAGCACGGGCCGCACGGCCAATGCGCGCGCGATGGCCACCCGCTGTGCCTCGCCGCCGCTCAGGGTGGCGACAGGCCGGGCTAGAACCGCAGCCAGTCCCAAACGCTCAACCAACTCGTCGACAGTGCGACGCGCTTCGGGCTGGGGCACCCGGCGGGCATGCAGGCCATATTCGATGTTGCCACGCACGGACAGGTGCGGAAACAGCGCCGCTTGCTGGAACACGAGACCGATGTTGCGCCGCTCGGGCGCCTGCGCCGTGACCTCGCGACCGTCGACCAGAATCCGGCCGGCCGTCGGTTGGAAGAATCCGGCAAGGGTCTGCAGCAGCACCGACTTGCCACAGCCGCTGGGGCCGAGCAGCACCCAGTACTCCCCCTTGCCGATACGTAGAGACACGTCGTCGAGGGCGAAATCGCCGAACTGGCAGCCGAGGTGCTGGACTTCGATCATGGACGCTCCCGGCGCGGCCGCCGCAGGGCAAAGGGCATCAGGGTCTGGCCGAACTGCAACATGACGAAGACCCACAAACAGATCGCGAGCAGCAGCACGGCGATGGGCCGGCTCTCCGAGACGCCCGCGCGCAGAAACTCGGTGTGCACCAGCACCGGCGCGGTGACCGGCGAGCTGGCGAACAGGACGATGCACCCGAACTCGCTGATGGCGCGCGCCCAGGCCAGGGTAGCGCCGACCAGGATCCCGCGTGAGGCCAAGGGCAGCGAAATACGCCAGAAGGTCGCGGCCGGCGAGGCGCCCAGGCTGCGCGAGGCCAGCTCCAATCGCAAGGGCACCGATTCGAAGGCGGTCATGGTCGTCTTTACCAGAAATGGCGAGGCCACGAAGACCTGGGCGATGACCACGCCCAGAAGCGATCCTGAGATGGGTAGGTGCAAAGATTCCAGGACCCCGCCCAGGATGCTGCCCGGGCCGAGCAGCACAATGAGCGCCACGCCCGCCACCGATTGCGGCACCAGGATAGGCACGTCAACCAGCGACTCGACCCAGCGCTTGCCCGGAAAATTCACACGGGCCAGGGCATAGGCGAGCGGAATGCCCCACAGCCCGACCACCAGGGTGGCCAAGGTGGACGACCCCAGGCTCATCCACAGAGCTTCGCGTACCTCGGGACGGACAAAAGTGCGCCACAGGGTCTGCACCGAGTCCTCGGTCGCAAGGTGAATGAGCGGGAACAGCACGATGCCGAAAGCCACCAGCCCGCCGCCCAGGCAGAGACGCGCAAAGCGCGAGGTCACCCGGCGCACGCGCCACAGGGTGCTGTAGATAAGAGCCAGCGGGATGAAGGTCTCGAAGGCATAGGGCTGCAAGAGCACGAACGACAGCACGAAGATGGCAAAGAACCCGAGCAAGACCGGCGAGGCAAACAGGCTGGCGTAGGCCACCACCAGCAGGATAAAGAGCGGCGTCTTGCCGAGAAGCACCAGCACGAGCAGAAAAAGCACGAAGTAGCCGACGAGAAAAAGCCCCACCGTGCGCGCCGGCCGCCGGGCCAGAGTCGCGGCCGCCGCGTGAAACACGAACAGGTTGGTGAAGAACAACACCAGGTTCATGGGCAGCGAGAAGGGCGGCGCGGGCAGCAAACCCAACCCGATGTGGATCGCAGCCAGGGCCACGATGGCCACCCCGATCTGTTTGGCTGCCAGCTTCACGGTCTTGGCACCACGAGGGAACTCAGCTCATCTGGCAGCGCGGTGCAGGGACTGCACCAGGCGGGCTTGGCTGGACGAAAGCCGCGCCTCTCAAGCATGCGCCTGCCACCCTCGCCGAGCAGGGTGGCGACAAAACTCCGCGCCTCGGAGGCATGGGGTGCGCCGGCGGGGATGGTGAGGCCATAGGTGATGGGGCCGCCGGCGATGCGCGTCCTGCCCTCTCCCTGTTTCATGCGGACCTCGACGCTGGCGCTGGCATAGTGCGCGGCCAGTTCGGGCTGCGAGAGATTCTGGTCCGGCGGAAGCGCGGTGATCTTCAGGTGATGATCCTCGGCGGTGGAACGAAACAGAAACGCGTATTCGATGGCGCGGGCTTCGAGAAGAGTCAGAAGTTCGGCCTCGTCGTGGGTCACATGCTCCTTGGGGCATTGGCCGACAAGCCGCGCTGACAAGTTCACGCCGGCCTCACCATAGGTTCCCGACTTCTCGGCAAGTTGCCAGGCCAGCAGGGTGTGGTACCCCACGGGCGCGGTGTCGGGATCAGCCCGGCCCAGGCGCACCCCTGGCCGGCCCAGCACGCTCGGCCAATTCTGGGTACTGATCTCATCCGTGAACTTGCTGTGGTCCTTGTGGGCCAGCACGATCTCGTTGGTCGCGAACACCACGTTCCAGCTAGCATGCCGCGGAATCATCATCCTGCCGATGATCCCTGCGTCTGCCACCGCCACGATGTCCGCGCGCATGCCCAGCTCGGCCACCTTGCGCGCCGCAACCTGGGAACCACTGGGCTCTAGCCGCACACGGATGCGCGGGTTGTCGCGCTGGAACTTCTCCGCCATGTCACCCAGCACGGCGGTCAAACTGGTGGCGTAGAAAACTGCTATTTCATCCGGGGACCTCCGACAACCCGTGACGACGACGAGACACAGCAATCCGCAATGTAGGACGGAGCGCCAACCGGCCGGGAGGGTGGACATGTCCCCAGCATACAACGCCGCAGCGGTTTGCGACTTTCCACGCTTCTCCACCTACGGTTTGCAGGTGGTGGTAGGATGCCACCCGCGACGTCGCAAGTAGTCGCTGGGTGGAAGTTGTCGGATCGGAGGACGGATGGGCGACGGCGGTTAGATACCCAAGGTGCAGATCGACACCGAGAGGCTTCTGGGATCCCTTTTTCGCCACATGACGGAAGGGGTAGCGGCTAGTTTCTTCTGGCGGGTTCGATCACCGTGCCGCCGCGCCAGCCGCGCGCTCTTGTTCTAGGATCTTGCGCACCGTCGGCAGATCGGGATCGTCGGCATCGGCCTGTTCGATGAACTTCTCGTAGGCAACGGCAATGCGTGGGTCGTACCTGCCGTCAATGCGGGAGAGAATCTCGTAGGCGATGCCGAGGTCCTTCCACACCCCTGGACCTATGTCGAGCTTGCGCATCCCCGGCCAACCCGCAATCCCAAGCTTCCGCTCACCGCCCGCCTTGGCAACCACGTCCTCGAGAAGACGAAGCGCATTTCGCGCAGGCTCTGGAGCAGCGCCGCTCTCACTGCTGTAGACAAGACAAAGGTGCGCGCGCGCGACCTGGGTACCCAGGACACGCTGAGCAAGTGCGTTTTCCCAGGATTCCTCCGGCGCGCAAAGGGCTGGCAGCACATCGTAGCTGTCCATCGCTTTGCGATCCAGTTCGGCCCACTCTTGGTATGTGGGAAACTCGCTCGCCCGCACCATGGAATGCACCAGTCCGTAGGCTGCCAGCTTGTATCCGTCGGTCCAGCTTTGGTCCCAATCGTCCAGATGGCCGATGATGATGAGGGACCGGTTGGGATTGCCGTCGAGCAGTTTCTTGATGTTCCAGCCGTGTTCGCCATAGCCACCCGCAGGCAAGTACAGATCACGATGCAGACGGCGCTGGCGTGTCGTGTACCAGGGAGCAGCCAGGTAGGTGCGACCCAAGTGGATGACGTCGGGACGAAGCTTCTCTACTTCGTGAAGATAGAAGGCGGAGTTCGTGACCTCATCCCCGACCGAGATCGCGATGGCGTTGGGTGGAAGGGACGCGAACGCGGTAGTCACGAAATCTCGCAGCACGGTGTTGTTGCGTGCGTTCGCCTCCCCGGCATGGACCGCAACGCCGAGCGCGAACACCGCCGCTACGCTGACGGGAACCAAGCGCAGCAACGGACGGAGCCCGGGTGCGCGCGTACCCAGCCCTTGCAAGAGCGCGGCAAGACCGAACCCCGAGGCAATTGCCAGGAGCAGATCGGACTCGATGCAGAAGCGGCCCAGAACAGACAGATAGAGTGGCCTGGCAATCGACAGGTTGGACAAAGAGCAATAGGTGAGACCGTAGAAGCAGAAGATGAAGAGGAGAATGCAGGCCGCCTTGCGCGTCGGACGGCTCTTCATACCGAGATACAGACCCGCCAGGGCGAGCGGAGGACCAAACCAAAGCAGACGGGGAAATGCTTGACCCCACATGTGCCAAAGCGTCGGGAAAAACGTGCCCTCCGTGACGAAGACTCTTTCCGCAGTTGGCCGGCCCATACTGAAGGTCCCATAGTCACGGCGCAGAACAAGCGCGACCAGGCCATCGATGGTACTCTGGTCGCCCCACGACACAGCCGCCGCCGAGGCAGAGGCCGACATGAGGTACAGATAGGGGACAAGGCCAAGTAGCCCGAAGCCAAGAGCCAGAGCCACCCCGCTTGCGCCGAGGTTGCGTCGTGCGATCCAGAGCGAGCGCAAGGCCAAGGGCGCCCCGACCAAGACAAAGGTGTGGTGGTTGCACATGGCGAGCCCGCTGGCCAAGAAAAGGGCGAACACATGGTGGCGGGAGAGCGTACGCTCGACCCGCGACCAAAGGTGAAATGCCAAGGCCACGAACATGGCGTTGAGTCCGAAGACCTCCGCGCTCGTCGCATTTAACCAGACGACTGGGCTTGTGCCAAAGAGCGCCGCTGCCACGAGCCCTGCCGCAGGGTTTCGCGTCCACGACTGAACCACGGCGCACACCAGGCCTGCAGCCGCTGCCATCGACACCGCGGAGAGCAGATTCACTCGCCAGGCAGGCGAGTGCCCCAGCGGCAGCGTGGCGAAAAAACGGGCCAAGAGGGCGAAGAGCGGATAGCCCGACGGATGGGGAACGCCGCCGGTGAGGGCCGCCGCCGTCAGTTCACCGCTATCACCGCCCGCCACCGAGGGATAGAGCGTCGCGATGTAGAGCGCGACCAGGAAGAGAAAGGCCAGAAAAGGAGCGAGCCGAACCCAGGCAGCCGGCTCGTCCGAGGAAGGCGGAGCCAAAGGGCTGCCGGTCGCACTTTCGGCGCCGGTCTGCTTGCCCTTCCTCGGTGGACGCCTAGGTTTTCCCATGGGCTGGTTCGCGGAGAATACTCCACCTGCCGCGAGATCTCCCCATGGAG
>PMKP01000050.1 GCA_003157775.1 Myxococcales bacterium | reverse complement strand
GACCGCAGGTCGCCCCTACGCGGATCACGTTTTGTGTAGGGGCGACCGCAGGTCGCCCCTACACGGATCACGTTTTGTGTAGGGGCGACCTGCGGTCGCCCCATCGGCGGTCGCCCCATCGGCGGTCGCCCCTACGGATCACGCGCCCCGCTTTCCCTGCGTGGGCGACCGCAGGTCGCCCCTACGGGCGGTTGCCCCACCGGCGGTCGCCCCACCTTCCGTGCGTGGGCGACCGCAGGTCGCCCCTACGCGGATCACGTTTTGTGTAGGGGCGACCTGCGGTCGCCCCTACGGGCGGTCGCCCCACCGGCGGTCGCACGCACGGAATCACTCATCGTTGACGCTGTCGTCCTCGTCCACCGCGGGCTCGTCGTCCTGCGGGGACGTGCCGTCGGCGAGCCGGCGCATCCGGCGGTCCAGCGCGCGGCGATCCACGCCCACCATGCGCGCGGCGGCGCTCTTGTTGCCCGCGGTGGTCTCGATGGCGTGGTGGAGCACGGCCCGCTCGATGAAGTCCAGCTTCGAGCCAGTGTGCATCGGCAGGGTCAGGATGGCTTGCACGATCTTCTCCACCTCGCGGGCAGCGCGGCTGTTGTCCGGCTCGACCAGTTCGTGCAGGGCCGCCACGTCGACCTCGTCGTTCTCGGCCAGCAGGTTCACCCGCTCGACCAGGTTGCGCAGTTCGCGCACGTTGCCGGCCCAGCGCCGGCAGCGCAGCCATTCCACGGCCTCGCTGGTGAAGCGCAGCTTGCGCGGCAGCTCCGCGGTGAACGCGGACAAGAGCTCCACGATGTCACCGCCCCGCTCGGCCAGCGGCGGCAGGCCGATGCTGACCACGTTCAGCCGGTAAAAGAGATCCTCGCGGAAGCGGCCATCCTGCATGCGATGCTCGATATCGACGTTGGTGGCGGCCAGAACCCGGGCCCGCAAGGGCAGCTCGTCTTCAGCGCCGAGCGGCCGGAAACGGCGATCTTCCAGTACGCGCAGCAGCTTGGCCTGCAGCTCGCCCGGCATCTCGGCGATCTCGTCGAGCAGCACCGTGCCCGACCCAGCGACCTCGAAATGGCCGCGCACGCGGCGGTCGGCGCCGGTAAAAGCGCCCTTCATATGGCCGAAGATCAGTGATTCGATCAGCGTCCCGGGCAGGGCCGAACAGTTGACCGCCAGGAAGGGTTGGTCGCGCCGCGGGCTCAAGTTGTGAAGGGCGCGCGCCACCAGTTCCTTGCCGGTTCCGGTCTCTCCGCGGATCAGCACCGGCGCGTCCGAGTCGGCCACGCGTTCGATCAGGTGGCGCACCCGCTGCATCTGCGGCGACGAGCCCACCAGCGCCCCCGGCCCCCAGGTGCGGTCGACCTGCTCGCGCAGCCGGCGCACCTCGCCCGCCAGCACCATCTTCTCGCGCAGCCCCTGCACGATGGGCAGCAGCATCTCTGGGCACAGCTCGTCCTTGAGCACGTAGTCCTTGGCGCCCAGGCGCATGGCCTCGCGGATTTCGTGCAGCTCAGTGGAACCGGTCACCATGACGGCCGGAACGGCCAGGCCCTTCTGCTGCATCCAGCGCAGCAGCTCCAGCCCGCCCCGATCGGTCGGTTGCGGGGACAGACGGATGTCGACCAGCATGAGATCGGGCTCGGCGCTCTGAACCAGGCTGCACGCCTCTTCCAGACTGCCCGCCTCGCACATCTCGACGTCATCGAGATCGGCAAGCAGGCTGCGTAGCACCTGGCGTGCGCTGCGCTGATCGTCGACGATCAGGATCTTCATGACACCTCGGTTCTACCTGCGCGCGCGGAGCGATCATCGGTTTGCACCACGTCGGATTTCGGAACCGTGACGGTGAACAGGGTCCGCTCGCCTGGGCGAGAGGCCTCGATGGTCCAGCCGTGGCCCCGGACCAGCCGATATGTGATGGCGAGGCCGAGACCGGTCCCGCGTTCTTTGGTGGTGTACCAGGGGGCGAAGAGCGCGGCCGGATCGCCCACGAAGCCCGGCCCGTCGTCCCACACCTCGATGCGCGCATCCTTTCCGTCGTAGTGCCACGACACGCCCGCGTGGCCGGAAGCGCCGGTGGCCTGCAGGGCATTCGCCAGCAGGTTGACCAGGATCTGCGTCGCCTGATCGGGGTCGCAGCGGATGCCCAGTCCGGCCTCGCCGGCAAAGGCAAGCGGCCGGCCCGCGGATGCGTCCCGCAACAGCATCTCGGCGTGTTCGCACAGGTCGCGGATGGCCATGCTCCGGCGCTGGATGCGGTGGGCAGCCATGCGGCGCAGCCCGCCCACCAGGCGTTCCAGGCGTTCCACTTCCTCACGGCCAATGTCCAAGTCTTCCGCCGCCAGGGGCTTGCCGCCGGCTCGGCCGAACAGGCTGCGGAAGAAATTGAGCGGGTAACGAATCTCGTGCGAGATCTCGGCGGCCACGGTCTCCACCAGCGCCTCGCGCTCGCCGCGCCAGGCCGCCGCCTGCTGCTTGCGCCTTTGTTCCAGCTCTTGGTAGGCGCGGGCATGGGCCAGCGCCAGCGCGCCCTGGTTGACCACGGTGCCGAGCAAGTCCAGATCGTCGCTGGTAAACAGGGCCCCGCCCGGCTTGGCACCCACCTCCAGCACGCCCAGGCGTTCCGTCCCGAACACCACCGGCAGCACCAGATCGGGACTTGCCCCTGCCCCAGTTCCCTGGGCCGATATCTCCTCGGTGTGGCGATCTCTCACCAGGGCAGGAACGGCCGTCCTGCCGGGCGCTTCGCTCGCGCCGCCCGCGGTTGGCACCAGCCGGATGTGATCGCAGGGCAGCCAGCGCCGGACGGTGCGCTCGATGGCCCGACCGACCTCGTCCGGCGAGGTGATGCTGATCAACTCCATGCTGAGCTGCTCGATGCTGGGCTTGTAGCCCGCACGCGACGGAAACACGTACACCTCGGCGGCATAGAGAGCCAGCACCACCAGGACCGCCGCCACAACCCCGCTGGCGGTGGCGGCGATCGCTGCCGAGCGAAAGGGCACGCCCATCTCGGTGGCCAGGGCAGTCCCCGCGCCAATGGCCAGCGTGCACGCGAACGCGCCGATGACCAGGCGGGTGAGTATGCGCGACAACAAGGCGCGGCTGCCCCATAAGTCGTAGCGAACGAATGCGAAGGCCACTGCGATCGGGGCGAGGGCCAGGGCTGGGTAGGCGAGCACGTCGGCGTGCGAGAAGCGGCCCACCAGTGGCTCGGCGGCAAGGATCAGGCCGACCGCGGCTAAAGGCGGGGTCATCGCCACCGTGAGCGCGCGCAGGATGTCGCGCCGGTGCCCCAGGGCAAGCAGATAGCGCACCAGGAAGGTGAGCGCGAAGAAGAGAAAGCTTGCACCGAGCACGCCCGACCAGAGGTCATGCAGACGGGGCATCGGCCGGCCGAGCATGAAGGGCACCGTGAAATACGCCGCCACCGAGATCCCCACGACGGTGGTCGCGCGCTCCAGCCATGGAAATCGGCGGAGCAAGGGAGCATCGTCGGGCAGCCGGAGCGCGAGCATGCACAGCGCCCCCGGGACCATCGCGAAGCTGATGAGGAAGAGCGGAACCAGACGGTAGGAGGTGTGGTAGTCGAAGAACGTGAACATGAAGAGCGCCGCGGTAGACGCCAGCACGGCCCAACTCCGGGCCAGGCGCGTACGCGGGCTCACCCACAGGGCCACCAGAGCAGCCATCACGAACAGCGCTCCGGCGAAAAAGAGAGACCCGGCCACCAGCCACCAGGTCGCGCCACCCAGTCGCTCGATCGCCAGGTGAATCCGCCGCTCGCTCGTGCCCCGCCGGAGATCCACCGTGACCTGCGCGGCGCCCGCGCTTGCCGCCCGCCTGACTAGCTGGGAAAGGTGCCGCCCTGGTTCCGACTGGGAAAGACCTTCCAGGCGAAACCCCTCGACGGCCACGATTCGATCCGGGAAGTCCAAGCCCTGGCGCGCCCCGTCCCAGTTCGAATTCATCACACCCGACACCACTGCATCCGGGCCAACCAGCACGCCAGCGACCGGCTGCCCGTACCAGTCGATAGCACTGGGCACGGCAACGGCAGCCACGGCGAGGGCGAGCACGCCGATGACGTAGACTGGCCAGCCGCCCCGAGCGGTCGGGGAAGTTGTGGTCCGGCCTCGCCGGTGCAAGCCGAAAAGGGGCATCAAAACGAATTATGCCCCAAGACGCTCGACAGTTTGCGTTGACGGATGGCATTCCGAGGCGACCGGACGAGAGCCGACCGCGGGCCACAGGGAAGTCGCCAGGGCGCATATTTGCTTTTCGATCTCGCCCGCCCTGGCAGGATCCAATACCGCCGCATTGGCGCGGTCGGCGATGGCAAGCAGTTCGGGCTGCAGGGCCGCATCGAGCGCGGGCGCCTGCCGGCTGCGTGGCAAATCGCGCACGAGCATCATCACGAGACGCAGCAAGGCGCCTGGGGCTTGGGCGCGCAGTCGTTCCGGGCGCGCCGACAGCAATCGCAGCAGGCGCGCCAGCGCACAGATCGCATGGCGCTGGCCCGCATCGGCCAACAACCCGCGGGCGGCCCAGCGGCCGAGTTCGTTCGAGTACAGCGACGCGAGCCAGGGTTGCTCGCATCGCGTTTCCAGCCAACGGAGCGCCGCCTGGTCCTCGCCGATGCTCACCAGCGCGAATGCGATCGGGTCCGAGACCAGCAGGCAGGCCCTGCTCGCGTGCAGCAAGCCGTAGCCATGCTTGGCGTTGTGGCCGTCCCGGTCGCGCCCCACCGGCAGGATGTCGTACCGGTCGGCCAGGGCGCTGCGCTCGGCAGACAACTCGGGGTCGACCGCGCGAACGGTGCGCGTGAGGGCGTCCTCCAGTTCGGGCAGGGTCAGATCCGGGTTCCTGCCCAGCACCAGCAACAGGACCCCGGCGGCCATGGCCGAGGCGCCACTGGACTCGGCGTGCGCGAGGATTTCCGGCGAGCGGAAGGGCAGCGCCATGTCGTCGCCTGGGGCCAGCCAGCGCAGCGCCGGCCCGCGGTTGGCGAACGGGTGCAGCCGCCCATCGCGATCACGCCACAGGAACCAACCGCCGTCGCGTCCGCTGGGCGCCACGCAGAACACGCGTGGATCGCCCGCGGGATCGCCCGCGGCCAGCGACAGGCTGGAGTGCACGGATCCCTCGGGGCTTGAGGTCTCGCGGCTGCACGGCAGGACCACCGCCGTTCCGAGCCCATTGCGCCCACGGCAGCAGGCCAGCTCCAGGGCGTCGTCGAGCATGGGACTCCACTGTCCGTCCACGTTGGTGGCGCAAACAATGACATCGGCGCCATCGGCCACCGCCCGCACGATGGCCAGCGGGAAGCTGAGCACGTCGTTGCCCGGCTTGGGGATGGAATACAGACGCGGTGACGCGTCGGGGGCGATCCCGATGAAGCCACTGTCGCCGTCCGGCCCCTCCACGCGGACCGCGCGCACGGCCCAGGCCACAAGCTGGGCAGCGTGCGAGGAGCCACCTGGGACCCGAGCCACGCCCACCGGAATGTGGTCGTCCAGGTCCAGCCGGCCGACCTCGCCGGCGTCGTTGTCGATCGCCGCCAGGCGCGTGCCAGCGCCGGCACCACACACCGGCCGGTGTACCTCCACCCCGCCCTGGTCGACGAACCAGCGTCCCGCGCTGGCGGCCTCGTCGAGGACCGATGGCCCGCGGGCTCGCCAGTGGGTCGCGCGCATGGGCAGACACCCGCGCAGATCCAGCGTGGGAGGCAAGCGTTGGCTGCCGACCTGGGCCGAGGCCAGGTAGCGCACGGCCACGCCGCTTGCTCGCAACCGTCGCTCGCACTCCGAAGGCTCGAGGGGCGAGCCGGCGCGCACCCGGGTCCAGTACAGCGGGTGCCAGTCCAACACTGGCTCGACCCGGAGGTCGGGCGCAAACTGGCCAAGCACATCGGTAAGCCGGGCAGGGTCGACCGGCCCCTCGCTGGCGAGGATCAGATCGTCGAGCCAGGCGTCGTCTCCTTGTGCGCCGGCGCTGACCGGCCGGTAGTCGAAGTCCCACGGCGGCCGATTCATCCGAGCACCTCCATGGCCCAGTTTGAAAGCCGGTGGGCTCGCACCACGTAGCCGGCGCTGCTGCTCTCGCGCTCGGCCAGCTCCGCCGCGGTCACTTCCTGCTCGCGGGCCCAACTCGACAGCCAGTCGGCTCCCAGCATGGCCGCAAGCCGGGCCGCCATGCGGTAGCGCCACCTGGCCATGGTCATCATGGTGGCCAGCACCCCGGATTGGTGCACCTGGCGGCGAAGGGATGCAATGTCGGGCTTGCCGTCGCAGGGAGCCCTGTCCCGGAGGTTCTGGCCGCCGCTCAGGCTTACCGCCCACGCGCCGCCCTTCTGCCAATCGTCTTCCCAGTCCACCACATCATCGTGGAACTGCAAACCGAGGACGATCCCGCGCAGCACGTGCTGGATGGCGCGCTCGCGCCGGCCGTCCCATCCCGCGACCCGGGCCAGGGCCAGCGACGCGGGAAAGGCCACAGCCTGCTTGGCCAACGAGAGGTTGGAGTAGTCGGAGAAAGAGAGAGCCATGCCGTGCTGGAGCAGGAGGCGCTCGATGTTGATGGCGCAGATTCCGATGTACTCGGCGTCCTGGTAGGGGGATTCCTGGTTTCCCGTCAACTCGCAGATAGCCCGGTCGCGCTCGATGCGCATGTGTTTGAACAAGCGCAGCATCTGCGGGTTGCCCGTGGCCTGGCGATCGAGTATCCGGTCGGTGGCAAAGGCGTCGATTACCGCCAGCATGTGGGCGGTCGTCGCCGTCATCACCATCTGCTGCGTTGCCTGGGGCATGGCGGTGGCAAACAGGGCGGGGGCGGCCAACGTGACTTCGTTCTTGAAGATCTTGCTCCAGGGAATGTTTGCGAGCGGAACCAGACTCACTGCGAGAGCGAGCGCCCGCGCCTCGCGCTGCAGGTCGAGCGGCAGCGTGTTACAGAAAGCGGTCCAGATGGCGTCGACGTTGCTTGAAAAATCCATGGCTGTATTTCAGTCGCGCTGGGACCGCGCCGGACGGCTGCCGTCCCAGAGTGACGGTCAGGGCTAGTAGCCGTTCGATTCCTTCCACGGGGAGAGCGCCACGTTGATGCGCTCGTCGACCACGATGGCCCTCCACATCTGGATCTGGGACGATGAGAGGCCAGCGAACGGCGTTCCAGTCCACTCGCGGATGCGCTGGTTAAGCTTCTGACGAACCTCGGCGGCAGCGGGAGGCTCGGTTTCGTCCTCGCCCGGCGCGGCGGGGTACATCGACAGGAGCTGTTTGAATTCGTCGAAGTGTTCCTGCCGGGTGAGCAGGGACATGTACAAGGTCCTGAGCTGGGCGTGAGGATCGGTGTCTTGTGCGGTCTGCATGGCGTCTCCTTTTCACGGTTACCCCAGTCCATGCCGATGACCGGAGCCGCTGGGGCGGGGGAGGGGATTGCAACCGCCGCGCCCTGCCGGGATGCAAGCAAGACCCCGCGTTTGTGCGGATTGGCCGTTCTAATCGGCGCGGGGAGTTGGGCGGATCCGACCACTCGTTGCCCGGATCCGGGCAGCCGCCCGGGCCGCACCACGTTTCATGTAGGGGCGACCTGCGGTCGCCCCACGGGCGGTCGCCCCGCGGACGCCCGCCCCAACTCCGCGTCACGTCTCATGTGCGGGCGACCGCAGGTCGCCCCTACGGGAGGTGTCGGTTGGCGCATATACCCTCCCCGAAGTCGCGCATGGGACTTGCACACTAGGCCGGTCGACCCGCTTCATGAGAACGCGTCAATCGTCCGCCGATCGAAAGCCATCTGGGATTGGAGTGGGGGCGACCGTAGGTCGGCCCAACGGGCGGTCCCCCATTGTCGGCCCAACGGTCGGTCGCCCCATTGTCGCCCCATTGTGGTCGGTCGCCCCATTGTCGCCCCTACGGTCGGTTGCCCCATTGTCGGCCCAACGGGCGGTCGTATTGTCGCCCCATTGTGGGTGGTCGCCCCATTGTGGTCGGTCGCCCCATTGTCGCTGCTACAGGCGGTCGCCCCATTGTGGTCGGTCGCCCCATTGTCGGCCCAACGGTGGGTCGCCCCATTGTCGCCCCTATGGGCGGTCGTCCGACAGTCGCCCCTATAGGCCACTTCCACCTACTTCGGAAAGCCATCAGTTTTCTTGTGCCTTCTGGCGACGGCGGGCATGCTTGTTACTGCACTCAGGCGCAGGCCGGCGTGGTCGTCGGCCGTGAATAGCGAGGAAGAGTGATGGGACGTGAGATAGGGGCGACACAGGATCGGTCGGCCGACGGGAGTCGTAGGACCCGCACGCGGTGGGGTTTGCCCCTGTCCCTGGGCCTCTATGCTCTGGCTGCGGCCTCGCTGGCCGGGGCGTGCTTGTATTTCTTTCTCGCGTACGTGCCCGGGCGACGGGCGGCGGCTATCAAGGCGTGGCAGCAGGAACTGGTGGTGCGGGCTGATCTGCGCAAGATGACCCTGGACGACTGGGTCGCCGTCGGGATGGCCGACGCCGACATCCTGGCCGCCTACCCCACCCCACATGCTTTGATTGCCGGCGGCGAGGTGACTCTCACCGCGAGCCGCGCTGCGGACGCGGCGGCGCACCTGCGCGAGGTCGCGGAGCGGTTCGCCCGTATGCGCGGCTACCACCGCTTCGTGCTGCTCGACACCAGCCTGCGCATCGTCGTCGGGGTGGGCGCGGCCGCTCAGCTCGAGCGGTCTGACCTGCAAGCCGCCGCCGAGGTGCTGGCGCAGGGAAAGACGATGGTCGATTTCCACCGCTATGCAGACGGCAGAGTCGCGGTGGTATTTCTCGCTCGGGTAGGGGCCGACACCGCGTCCCGAACCGGCGGTGGGGTTGTACTGCTCGAAGCCGACCCCAACAAGTGGCTCTATCCCTACCTGGGCCTGCGTCCGATTGCCGCGGGGTCTGCCGAGATAGTGCTCATGCGACGCGAGGGCGACGAGGTCGTCTTCCTGAGCCCCTTGCGCCACAACCCCGCCCCCCCTCTGACCTTCAGGCGGCCAGCGAACGTCATGGGGTTCGCTGCGCTGGCGGCTGTCGAGGGACACGAGGGATTCGGTGCCTTCGTGGACTACCGGGGCGAGCCGGTGTTAGCCGCGGTGGCCAAACTCGATCGCGCGCCTTGGGGACTCGTGGTCAAGGTCGACCAGCGGGAGGCGCTGGCCGGATACTGGCAGGAGATCCGCCACACGGGCGCGACCGCGGTCGCTGTGATCCTGGGCTTCTGGGCAGTGGCCTTCATGCTGATTCTTGGCTGGCGCAGGCGGGCCGAGGCTGCCTTGCGCGAGGGCGAGGAACGCTATCGCGCCACACTGTACAGCATCGGCGACGCGGTGATCGCCACGGACGAGGGCGGCCGGGTGAAACAGGTGAACCCGGTGGCGGCGCGCCTCACCGGCTGGACCGAGGCCGAAGCCCAAGGCAGGCCGCTGGACGAGGTCTTTCGTATCGTGAACGAAGAGACCCATGCTGTGGTCGAGAGCCCGGTTGCACGCGTGCTGCGCGAGGGACACGTGGTCGGGCTGGCCAACCACAGCCTGCTGATTGGCAAGGACGGCAAAGAGCGCCCCATCGCCGACAGCGGTGCGCCGATCCGCAACGAAGAGGGCGAGACCACCGGCGTGGTTCTCGTATTCCGCGACCAGACCAAGGAGCGCGCG
>PMKP01000294.1:9236-9366 GCA_003157775.1 Myxococcales bacterium | reverse complement strand
GCGGAACCAGGCTGGAGTTCAGCTTGGCTACGAAGCCGTTTGTCTTGAGGCCAAGGTCGGTGACGGTCTTGCTGCCCATGGTGATGGTGGCACCAATGTCTCCCGCGATGACGATGTTGGCTGGCGAGCT
>PMKP01000294.1:0-9194 GCA_003157775.1 Myxococcales bacterium | reverse complement strand
TGCCTGCCCCAGAGCACTTGGCCGCTGGTCGGTTGACCGCCGCTCGCGTCGATCACCGCTACCACGACATCCATGTTGCCGCCGTAGGTGGCCGCGCCGGTGACTGGGCTACCCGAGCCAGTGCCACCCCACCCAGCAGTGAGCACACCGGCGTTGCTGGCGCTCGTCGCGCTGTACTTGGGGAGAAGCAGGCTGGTCTTGCCGCAGATGGCGACTTGATTCTGGCTGGGGTTGGATGCGATGGCAAGGAGCTGGCCCGAGCCCACGTCAACATTGTGCGCCTTAATGGGCGTCACATACTGACCGGACGACGCGCCATCCACCACAATGTAGAAGTTCATCGGGACTCCCTGGGCGAGAGATGATTTCGCTAGATAGTCAAGACCGCTGGTGCTGGTGTCGCTGCTGCTGCCAGCCGCGGTGAAGTCGATCTCATTGAAATATGTGCCGGCGACCACCACGTTGCCTGCTTGGGCGACCGCCACATTGAACCCATTCTGGTCACTGCCACCTGGATCGCTGAAGCTGAAGGCCTGAGTGGCGAGCCCCGACGAGGGGTCCAGCTTGACCAAGAAGGCATCCCCGGTGGAAGAACCACCCGAAAACGGCAGCGGTGTTCCCGTGCCAAAGTCCGCGACTGCCTTGAACTGGCCGGTGGCCCATGGGGTCCCATCGGGAGACGCCGCCAACCCGTTCGAGGTCACCGCAGGGTCCCAGGCCTTTGCCCAGCTCACCCCGCCGATGCTGCAGGCCCCGGCAGCACCGTCAGGGGCGGCGTCGGGAGCGAGATCCACCACCGTGGGCGCGTCCGTGACCGTGACCGCGTCAGCGACGACATCAGACACAACGTTCGCGTCAATTGCCACGGGCGCATCTGCCGGTGCATCCGGAAAGACGTCATAAAGACTATGAACATCGGCCGGCTCATCGGGAAGCAGGTCTGGCGAACCTAGGTCACCGGAAACGTCGATGCCACCATCGCCGCCACTGATCGAGGCTCCGTCGAGCCCGCGCGCATCTCCGGCGCCACCGCTGCCGCTGGCACCACCGTTGCCAGTGCTGCCACCGTTGCCAGTGCTACCACCGTTGCCAGTGCTACCACCGTTGCCACTGCTGCCACCCACGCCAGCGCTGCCACCCGTGCCGCCCACGTCATTCGCCCCGTTCCGTGCATCCGATGAGGCCAGATCGATCCCGCCGCCGCTGCTGTCAACACCGCCCACCTCACCCGAGTCCGCTGCGCGACTGTCGACTGCCGGGGCGGACGAATCCAGAGTGCTGACGTCGTTGCCAGAAACTAGGTCAGACGAATCGGTGGGCAAGTCGGCTGTCCCGCTCTCGCGGACACGGGCGTCCGATCCCCCGTCCAGCGAAGCGCTGCAGTACTTGCGCTGACCGGCATCGATCTTTTCCTGTGGGGTGCTCTTGCAGGAAGCGGCCAGCCCCAAGAGAAGAATGACAGACGCCGATGAGCGGCGCTGATGAAGCAGCGATTTGGTCGATGCCACGGCAGTTTTCGTCTCGATAATGGTATGATCTGTAGCGGCTGTTGGATTGCTGGTTCCATCGAGCGGCCAGCCGTGCTTCACGCTACATCTCTAGCAGATACGCGGTGGTGGCCCTAGCCGTGTTCACCCCCGCGCTAAGTGCCGTGGTCGGGGGACCAAAGTCAATGACCTTGGTGAAGTAGCCGCCAATGGCCGCGCGATCCTTGTTGGCGCCACGGCTGATTGCAATGGCACTCGCCCCGTTGCCGGCCGACGAAGGATCCCCGTAACGATGGGCACACAGGGTCCCGTCGGTGGTGCCGTCAAGCGTAACCACGAAGGTCTCCTGCACCGCCGGGGTGGCCGCCTGCAAGCTCGCATCGCCCGGGCCCACGTTGAGCGAAGTCTTGAAGTTTCCCACGACCGTGATGTTGCCAGCCGAATCCACCGCTGCGGCTTGACAGCCGGCGACCGCGGTGCTGCTGCTACCGCCCATGCCCCGCGCCCACAAGGGATCCAAAGTTGATGAATTGAGCTTGGCCACGAAGGCATCCTCTTTCCCGCCGGCGGCTAGCGTTTGACCGCCGAAGGCTTGACCGCCGAGGCTCGCCGTATTGCCGAAGTTTCCGGCCACAATCACGCCACCCTGCGGGTCGAGCGCCATGGCAACGGGCTGGACAACGCCCGAGGTGCCGAAGGTCTTGGTCGCGACGGTGGTCCCATCCGCTCCGCTCAGCTTGGCCACCCAGGCGATTTGATCATTGGCACCAGTCGGGGCAGGCGTTAGGGCGCCCAGCCCGAAGTCGAGAGTCCCGGCATAGGTGCCAGCGAAGTAGGCATTTCCGCTGTCATCAAGCGCGGCGGTATAGCAGACTTGATCCATCGCACCCCCGAACAGCTTGGCCCACACGACGGTGCCATCGCTAGCCTTAATCGCAGCCACGATCACGTCCTTCCCACCGCCCAGCGTTCCGCTCGCCGCGAGAGTGGCCGGGTTCTTCGTCGCTGCGCCGCAGACAAGGAAATAGTCTTTGCTCGGGTTGCCCGCCATTGCAAAAAGCTGGCCACCACCCAAGTCGACCTTCTTGGACCACACCCCTGTGCCGTCGGCGTCATTCAGGCCCACGATGAAGTCGACTGGCGTGGTGCCCGGATTGATAATGGGTGGAATCACACCGTTCACGGGATCGATGTCCAGGGTACCAGTGAAAGTTCCAATCACGGCCAGGTTACCGCTGGTCACCTGCGCTTGGTTGGCGAACTGATCGTTGGCATCACCAGCCGTGAATACCCAAGTCGCGTTGCCGGTGGCAGGATCGAGCTTCGCAACCAGCATGTCGGCACTGCCAGCGTTGGTGACCGGCAAGCCGCCAAAGCTCGTCGTGGTGAAGTAGAAGCTGGATGGGGTAACCAGGCTCCCGTCCCGGTCCCAAGCAACTGCGGCAAAGTTCCCAACCGGATAGGCCCAAGCATGGACCGGGCTCGGGCATGTACCCGAGCCTGCCTCCCCACCGCCACCATCCGGCGGGGTTCCGCCAGCCTCGGGGGCGAGACCGTCGTTCGGCGAGGGTGCGTCGGGCGCGCCAGCGTCGCTAGCGAGACCGTCCTTCGGCGAGGACCCATCGGCTCCGCCAGCTTCGACGGCAGAGCCGTCCGGGTTCGGCAAGGGCCCATCGGCTGCGCCAGCCTCACTAGCAGAAACGTCCAGGTTGGCGGGGGGCCGATCGGCAGGTACCGCATCAACACCACTGTCGGCTCCGCCGATAGGAGCTCGATCCGGCGACGCATCCATGCCCCCGGCCCCGCCCGCACCGCCCATGCCGCCCCCGGTACCGCCCGTACCGAGATCTGGAGGAGGCTGCAGCGCCGTGTCTTGCTTGGAGGGGCTTGCGTCCTTAGGGTTCCCCGGATTGCCACTACTACCGCCGCTGCATCCAGCCAAAACGAGCGCGGCGACCGCGCCAGTCAAGACGAGAGTGCTGAGTTTCCGGCCGCGAACGGTAAGTACTCCTTGTGCATATCGAATCATGTTTTCCTCGCTGTTGGTCAAGTCCCTGCCCGGGAATAGTTGTCGTGCGTAGATACCCCCGCCGATGGCAGTGTCGGGTGAGGTATTTATGAATTTCTCGTGTCGGATTTGTTACACCTCGCTGGCCGTCCCGCTCATCGAGCGATCCTGGCCAGGCAACTGGCCGAGCTGCTGGTCGAGGCAGGCTGCAAGACGCCGATCGGAGGGCCCAGATCCAGTTTCGATGTGTAGGAAACCAGCAAAAGGCTATCGCTCTGATCTGGCTCAGCCGCGCTGGTGATCCCGATAATGCCGAAGGCGCTGTTAGGGTACTGCGACAAACCGTACCCCTTCGCGCCAATGACGGCGCCATTGCTGCCATCAATCTGCGCGATGAACGCACCTATCGAGTCGGGCGTGGGCAAGGAGATTGCCCCCAGGGTGCAGGCCGCGCCATAGCTGCCGGTAGCCAGGATGTGCCCCCCGTCCGCCGTCATACTGTTCACGACCACGGCCATCCCTTTGACCCAATCCAGCTCCCCCGTCGACCCCTTGAACCGGGCCATGAAGTTGGGCGGGTCAATAACCACAGCGACGCTGTCCATCGAAAACGACTGGGACCCTGAGTTAGTTGTGCCAGCCACGACCACGTCACTGCTAGCGCTGTCGACGTCAACGGCGAGAATAGCGGTGGGAGTGATGGACTGGTTGCCCGTGCCAATGCCCTTCGCCCAGGTCCAGTGGTTGTCGGCATCCAGCTTGGCCAGGAACATCCATGCCGTCTGGTTTGCGTGGTCCACCATCGGCAGGGTTGTGTTTCCGAATGTCACCTCGCTCCCGAATCGATAATTGCCGACGACATAGGTATTCGATTGAGCATCCATGGTCAGCGTCCCACAATTCTCATCATTGATGCCGCCCACCTCATCCGCCCAAACAACAGTCCCATTCCCATTGTTTGTGCCGGCGTCAAGCTGGCTATCGCTGCTATCAATGCGCGCCACGACCAAATCGGTACCGCCCTGACAGAGAAGCGAGGGCGAAAGGTCCTTGGCCGGATTCGGATCAGGACCCGCATCCCCTCGCATGGGTCCTGTTGCGCACGCCACGGCCCCACAAACCATGAAGGAACTGCCTCGTGAGTCGCCCGCTATCGCGCTAAGGCCAACGCCTCGGCCCGCTGCCCTCCCGCTCTGCAAGTTCAACCGCCGCGCCCACAGGCCACTACCGTCCGTGGCGCTTGCTCCCAGGATGTACTGGTCCCCGATTTTGAGCGCGTCCACCTCGTTGCCGGCTACCGTGATGGAGCCCATCAGGGGACCTATCACGCCGAGGTGGCCGGCCCCGTCCACTGCGAAGGAGGTCACGAAGTGATCCTGGGGACCGACGAACGTCACGGCCCAAGTGGCCTTGAGCGTGGACGGATCCAGCCTAGCCAGAAAGAGGTCTGTGGTGGCGGCTCCTAGAGTTGGATCTTGGCTTTGGACAATGGGTCCGGATCCAAGATCGATCTGGTTCACATAGGACCCACCAGCGAAAATCTGTCCATCCGGCGATCTGACGAGCCCGCTGCCGTTCGTTGGCCAAAAAGCGTTGTCGAACGACCAAGCCGCCAGCGGTGTGGGGAAACCGTTTGGACAAGACCCCGTGGTCGGGTCGCAGGTCACGGAACCCCCGCACACGAGCGGAGTCCCGATGCATACGCCGGTCTTGCACTGGTCGGCGTAGGTGCACAAGTCTCCATCGTTGCACGTCGTCCCCTCGGCCGCGTTTTCGGTGGTGCAGTCGCCAGTCTCGGTACTACACGGGCCGGCCACGTGGCATTGATCGCTCGCCACCGTGCATGTTTTGAACGGTCCATCGAGGCAAAGGCCGCTCTGGCAGACGCTGTTCGTCGTGCAGGGCCTGCCTTGGCAGCTCGTACCGTCGGGAACATTGGCGTGAACGCACTGGTACGTGGTGGGATCGCAGCTGTCAACGGTGCATTGATTGTCGTCATCGCAGGACGCGGGGCAGGCTGGTCCGTCGCTAGACCCCGCTTCTGGCCCCAAGGCAGCATCCACGACCGGCGAGCTGGTGTTCTTGCTACAATTTGCTGCGCCGAAGAGACACAAACCAGCCGCCGCAACAATGTGGTGAAGTGGAGAAGGTCGCGAAAGCATCGCTTTGTGAGTTTGCACTTGGCCAGGAAACGCAGTGGAAATAGCAGCCTCTTTTAGGCGCCTTTGGCGATGGCAATAGAGAAGAATTGGTTACAACTATGTGACAAGCAAGTCACAGCCTCCCCCGTAGCAAGTCCATTGCGTTCGCCGGCCGGCCGCTTCGCCGCGCCGACTCCCGCCACGCCCGGCCAAGACCTTCTGCGGCCATCGCGGGATTGGGGCGAGCGTTCATGTCTTGCCGGTCGACGGTCGAAACGAAATCTGGCAAGATAGCGAGCCGTCCCACAACCAAAGCACGCTTGTCATGCGCACCACAGTCGGTTTCCCAATCCTTGTCATCGCCTCGCTTGTCGCCTGCGCCGTCTCGGCGAACGAACCTGCGAAGGCGGGCTTGCCCGCGGAATGCGGCTCGCCCACGGCACTCGTTTTTGCCGAAGGAATCAAGAGCCTCCTGTCGCGATCCGAGGAGTCCAGGCAGGATTCACGGGAGCTATGGAGCAAGGACGCCAGCTTTCGCAAGTGGGCGGCCAGCCCGAAGTCGACGCTCTTCGAGATTGAACGCTACTTGCGCTGCGGCCCGAAAGCCTCTCCCTCCCAGATGGAGCTAGCGACCCTGACTCTGCAGTGTCTGGATTTCGATGCCTACCTGGACTACCTTAAGAGGCTCTCCCGAGTAGCGAAGAGTGATGCAGGGGAATGGGCGCTGTACTACGCCGTGGCGCCCGGGTTCCTCCGCTGGAGCACGCGGCTGGCATCGAACTACACCGCTGCCAACGTGAAGTCGACACTCAAGGTGGTCGAGAACGCGCCCAATGCAACTCCTGCGTTGCAGAGAATGATCATCGAGATCCTCGACGGGAGCACCAAGAAGGCGATTGGGAAAAACCCGGTCAAGCCATTCCTGACCTGTGGGGCAGGCGCCAGCAAGTAGGGCTGGCCTAGTCCGCGCCCGGGAACCGAGCCCGCCGAGGCAGCCACGGCAGGGCCGTCGTGGGCTCGGTCCTTGCTCGCGGTTGGGTGGCGTCGTGGCAGCAACTCAGCTGGCCGCGGCCGCCAACAGGTTTCAACGCGGCCAAGCGAAGTCTCCGCAAACCAGTCCCCACCGTTTGGCAACACGCCTGGCTGGTTGTCTTTGCAACGCGCCTCCTCTGGCTCTATCCACCTGTTGCAAACATGTCACAAATCCGCAGCAAATCCGTCGCAGTCGCTCACCGGGTATCTCGCTATGGTCCCGGCGCAGCCCAGGCTTACTGGGCATGAAATGGAGGCAGGATTGCCATGACCTATAGGAAGAAGATCGTAGCTTTTGCGGGCGCAGCGGGGATGCTCTTCGGCGCATCCACGGCCCTAGCCCAGGGTACAATAACAGTCGCTTGCAGCGACACCTCGGTGCTGCCCAATCCCGTGTTCATGGCGGGCAGCAGCGCCTTCGAACCCATTCTCAGCCAGCTCGCGGTGCAGATCGCGGCGAAGCAGGGGATATCCATCATCTATAACCCCATTTCCTCGTGCCTCGGCGTGTCCGCAGTTTCTCCCCCGCAAGACACTCCTGCCCCGCAACCGCTGAGTGGCACGCCCCACTACTACACTGCCGACCCTACGGATAGCACCAAGACCGTAACCAACTCCTGCACCCTCTCGGGCGGCACCATGGCGTCCATCGGGATTTCCGACGTCGCCTTTTCCTCCTGCCAGAACATTGACAGGCCCGCCAATATTGGGGAATGGGACGGTCCGGAGCAGTCGATGCTGATCGTCGTGCCCAAGGCCAACTACACCACCACGGCGATTTCCTCTCAACAGGGGGCAGCCATCTGGGGCTGTGGCACTAATAGCGGGGTTCCCCCTTTCACCAACGAGAACGCCATCCAGCAGCGCAGCGCAACCTCGGGCACCCAGATCCTGGTTGCCAGGAACATCGGCGTGCCGGAAACCGCTTTCAAGGGCGCTGCAAACGGATCAAGCAGCGCCATGGTGCAGTCTCTCTTGAATCCGAACTATCAGCAAAACGGGATCGGTTTCTTGGCCGCAGATTTCTATGCGGGCCAAAGGGCAAATCTCAACGCGGTTGCCTTCCGCGGCATTGGGCAGACCAATGCCTACTACGCTGACTCGAGTGCCATTGCCACTGACCTGAAGAACGTGCGCGACGGCCACTACATGATCCAAGGACCCCTGCATTTCTTCATTCCGTTGATTGCGACCTACGGTGGAGCCCCGGCGCCCGCACCCAATGCGAAAGTAGTTGTCGACTGGCTGACCGGCGCTGTGCCCATCGACCCCGCCGACACCCAGAACATCAAGTACGTCAATACGGTCGCTATCGGCGGTGACGTTCCCCAATGTGCCATGAAGGTCAAGATTGACAAGGATGGTGGCCTCTTCTCGCCGTACCACCCGCCGGTTTCCTGCACCTGCGCCTTTGAGGCGGCCAAGTTGGTGCAGTCGGCGCCTGGCACCTGCACCATACATTGCAAGAGCGACGCTGATTGCGCCGCGGTGCCTGGCACGCGCTGCCAGACCGGTTACTGCGAGTAGTTTACAGGAGGAAATGCACAATGAATCTCTGCAAAATCTCGACATTGGCACTCGCATTGGCGTTGACGGGCTGGGTTGCTTGCAGCAGCAGCAACAATAACACCGATGTTCAGAATATCGGCGCAGGCGGCACAATCGCCACCGGTGGCGCGACTGGCACCGGAGGGGCGGGTGGCGCGATTGGCCCCGATGCAGCGGCCAGCACGAGCGGCGCTGTGGTGGATGCCGGGAACGAGGACGCCCCGACTTCCAGTGGCCCTCCCGACGCTGGAATCGACGGTCCTGCTCCTGGAACGGCCGACGCTCTAGGCGGTGAAGTCGGGATCCCAATTGACATCTGCACCGACCTGACCCCGCAACAATGCCACCTTGCCATTATCAACGCGATTCCCGATTCGACGGTGTCGGCGCTAGACCCCGGCGCCAATCCGCCGGTCCCCTATCCAACCTGCTCGGCTCAGTAGCACGAGAGAAACAACGGTGCACCGCAGGATATTCCGCAAAGCAGCCGTGGCCATCCGCGCACGATTTGGAGTCGGCTGGCCGCAAAGGCGGGCCTTGATTCTTGGGCTGCTTTGCGTCGGTGCGCTGTTCGGACTTGCAGGACCGGCGCTTGGGCAGACTCTCCCTTTTGCCCAGGTGCCGGATCCTGTTCCGGCTGACAACGCTCCAGTGGCCAGCGACGAGTCCCGCAAAGCAATGGAAGAAACTTCAGCTCAGTTGGCACAGCAGCGAGCCGAGCTGGCCAAGCTGCGCGAGGAGTTCGAGTCCAAGCTGGCCGAAGAACGGGCGGCCCGCGAGGCCGCGGAGGTGCGCGCCCGGGCCAACGCGCGAGCTGAAATCGAGGCGGCCCTGAAGGCAGAACCTCGCCTGGCAAGACTCTCATGGCTCACAGTCTCCGGTTTCGTGCAGGCCGATCTCAACGTGAATCAGACCTCGCAGGACCAGCTCAATACCTCCACCGGCGCCCCGTTGAATGACAACCGATTTCTGATCCGT
>PMKP01000013.1 GCA_003157775.1 Myxococcales bacterium | reverse complement strand
GCCAACTTCGCCTGGGTCTCGCACTTCATTCACCACCTCGCGCCGAACGGCATGGCTGGCTTCGTGCTCGCAAACGGCAGCATGTCATCGAACCAATCCGGCGAAGGCGACATCCGCAAAGCCATCATTGAGGCCGACTTGGTGGACTGCATGGTCGCGATGCCCGGTCAGCTCTTCTACAGCACGCCGATTCCCGTCGGCCTGTGGTTCCTGGCCAAGAACAAGAACGACGGCAAACGCCGCGACCGACGCAAGCAGACCCTTTTTCTCGATGCCCGTAGTCTCGGCAGCCTCATCGACCGCGTCCACCGCGAGCTGACTGACGCCGACCTAGCCAGGATTGCCGACACTTACCACGCCTGGCGCGGGGACAAGGGCGCGGGCAAGTACAAGGACGTCGCTGGCTTCTGCAAGTCTGCCACCGCCGCCGAAATCACTGCCCACGACTACATGCTCACTCCCGGCCGCTACGTCGGTGCTGAGGAGGTCGCCGACGACGGCGAGCCCTTCGCGGACAAGATGGCGCGGCTGGTGACGGAGCTGGATGAGCAATTCGCGGAAGGAGCCAAGCTGGAAAGGGCGATAAGGGCGAACCTGAAGGGGCTTGGGTATGGCGGGTAGGCGATGGCGCGAAACAACCGTCGGGGCACTCTGTGACGAGGGTGCCCTGCATACCCAAACGGGTCCCTTCGGTTCTCAACTGCATTCATTCGACTATGTGCCGAGCGGAATACCAGTCGTGCCGACGGAAGGAATCGGTCGTAGGCGGCTTCTACCAGACGGCATTCCAGAGATAGCAGGGGAAACCGCGACACGACTATCTCGTCACAGACTGAAGGCTGGCGACATTCTCTTTGCACGTCGCGGCGTGCAGGCCACCGGTCTCTCAGCAATTGTCGCTCCACTGCAGGAGGGCTGGATTTGTGGTACTGGCGCACTCCTTCTTCGGGTCACAGGCACCGAAATAGACCCCGAATTTCTCTCATTCCTTCTTTCGTCCGACGAATCTATCAAGTGGCTCAAGCAACACGCGGTGGGCGCTGTCATGCCGAACCTAAACGAGGGTGTGATTCGGCAACTCCCACTTGCCCTCCCCCCCCTCGCCGAGCAGAAGGCCATCGCGGCGGTGCTTGGGGCGCTGGACGACAAGATCGAGTTGAACCGGCGAATGAACGCGACCCTGGAGGCGATGNNTTCCAGAGCTGGTTCGTGGATTTCGACCCCGTCCGCGCCAAACTCGACGGCCGCAAACCCGACGGCCTCGACAAACCCACCGCCGCCCTGTTTCCCACCGCCTTCCAAGACTCCCCGCTCGGACCCATCCCACAGGGATGGACGACGGGCTGCCTTGCTGATATCGGCACCAACTCCCGGCGCGGAGTACAGCCCGGCGAGATTGCCCCGAACACGCCCTACATCGCACTGGAGCACATGCCCCGCCGATGCATCGCTCTCGGCGACTGGGACGAGTCTGCTGACGTCGCCAGCGGCAAGTCCGCTTTCACGAAAGGCGAGATTCTCTTCGGCAAGCTGCGTCCCTACTTCCACAAAGTCGGTGTCGCCCCTATCGATGGCGTCTGCTCCACCGACATTCTTGTCCTTGCACCCAAAGACCATGAGTGGTTTGGGTTCCTTCTTGGCCATGCGAGCAGCGACGAGCTGATTCAGTTCACCGACCTCGCCTCGACGGGCACCAAGATGCCGCGCACCAACTGGGGCGACATCGGCTCGTTCAAGGTCGCGCTGCCGCCGAAGTCCGTCGCCGGAACGTTCACGCGCATCATCGAACCGATGCTCGAACGCATAAACGGCAACCTCTACCAGTCCCGCACCCTCGCCATCCTGCGCGACACCCTGCTGCCGAAGTTGCTGAGCGGGGAGTTACGCCTGCCAGAAGCCGCCAAGGAAAGGGAGACCATCTGATGGGCAAGATGCGCATTGGTTACGGGAGCGAGTTTCATTTGCTACGAATGCTCGGCAGGCATCGCACGCAGTTCGATACAAGATTGCTTGATGAGCTCAAAACGGACGGTGTGCGGAGCGCCGAGTGGATTGAATGGCTCGATGCCCCCTTCAACCCTGAAGACATGACGAAGGACGGCGAGTTGAAAAGCATGGACTTTCTTCCCGAGCGTGGCGGTGCCGCATGGAAGGATTTCTGGCCAGACCGGAAGCCCGGCAAGGAGAATCGCGACGGCGTTCCGAGCTGGGACGCCGTTGGCAGGCTTCACCTGGACGGCCAATCCGAGTGGCTCCTTGTCGAGGCGAAGGCACATGAGGCCGAGTTCGCCTCGACAAGGAGCAAGTGCGGTGCAGGCGGTCCCAGCCTAGAAAAGATCACGGAGCGATTGAGAGAAACCTACCAGCACTGTGGCGGTGACAGCGAACGGTGGCCCAGTGTTGAGCAGGTGTGGCTCGGCCGTGGCTACCAGATTGCCAACCGCATGGCTTGCCTACGCTTCTTGTTGGACAACAACGAGCCGGCTCGACTGGTGTACGTGTACTTCATCGGCGACACGTACAAGGTCTGCCCCTCGACCCCGTCCCGCTGGCGCAAGGTGGTCAGCGATTTCCACACGAAGATGGGTTTGCCCGAGCATCACGCGTTGAGTAGCCGGATTCATTGCATATACCCCCACGTCGCCAAGAAATGACTTTCAACGAAACCACCGTCGAAGACGCCACCCTGACCTGGTTCGGGGAGCTGGGCTATGCGGTCGCACACGGGCCGCACCTGGCACCAGGCGAACCTGCGGCAGAGCGCGAGAGCTTCGGCGATGTGGTGCTGGTGGGACGCTTGCGCGAGGCCATGCAGCGGCTGAACCCGGCCATCCCCGAGGAAGCGCGGGAAGACGCGATGAGGAGGGTCCTGCGGCTGGCGACGCCTTC
>PMKP01000483.1 GCA_003157775.1 Myxococcales bacterium | reverse complement strand
GCCAGGCGTGCCTCCACCTCGGCCGCGTAGGTTTCGTAGAAGGCTCGGTCTCGCGCTTCCCTCCGCGCTTGGTCCTCGGATGACTCCCGAAGGCGAGCGTGCTCTTCAGCGGTGGCCTTGGCGCGGTCGGCTGTGGTTCGCGCTTCATCCAGCTCGGCTCGCAAGCGCGCCAGTTCCTTCGTCAGGGCCTCGGTCGCATCCGCGGGGCGGGCAGGTGGAACGAACGGTCCCAGCGCCAAGGTTGGGCCCGCCACAAAACTGCGGTGAAACCATACGGCTGCATCTCGTGCCATCTTCAGCGTCTGCAGCGCCTGGCCGTGGTCGCCCTTGACTTGATGCGTGGCACGGTTGCCGACTATGCGGATGCCATGGAGTAGCTCGGCCGCCCGTGGTGGCAGGAGCTGCTGGGACTCAAGGCGCCGGAGAATATCGATCTGGTTCTCGTCGGTGGACGTGTACACGCGGTTGTACGCCGCCACCCGCTGGGCCATCACCTCACCAAACTGCCGCAGCTTCAGCAGGCAGGTGTTGGGATCGTCGAGAAAGAACCGCTCCGCCAACGTGCCGAGCTGGCAAAGCAGCGGCTCACGTGGTTCCAGAAAGGCGAAGTTGGGCGAAGTGGCAGTCACGGGACGGTGATCTGTGTGGACGAACGGTCATCATAACGCGTTTTGGTGTTTCGGGCGTTGACGACGGCACTGAGCGGGCGGAATCTGTGGAACTGATGACTATCACCCTCGATCAAGCGCGTACGAAATTGACCGGCTCCCCGTGGAGTCCTGTGGAGCTGATTGGAGAGGGTGGCGGTGGTGCCGTGTTTCTCTGCGCAAGAACGAGTATCGGCCAGGACCTTGACGCCTACGGTTCTCTACTCATGAACACCACGGCGAACCACCTCGGCTCCGGGCGCTTTGGGCCACAACCCGCCGATCCGAAGGCGGTTATTCCGGGCCTGGTGGGTCGACTGCTCCTGGCTGCGCACACCCGCAGCGGGATTGCGGCGGTGAAGATTCCCCACGTTCCGGCCACGGGAGGCGCCGAGGATCTGCGTTTCCAACGTGAGATCCAGGCCATGAAACAGCACAAGCACCCTGCGCTGATCCGCCTGTTCGATACCGATGCCAGGACTCCGCCAACGTGGTTCGCCGTCGAGTATCACTCCAGGGGCGACCTTCAACAGGAGGTGAACCGAGAAAAATACATCGGGAATCCGCTGGCGGTCCTTGAGGATATCCGCCCCATCGCGGACGGGCTCGGCATGCTGCATCGTAGCGGCTTTGTCCACCGCGACGTAAAGCCGAAGAACGTCTTTGTTGCCGATGATGGCCATCTTGTCCTCGGGGACTTTGGCATCGTTCTCCCCGGCGAGGACGTCACCCGGATCACTGGGGCTGAGATACACAGCAGGGACTGGGTTCCAGACTGGGTGCGCTTCGGTGACCTGCCGACGTACACCAAGGTGGTCGACGTCTTCATGCTCGCAAAGGTCATCTACTTTCTGGTTTCTGGCGGCGACAACGTGATGGCGTCGCAGGCCGAACGTGCATTCAGCGCGCTCTTGACCAAGTTTCCAAATGCGCGTGGGCTTGAAGCCACCCTGTCGCTTCTTCGCAAGTGCATTGTCCTGCAGGAGGAGGAATGTACGATCTCCGACGGAGCGGCGCTGGCCGCAGAGATTGACCGCCTGCTGGCAGCCGAGACGATAGACCCGCGGGCACGGCTGCTGTTCTCATTCCTCTCGATGAGCCTCTCGACTGGTCAGCCTCTTAGTCAGAACCGCGTTCTGTCGGAAAACCAGCCATTGCCGCCAATCCAAGGGCTTTCTGGACTTCAAGTGTTTGTCTCGCCGTCGGCGTGCGAGTTTGTGGCCCGTGCGCGATCCTTCGGACAAAACAGCGTGCTGGAGTACCGCATTGGAAATGCCACCAGCAAACGCGTGGCGCTCCCTGCGACTGGGGGCAGCCACCCTGGAACGTGGTCGGACCCAATCCACCTCCGCGCAACCAAGGGAGTGCCTGTTGGTTGGCAGGAACTATCGGTGGGAGGCGCCGGCCCGTCGGACATCTCGGGCTTCATGCTGTATGCCCTCTAGATGACGGGCCGTCACCATGCTGGCCGGAGACTGACCGGCTGGTGCCAAAAATAGCACTTCAGACGCCGTTTCGGTCTAGCATAGGGCCAGACCATGCCCGCCAAAGACCCGAAGATGCTGCTTGAGCTGAGAACGCCGTCGGCGGCGACCCCGAAGCGCGTGCAAGACGCGGCGCGAATGATCGCCCGAGCGCTTGAAGCCTCGGACCCCGACCTGCAAGACGGAAGCGTAACGATGGTCGTGAGCAACCTTGACATGCGGATCGCCGTCCGAGCGCAGAGACCAGCGGGCCGTCGCGTGCTTCGCTCCTTGTCGGGCTTGATTTCCGCACCGCTCTTGACCGTTCAGCGAAACCCGTTGATGAAGCGTGCCGCGGATGCGATAGCGAAGGAAAGTAGATCCCTGGCAGAAATGGGTCTTGAAGTCTTTGCCCCAGGTCGGGCCAGTCCCATCGGGAAGATAGACCACGACTTCGTCAACGCGATGGAAGCGGCAGCGAGACACGAAACGCCGCCGGACAGCATCGTCCGCGGAACAAGTGAGGCGTATGGACGCGTCCTTAGAATAGGGCGGAGGGACGAGGGGCAGGGCCTTGTGATTCGTATACGGGTCAACGGCGAAGCCCGCGACATCTCCGTGGCTGGCAACGTCTCTACCAACGTGTTGAAGCTGCTCTTCGATGCTGCCAGGGACGAAAGACTGGTCAGGGTCGAAATAGAGGTTAGTTGGATGAAGGACGTCGACGGCAACTGGGTGGTGGACAAGCGCGGGGCTCTTGTCACTGGCGCGCAGGAGTTTGAAGTCGCGTCGGGCGCAGAGTTCACGGATGTCGCCCTGTCCGTGATCGAGCCCCGCAGCGATGCTGAACTCGCGGACATCATTTCGGATTTGGAAACGCGATGACTGTCCCAGTCGAGTGTCCCGAGATGGTCGATACGCTCGTGCTGGTATATGCATCGATGACGACATCCAGGACCACGAAAGACCCTGCAGCAGGAGCAAGGCATGAAACGTGCCTGGATCTCCTGCGGCGATTGCCCTCGGTGCGTGTGTCGGCCATTGCGTGGCTTGAGTACACTCGGCTCCTCCGACCCGATGAATATCAGCGAATGGAGCCCATACTGAGAAAGGTCGTAGTAGAGCGCCTGGACAGACCAATCGTGGAATTTGCCGGCGAGCTACTTAGAAAACGGCGCGCCACCGAACACGTCTGCCCACGGTGTCTTGGCTCAGACCGGTCGGAGACATGTGCGAAATGCGGAAAGCGCTATTCCGCCCAACAGCGCTTGAACGACGCGCTGATCGTGTCGACCGCCCAGGTGCTGGAGACGGTTGAAACCCTCTGGTCTTTTGACGGCGGTGTCCACGAACTAGGGCGGTACTGCACTTCATGCCAAGTCCGACGTCCACAGAGCGACACACCCTTGCTCGATCCAGAGGAGAATCGTGCCCTCGCCGCTGCGTCAGGGACGTCTCGACTGGTCAGCGTCCCCCCTTCGAGCCTAGGAACAGCTGCAGCGGACGACGACGAACCAGGGTAGGGCGGGGGCCACCGGCAGCATACTCCTGGCCAGCATGTGGTCCCACCATGGCCGGTTGACGGGCGTCATGCGCAGGTCTGGCAGGTGGCTGGGGTGAAAACAGCCCATGCCCTGTGCAACCTCGTCGTAGCGTTCTCGGTGGGGTGCCAGGGCATCGTTCATGTCCTCGTGGTGCTTCACCTCGATTCCCAGAAATCCCTTCTTCCCGTCGATGCACTCGTACTCGACGTAGACGTCGAAGGCAGAACGGTCAGCCGTGTATCTCGGGTCCCCTCGGCCTGGTGAGTGTTCAAATTCGATCCGCTAGACGGTCTTGACCCTGCTCGGTGCCAGTCGGCCCATGACTCGGATAGCGAGGGCCAGGTCGCGCTTGAGCTCGCCGAATAGGTTGAAGCACACCCGTGCCATCGCTTAGCCGGAATCGGATATTGACCGGCACTTGGGTAGAAGAACGCACTTCCCTTCCGAAGGTCGGGATAACAGACGGAAAGACATACCAACTAGCCTGTCGGGCCAGCCTTCCCTGGTTCGGAAGATGCCAACCTTTCGATTGCATCATGGCTTCGCTCGTTCCGAACCATGCCACGGAGCCGTTCGACTAGCGCGTCCCGGCCGAGCCGCTTGAGCGTGCCTATCGTTGCACCAAACTTACTGGAGGCGATGGCCAAGAGCTCGCTCCTAGTTGTGCGGGCGTCTTCTAGGAGCGCATCAACACCGTCGAGAGATGTGTGAGCATATTTGCTCGGATCTTCTTGTACTGGCTTGTGCGCTCTCGCTGTGGTCTGACCAAGCAAGGTCAGGAGTTCTTGGGAGGAAAGGTGTCGCATCCGTCCCAAGGCCCGCCGAATCTCGTTCACGAAGGCAGCCAGTTCCTCATTTCGGCCGAGCGGTCCCCCGACTAGCGGTTCCACTTTCGCGAGAAGGTCGCAAAGTTCCGCTACAAGGTGCCGCCTGGACTGTTCCTGAATAGCCATCCCTACCAGCCCAGCCTGGATACTACGAGCTCCTCGCACACTTTGTCGAACATCTGGGGCAAGGCCCGATTCGTCACATTCACGTTCTGGCCTTGCCAGTACACGGGCCAACCATTTCCAAGCGACTCTGCCACGCCGGTGGCTCGGTCGATATTTGTGTGCTCGTTGATGTACCCGCTGTCCGCCGGTCCATGGGTCTGGGCCATCGAGATGACGATGCCAGCGAGCTGAGTATCTGGCACGAAAGTTGAGGGGATGTCGGATTGTCGGACTGCTGCGGCAAAGCCCTTCATTCGCGTGTCGATTCTGTTTGTCACGAGGTTCTTGAAGTGCGTAACCCCGCGTGCGGATATGCTGTCAGGAATGACAGGCATAACGTAGGCGTGGCTGGCTGCAATAGCGTTCTGGCTGACGATCTTTGTGGCAGGCGGACAATCGAACACAACAAAGTCGTACTTGTCGTCAACGCCACTCGTGGCGAGCCATTTTGCAAGAAGCGTGCGCTTCTGCCATTCGGACGCCAACGCGTTGCCGATAGTCGTAGCCGCAAGTTCAATCTCTGTGTCATCCAGTTCAAGCTGCGCGGGAAGGATGTCCAGAGTGGGGTACTGTGGTGCAAGGGGCTTCTCGTCGATAATCTCGATCCCGGGAAGCTGAGCCCCCTGCGTCGTGAAAGAGGTGAAAATGCGGTTGCATGTAAGATTGGCGTCAACTGCCGAATCCCATGTCTTCGGCTTCTTCATCACGATGATGGATAGCGTCGACTGATGATCCACATCAACAAGCAGGACGCGGGATGGCTTCTTCCGACGGTCTGCCAAGTAGCAGCCAAGGTGCAATGCAAGCGCGGACTTCCCGACACCACCTTTGAAGTTGATTACAGAGATTCTCTTCGCCACTAGGGTTCCTCTCTTTCCTGCGTGTCCCAACGCGCAGGGGAATGAGGTTTGTCTTCCCCCCGCGTCGGCCTTCCATGTCTCCGGTAGGCAACTGCGACCCGAAACATCTTCTGGCGTTCGCTTCGCAAAAGCAAGGGCCGCGTGCCTGCTGAAGGACTAGGTCAGCTCCCGACCTGAACCGCCTACCGGTGCCGCCTAATTCCCCTTCTTCATCGACAGCGTGAGCTTCACGGCCTCGGCGACGCC
>PMKP01000295.1 GCA_003157775.1 Myxococcales bacterium | reverse complement strand
CAAGTACACCCGCGATCTGACCGAGCTGGCCCGCCAGGGCAAGTTGGACCCGGTCATCGGTCGCGATGAAGAGGTGCGCCGGACTCTGCAAGTGCTTTCCCGCCGCACCAAGAACAACCCGGTCATCATCGGCGAGCCGGGCGTGGGCAAGACCGCCATCGTGGAAGGCATTGCCCAGCGGATCGCGTCCGGCGATGTGCCGGAATCGCTCAAGCGCAAGCGCATCCTGGCGCTCGATCTCGGCTCGCTGGTGGCGGGCACCAAGTTTCGCGGCGAGTTCGAGGACCGGCTCAAGGCGGTGCTCAAGGAAATCGCGGCGGCCGAGGGCCAGGTCATTCTTTTTATCGACGAGTTGCACACCTTGGTCGGCGCAGGCGCGGCCGAGGGCGCGGTCGACGCGGCCAACATGCTCAAGCCNNGAAGGACAAGGCGCTGGAGCGTCGATTCCAGCCTGTCTTCGTGGGCGAGCCGTCAGTGCACGACACGGTGGCCATCCTGCGCGGCCTGAAAGAGCGCTACGAGGTCCACCACGGCATCCGCATCCGTGATAATGCTCTGGTGGCGGCAGCGCGGCTCTCGCATCGTTACATTTCGGGACGGCAGCTTCCTGACAAGGCCATCGACCTGGTCGACGAGGCAGCCAGCCGCTTGAAGATGGAATTGGAATCGCTGCCCGAGCCCATCGACCAACTCGAGCGCAGCCTGACCAGCCACCTGATGGAACAATCAGCCCTGGCCAAGGAGAGCGACGAAGCCTCCCGCAACCGCCTGGCCGAGGTGGAGTCCGAGATCGCGGAACTGCGCGAGCGGGTGGACCGCATGAAACTGACCTGGCAGCGCGAGAAACAGGTCATCACCGACCTGCAGAAACTGAAGAGCGAGATCGAGGAGGCCAAGACGCAAGCGCAGCTTCTGCAGCGGCAGGGCGACCTGGGACGCGCGGCCGAGATTCGCTTTGGCCGTTTGCCCGAGCTGGAGAAGAAGCTCCAGGCCAAGAACGACGAGCTGGCGGAAGCGCAAAAGAATGGCTCGTTCCTCCGGCAGGAAGTCACCGAGGACGATATCGCCGCCGTGGTGTCCAAGTGGACCGGCATTCCGGTGGAGAAGATGCTGGAGGGCGAGCAGGCCAAGCTGACCAACATGGAGGCGCGCCTGCACGAGCGGGTGGTGGGCCAGGATCGGGCAGTCGAGGCCATCGCCAACGCGGTTCGGCGCGCGCGCGCGGGATTGCAAGATCCCAACCGGCCCATCGGCTCGTTCATTTTCTTGGGGCCAACCGGCGTGGGAAAGACCGAATTGGCGCGCGCCCTGGCCGCTTTCCTCTTCGATGATGAAACCCATGTCGTGCGCATCGACATGTCCGAGTACATGGAAAAACACAGCGTCTCGCGCCTGCTCGGGGCGCCCCCCGGCTACGTCGGCTACGAAGAAGGGGGCCAGCTCACCGAGGCGGTGCGCCGGCGGCCCTATTCGGTGGTGCTCTTCGATGAAATCGAAAAAGCGCACGCCGACGTCTTTAATGTCTTTCTGCAACTGCTCGACGACGGGCGGCTGACCGACGGCCAGGGTCGCACGGTCGACTTTCGCAACACGGTCGTCATCATGACCTCCAACGTCGGCAGTCAACGCTTGCTCGGCGATACCCCCGACACCGAGGGTGTCATGGATGATCTGCGCCGCACCTTTCGGCCCGAGTTCCTCAACCGGGTCGACGATATCGTACTCTTCGAACGGCTCAGCCGAGCGGACCTGGACCGCATCGTCGAGCTGCAAATCGAACGCTTCCGCAAGCTCCTAAGCGAGCGCGATGTCGGGATCGCGCTGGCCCCGGCGGCGGTGTCGTTTCTGGCCGACAAGGGCTTCGACCCGGTATACGGCGCGCGGCCACTCAAGCGCGCCATCACCAACTACCTGCAAAATCCTCTGGCTCGGCGCCTAATTGCCGGCGAATTCGTTTCTGGTGAGACCGTGTGGGTCACGCGCAAAGGCGACGAGCTGGGCTTCAGTCTCAAGCCACCCGTGGCTTCATCCGCTGTAAGCTAGTGGGAACGATGAAGGACCTCTACAAAACCCTCGGCGTTTCCGAAGATGCAAGCGCGGACGCGCTCAAGAAGGCGTACCGCAAGCTGGCCAAGGAGAACCATCCGGACGCCACTGGCGGGGACAAGAAGAAAACCGAGCGCTTCAAGGAGATCAACGAGGCCTATACGGTTCTCTCCGACCAACAGAAACGGCGCGAGTACGATCGCCTGCGGGCTGCGCCAGTGGGCGCGGACGGCATGCCCGAGGGCTTTGACCCAGACGCCTTCGCGCAGGTCTTCGGTGGGGGCAGCGGCGGCGCGCACATGGGCGACTTCGGCGATCTCGGCGACATGTTTGCGAATCTCTTCGGAAACGCTGCTGCGCGGGGTCGGGGCCGAAGCCGCGCCCCGGCGCGGGGCGCGGACATGGTGGGCACCCTGGAGGTCACCTTCAAGGCCGCTGCCCTCGGTGGGCGTCAGACCCTTCGCTCGGGAAGTGGGACCTCGGTGAACGTCAACATCCCCGCTGGCGTAGAGACCGGGGCTCGCCTGCGTGTGCCGGGCCAGGGCGCGCCCGCACCCAAGTCAGGCCAGCCGGGTGATCTCTACCTGGACATCGTTGTGCAACCCGATGCCCACCTGCGCCGCAATGGGGACGACGTCGAGTTGACGCTGCCGCTGACCCTGGGCGAGGCCGTGCTCGGCACGCAGATCGATGTCCCGACCCTGGACGGGACGGTCAGGCTGACCATTCCGCCGGGCACCTCCAGCGGCGCCAAGCTGCGTCTGCGCGGAAAGGGGATCAAGCGGCCCGAGGGTGGCCGCGGTGACCAGCTTTGCCGTATCGAGATTGTCGTCCCGCGTCTCAAACCTGATGACATCGAGTCTCGTCACCTGGCTGAGGAGCTGGAACGTCGCACCCGGCCCCAAAAAGTCCGAGGCTTCTGATGCAAGCTGACAACCACAACATCAACCCGGCTGGCTGCAGCGGCGATCTTTCGACGCTCGCGGGCTTGCGGTTCCCACTCTGCCAGCCTAGTTTTGGATTAACAAGATGACGCCCCCCGAAGGCTCACGATCGCTTCCTCTGCTTTCGCTGCGGAACCTGGTGCTGTTCCCCGGCGCGGTCATGCCCGTGGAGATCGGACGCCTGTCTTCGCTGCGGCTGATCGAGAGCCTGCCAGGCAAGGGGGTCCACCTGCTGGTCGGAACCCAGAAAGACGCGGACGTGGAGGAACCTGCCGGCGCTGACCTTTATGGTGTCTGTGTCGAGGGCGAAGTCGTGCGCATCGTCAAGGCGGCAGAGAACCGGGTCACGGCGGTGCTCCGGGGCGTCGAACGACGCCGCATCACCGGCTTCGTACAAGAAAAGCCGTTCCTGGTCGCCACCTATGATCCGCTGGTTGAGATTCGCAAGGATCCCATCGAGATCGACGGGCTGGGCATGGCCGTATACGACGTGGCCAAGCAGCTCATCGCCATCTCGCCCGACATTCCCGACGAGGCGGCCCAGATCCTGGACCAGAACAAGGATCCGGCGCGCCTGGGCGATATAGCCGCGGCCACCGTGGATCTTTCGGCTGAGGAGCGCGCCTCGCTTCTCGTCGAGGTGGACGTGGCCGAGCGCTTGCGCCGCCTGCTGGTTCTCCTGCAGCGCAAGGTCGAGCTGATCAAGGTCAAGCAGAAGATCGACACGCAGGTGCGCGAGGAGTTCTCCAAGCATCAGCGCGAGGCGGTGCTGCGCCAGAAGCTGAAGGCCATCCAGGACGAGCTGGGAGAGGGCGACGAAAGCAGCGACCTCGATTCCTTTGAAGAGAAGATCAAGGCGTCGGGCATGCTGGAAGACACGGCCAAGGTGGCGCGCAAGCAGCTCGAACGCCTGCGCCAGATGGCGCCCTCGTCGGCCGAGTACACCGTGCAGCGCACCTACCTGGAATGGCTGGTCGAACTGCCATGGTCGAAGTCGACCACCGACACGCTGGACCTGGACCAGGCGCGCAAGGTGTTGGATGCCGACCACTACGATCTGCAGAAGGTCAAGAAGCGGGTGCTGGAGTATTTGGCGGTACGCAAGCTGGCGCCCAGCAAGAAAGGCCCCATCCTGTGCCTGGTGGGACCACCCGGGGTGGGCAAGACTTCTCTCGGCAAGTCGGTGGCCCGCTCGCTCTCGCGCGAGTTCATTCGCGCCTCGCTGGGCGGTGTGCGCGACGAGGCNNGACGAGATCGACAAGCTGGGCGCCGACTTCCGCGGCGATCCCGCGGCAGCCCTGCTGGAGGTCTTGGACCCCGAACAGAACAACGCGTTTTCCGACCACTACCTCGAAGTCAACTTCGACCTGTCCAGCGTCATCTTCATTGCCACGGCCAACACACTGGACACCATTCCGCCCGCGCTGCTCGACCGTATGGAGGTGCTGGAGATTCCGGGCTACACGCGCGATGAAAAGCTGGAGATCGCCAAGCGCCACCTGGTGCCCAAGCAGATCGCCGAGCACGGACTGGACGAGAGGCAGATCAACTTCGACGAGGAAAGCCTGACCACGATCATCGAGCAGTACACCCGCGAGGCGGGCGTGCGCAACTTGGAACGCGAGGTGGCCAATGTCATCCGCGCCGTCGCGGTCAAGGTGGCAGAAAACGAACCCTATCAGCCCAAACTCGACCCGGCGCAGATCGCCGAGTTCTTGGGGCCGCAGAAGTTTTTCTCCGAGGTTGCCGAGCGAACTGAGGTACCGGGCGTGGCCACTGGCCTGGCCTGGATGCCCACTGGCGGCGACATCCTCTTCATCGAGGCGTCGCAGATGCCAGGCAAGGGCAACCTCATCCTCACCGGCCACCTGGGCGACGTGATGAAAGAATCGGCGCGCGCGGCCCTGTCATGGGTGCGCACCCATGTCGAGGAGTTCAACCTCAACCCGGATTTCGAGAAGCTGGACGTGCACCTGCACGTGCCGGCCGGGGCAGTGTCAAAGGACGGACCTTCGGCGGGCGTGGCCATGATCGTGGCGCTGGCCTCGCTGTTCACCGGCCGTCGGGTGCGCGGAGACGTGGCCATGACCGGAGAGATCACTTTGCGCGGCAGCGTTCTGCCGGTGGGCGGAATCAAAGAGAAAGTGTTGGCCGCGCACCGGGCCGGGATCAAGCGCGTGATTCTTCCCGACCGCAACCGCAAGGACATGGTCGACATCCCCGAGAGCGTGCGCAGAGACCTGGAATTGGTCTTCGTCAAACGCATCCAGGAGGCTCTGGAGTTGACCCTGGAGGCGATGCCCGTGGTGGTGCCCGGACCAGATTCCGGCACGCCAGAGGGCACCGCGGCCCGGGCGTAGCGCCAAATCAGAGTTTAGGGTTCCCATGATCGCGTAGGCGAAGGCGGGCTTCGCCCGCCGGAGCCAGAGCGCNNCGCGCGCGCCCGTCGCGGGAGGGTATGGCGAGGCCGAGCGAAGCGAGCGGGGAGGTGGTGGCGGGTGGGGGGCCGAAGGGCGAAGCGAACCCTCCCAGGGTTCCCATCTAGTATAGGTACATCAGGCGGATACGACCGCTCCACATCGCGTTGGCGAGGGAGTCAGGCTGGCCGCTTGGCCAGATGTCGGCGCGGGCATAGGCGATAACCGCCTTGACAAAAAGCTGCTTGGCGATGAGGTACTGGACTGCCCCGAAGATCTGCAGGTGTGCAGTATAGTCGGCATCTGAGTTGGCCACTTTGTGGCTGTAGTACTGCGTCGTCCAGTTGGCGCCTCCGCCGAGCAACAGATCTTCGAAGCCCGATCCCCGGCGACCTAGGCGAACATTGGCAAAACCGCCCACGCTGGTCGTTGTGTAGGAACCCGTGGAGTCCGAATCCCCGCTTGCATCTTTCTGCTTCACATCGCCCCACCCGATATTTCCGCCGAATTCGACGTACGGATCGAAAACTAGCTGGAACGCAGCCCCCACGCCTAGCTTGGTTGTCTCGGTCTTGTCGTCCACAAAGGCACCATTGCTGAGCATCTGCATCGAGGCTGTCACACTCTGGTACTCTGCCCCTGCCTTGAGCTTCAGCCACCCTAGGTCGAAGATAGCGCTGGGACGTGCGCCCCAGACGTTGTTGCCGCCGGCAGCGGTGGTGGTGGTTCCACCGGCCGCAGCCGCGGTTGCTGCGCTCGAGTCAGCTGCGTCGTCGGTTCCAAGCTCGCCGAGCAGCTCGAAGCGCAGAACGCTGAGAGGGTAGAAATGTAGCGCAGCGTAGCCCAACCCCATGCCCCGCGGCCGGTCATGCATGTAGTTCACGCCGTAGTACTGAGGGGCAGGAAGGAAGCCCGGGCCCGTCACCGTCTGCCACGCTCCCCGTCGCTCCAGGGTGTTGATGTCGAGGCCCATGCCTGTGTGATAGATTTCCCATCCTTCAAAACGCCCGACCTTGAGGTCCCAGACGTTCCACTGCCCTATGCGCAGCCAAAGGTCATCGACGTCGACTGTCCCTTTTTCAGACTGATCGCACATGCTTCTGTCCGCGCTCTGACACCCGTTGCCGACCAACTCGACCTGGCCCTGAATGAAAAACCGGCCGCTGACGTAGATCGGTGTGACGCGCAGAACCGCGCGGCCGTGCTGCAACAAGTTGGCGATCTTCGGCTCACCGGGATTCTCACTTGTGATTTTCTCGTAGCCGCTGTCGACCCATACCGAGCCGGAGACACCGACCCCGGTCCTTGTCATGTAGGGCCACTGCAGGCCGTGGAAGGATGGTTCGAGCCACAACGATCCGCCGTACAGGCCGCGCAACCTGCCGGGATACGCGCTCGGCCCTAGATGCTCGACATACTGAGGTGGCGGTGGCGGAACCAGGACAGGCATGGTTTCTTCTTCAGGAGGGGTCGGGGCAGAAGGCTGCGGCTCGGACGGTGCTGCCGCACTTTCCGCAGGTGGCGCGGCAGCGGGCGCAGCAGGTGGTGCCGCAGCAGGCGCGGCAGCGGGCGCGGCGGAAGGCGCGGCAGCGGGCACAGGTTTCGTTTCCACAGGGGGCGGTGGTAGGGGAGTCTTGGTGATGTCGTCCTTGGGTGGAGCCTCCCAAGCTTGGCTTGCTGCGGGAGGAGGAGAGGCGACGACCGCCTTGCCCGCCTTCTTGGTCTTCCTGATATCCGACGGACTGGGCGCTGCCTTCTTCTTGGCTGCGGCCGGCTTGGCCTTCTCATTCTTGGCGGCTTCCGCCGCGGGGCTAAGGATCACAGCGATCGTCGAAGCCAAGCACAGGACAGCTGACAAAAGAACCGATCGGGTGCGTGTAGATGTCATGGGAGGACCTATCCAATGCGAAAGCCATCCCCGGGTCAAGAGACTCCGCGGACCATGGGAAAGTTCGTGCTCATCGCCGCCGAGTGACCGCGAGGGCAAGCGCAGATGGAGCGGCCAGCAACGCGACCAGCGCACAGGATGCGTCGAGGCCGAAGCCGGGAAGCGCGACCGAAGCAACGACTGGCGCGGCCAGGGCCGCACCCACCAGGTCCACGACGTAGGTTGCCGCCGGCGTCGTGCCTGAGGTCAAGGCCGCACGAAACGCGATCCCGACGGCTGCGCCGGCTGCCAGCGAAGCGACCAGCAGGGCGCCCATCATCACAATTGGCGGCACCTGCGTCGAGCAGCGCGAGAGCAGCGGCAGAAATGCTGGAACCACCAGGCCAACCCCCAGCGCACCCCAGAGCCCGATGCCGGAGCGCGGAGTCTTGGTGGCGGCAAACGCCAACCCAGCCATGTTCGCGGCCAGGAGAGCGCCCAAGAGATGATGCAAAGCCCCCATGGCCGACTGCGTGACGGAGAGAATCAGTATGGCCGAGGCCATGCTGGAAAAACCCGCCACAGACACAACCAGAAGCGCTGGCCCCTGCGATCTGCGGCCTCGCGCGGCCAGGAGGGCCGGCACCAGGAGCAGCACGGCCAGCCCTAATGCCAGCGTCCAGAATCCGAGGCCAAGAGCCCAACGCAGCAGATTGGCAACCCGCCCAGGAGCTTCGCGCCCGGAAACCAGCAGGTCGTGCAGGTACGCCGTGGGCAAGCGATCGCTGCTGGCCGCAACCGCCGCGTCTCTATACCGACTGGAAAGTGACTGCACGCGCTCCTCAGGCATGAGCACAGCCAGGGAATACTCGTCCACGAAGTTGGCCTTCACCTTGCGTTCCAGAAGGCGCCGCGCCAGTTCCACCGGATCGCGGCTCAAGGGCGCATCGCTGGCCAGAAAGTAGTTGGTCGAAAGCGGCGTCACCACGACATGCGCGAACACCGAGGCCAGCGCCTTGTACACCGAGCCGTTGCGCGCCACCAATTCCGGGCTGTAGTAGTTCTCGGCGCCAGGCAGTGCAAAGGCCAGGACACCACCGGGCCGCAGCGCACGCTTGGCCTCGGCGAAGCTCTCCCTGGTGAGAAGGCGACTCGCCAGCAGCGTCGACGGCTCGCCTGTCGAAAGCAGCACAACATCCCAGGGAGAAGTTGTCCGCCGAAGAAGGCTACGCACATCGCCCGTGAGGATGTGCACGCGCGGGTCGCGCAGCGCCTGGCGGGTGGCAGGGTCAGCAGCCTTGATCTCCATCTCGGCCAAGATCGCTTCAGGCTCGGCCAGGGCCACCTCGACGACTGGATGCTTGAGAATCTCGGGCAGAAGACCACCCATTCCACGTGCAACGAAGATCCGCCGCGGCTCGCGCACCTGCAGCAAGGCCAGGTGCGCCAGCTCCTCGGACGACTGGCGTTCGGGCAGCACTAGGGCGAGATGGCCGTCCTCGTAGAGAGCGCGCTGCTCTGCCCGAAGCAGCACAGCCACATGGCCGTGGCGAGTGTATGCGCTCGCCTCGATAGTCTCCCCGGGCCAGCGCCAGGACAGGCTGGCTGACTCCATGCTGCCCAGCCCGCGCTGGCCCAGGATGGCAACCGCGGCCAGCCCGACCGCCGCCAAAATCCACGCACGGCCGGAGAGAAAGGCCACGGCCAGCACTGCACCAACACTCAACCCCGCGGCCACGACAAAGGGCTGCCAGGTCTCCACCAGCCAGGTCGCGGTCACGCCGCCCAAGAGCCAACCCGCTGCCTCGGCCAGGTAGGCGCGCGCCGGAGCCACGCCGGGCAGCCGACAGGCTAGGGTGAAGCTGGCTCCGCCCACCAAGCAGACTGGCGCCAGGGTGAGCAACAGCCCGAGCACATGCTCATCAAGGCTGAGCAGGGCGCCGGGCGCTAGCGAGAAAATGCGCGGCAGTCCGCGTGCGGTCAGCAGCGCAGCGAAAAGCGCCGCGCCCAGCAAGATGCCACCGACCACGAGAAACTGACGGGAGAACCGGGTTGGAAGCAGCCCGGCCGCCGCGCTGCCGGCCGCGGTGAGAAGCAGCCATTGGCCCAAAGCCAAGGCGATGGCCAGCTCATTGCCCTGTGAAGCCGCAAGCGCCTCACGCAGCAATATCGTCTGGCTGGTCGCAATGACCCAGCCAAGCAGGACGACGCTGGCAAGGGGCGAAATCCGCGAATGCATGGCCGGCACAAACCTGCAATCTACCTGCAAGACGATTCTGGCGCTCGCCTTCACGCTTCCCATGATCGCGTTGGCGAAGGCGGGCTTTGCCCGCCAGAGCCAGAGCGCGGGAGGGCTTGGGAACCCTTTCAGGGTTCCCATCCAAATGATAAGAGAATGCCTCACGATGTTTCGCCGCAGTTCGTCCTTCCCACTACTCCTTGTCCCGTCACTCGTGGTGCTTCTGGCCAGCCCTCCTTCCCGACATGAGGCGCAGGCGGAAACCGCAGGAACGCCCCTTTCGCCGCCCGCGGGCTACAAGCCTGAGAAAAAACTCGTGCGCACATGGAATTCCAAGTGCGCGACCTGCCACGGCGAGGACGGCCGCGCCCACACCGAGCAAGGCAAAGAAATGGGCATCGACGACATGACCAAGGCCGCCTACTGGAAAGACGTGACCGTGGAGCGGGCGCGCAAGTCGGTCCTTGAAGGCATCAAGCGGACGGTCAAGGGAAAAGAACAAGAAATGAAGCCGTTTGGCGATCGACTGACGCCGCAGCAGGTTGACGCCCTAAACCTTTTCGCGGTGTCGTTCTTCAAGAAGTAGCCCACAAGCCGATTCGATCCCTGTAGACTCATATCATTAGGAGGCTGCGTCGAAGCAACCATGTCGACCCCTGGGGTAGGAGAGGATATCGAGGACATCTGTACCCGCTGCGGCGACACCTGGCATGTGGTTATGGCCAAGGTGGGCGACCGCGTGGCCAAGGTTGTGTGCAAGCTCTGCGGCGGCCAGCACAACTATCGCGGCGACCAGTCGCCGCCCGCGGCTGCCGGCGGCGGCTCGGGCAGCAGTTGGGGACGACCTCGAAAACGGCGCATCACGCGGTCGAACCCAATCACGCCCGCGTCCGCGGTGGTCTTTGACCCCAAGAAGCCACCCCGCGCCTATTCGCCCAGGGAAGGTTACCTGCCTGGCGAGCGCGTGACCCACGCCACCTTTGGCACCGGCGTGGTCAGCGGCGCGCCAGGCCCGGGCAAGGTCGAGGTGCATTTCCCCAGCGGAACGCGCACCCTGGCCTGCGCCAAGGCGGTGTCAACCCTGGAGCGGCCGGTGGCAGCGTTGGATGTTGCCCTGCCCGACCACCCGCCGGCGCCCAAGCCCAGTTCGGGCAATGGAACTGGCGCCTAGCACCACCTCTTGGAAATCCCCACACACCCCGCGCGCTTCGCGCGCGCCCTCGCCAGTTCCGGCCACCGGCTCCGGCCGTCGGCCACGACCTTCTCCTACCGTCGCGGGACTAGGCTGTGACTTTGCCCCTGGACTCGTCCCTTCAGCCAGGCGTCAGCCTTGTGGTGACGGTCGATAGGCTGGACCGTGACGGGGCCGGCGTGGCCGAGGTGCGAGCCGGCGCGGGCCTTTTTCGCCTGCATGTTGCCGGCGCTCTGCCGGGCGAGAGCGCGCGCGCCAAGGTGATGCATGTGTCGACCCACGCGTTTGCGCAAGGCCGAGATGCGTGGGCCGATCTTGAAGAGATCGTGAGGGTTTCGCCCGAGCGGGTGGCGCCGCCCTGCCCGGCCCAACATCGCTGCGGCGGCTGCCCGCTGGCAAACTGGGCCTATGCCGCCCAGTTGGAATGGAAGCGCGGTCTGGTAGCCAAGGCGATAGCAGCGCAAGAGGAGTTGGCCCGCGTGCCAGTGACGGCCTGCGCGCCCTCGCCCCGCCCATTCGGCTATCGCGCCAACGCCAAGTATGTCTTTGGACACGACCGCGACGGCAAGCTGGTGCTGGGGGCCTACGCTCCGCGATCACATGAGATCCTGGACATGTCCGGTTGCCCCATCGGCGAGCCGGCGCTGGCCGAGGTCGCGGCCGCGCTGCTGACCCTTCTCGCCCAGCACGCGGTCGCGCCTTTCGATGAAATCCGTCGCACGGGGCTTCTGCGCTACGTAGTCTTGCGCGCCAATGCCGACGGCAAGGTGCTGGTCGCCTTGGTCACCGGCCGCGAGATTTGGCCCAAGGGGGAGGCTTTGGCGCGCGAGCTTGCCGCCGCCTGTCCGGCTGTGCTGGGCGTGGTCCACAACATCAACGGCACCGCTGGGAACGCGCTTTTCGGCGAGCAGGAGCATCTGCTCTTTGGCTCCGCCAGCATCGAAGACACTATCGGCCCGGCGCGGGTGCGCCTGGGGCCGCGTTCGTTTTCTCAGGCCAATCGCCTGGTGGCAGGCCGCGCCTACCACGACATCGTGACCGCGGCCGCACGCCTGGGAACCATCAATCGCGTGGTCGACGCCTATGCTGGTGCGGGCGGCATCGCCCTGGCGCTGGCGCCGCTGGCGCACGAGGTGGTTGCCATCGAGGAAAACCCGGCAGCTTGCGCGACCGCGCAGGCCTTTCTCGCCGAATGCGGGCCGGGCGATCCCGGCGCACGCGTTCGTTTCGTCGCCGGCGACGTAGCGGAGCACCTTGCACGGGTAGGCTCCGCCGACCTGGTGGTGCTCAATCCGCCGCGCAGGGGGTGTGCCATGGCCACAATCGCAGCCGTGGCGCAACTGCACCCGCGCCTGGTGGCCTATCTGAGCTGCAACCCCGCTTCCCTGGCGCGCGACCTGGCAGCACTGGCGCGCCTGGGCCTGCCCACCGTCGGCATCACTCCGTACGACATGTTGGCTCAGACCCCGCATGTTGAGGCCCTGGCCCTGGTCGCGAAGGACTAGAGCAGCGGCTTTGTGTATCGCACCGCACACTGGTATCCTCATTGGGGCTTGAAGCGATGAACGCCACCAACCAGATACAAGCCGGCCAGACTTTCGCCCGCTACCAAATCGTTCGGACGATTGGCGAGGGCGGAATGGGAACCGTCTACGAGGCGTTCCATCCTGCCCTGAAGAAGCGCTTCGCGATCAAGACCCTGCTGCCCGCCATCGCGCAAACCCCTGAGTTTCGCACGCGCTTCTTGCGCGAGGCCGAGGTGGCTGCGCGCATAAACCACCCCAACATCGTGCGCGTGACCGATGTCGGCAGCGAGGGTGACATACCCTACATGGTGATGGAGTACCTGGAGGGGCAGACCCTCGGTCGCCTCGTGGGGAGCCGCGGTCGATTGGAGATCGTCGAGACGGCTGACATCTTGCTGCCTGTCCTTTCGGCGGTTGCCGCCGGTCATGCCGAAGGCATCATTCATCGCGATCTCAAGCCAGAGAACATCTTTCTCACGCAGGGGCCGTGGGGCGAGCTGGTTCCCAAGGTGCTCGACTTTGGTGTCTCAAAGTTGATGACGGACGAACCGTCGGGGGCGCTCACCGGGACACTGACGGTACTGGGCACCGCCGCCTACATGTCCCCCGAGCAGGCCCGCGGCGCGCGCCAGGTGACCCATCTCAGCGATCAGTACGCC
>PMKP01000380.1 GCA_003157775.1 Myxococcales bacterium | reverse complement strand
CACCATTCCCGTGACGTGCGCCCGTGCCCGTCGTGCACGTGTCGTCAAGAACCCGAGGGTGCTAGTATCCATCGTAGGTGCACTTCTTTTCAAGATCCCATGCGGACAATATCAGCAGCAGAGATCACGGAAACGGTTGCGCGCCTGTGCCAGCGGGCGAACTACTTTCTGCCGTGCGACGTCGAGGAGGCGCTGTCCAAGGCGTTGCAGAAGGAAGGATCTCCCCGCGCCCGGGAGATACTCACCCAGATCTCTGACAACGCCCGCGTGGCGCAGGACAGGTCCATTGCGCTCTGCCAGGACACTGGCATTGCCGAGGTCTTTGTGAACATCGGCCAGGACCTGCACATCGAGGGCGACATCCTGCAAGACGCAGTCAACAAAGGCGTGGCGCTCGGCTACACCATGGGTTATCTGCGCACATCCATTGTCGGCGATCCGCTGGACCGCGTGAACACCAACGACAATACCCCGGCCCAGCTCACAGTCACCATCGTGCCCGGCGACCAGATCGAGATAACCGTCTTGCCTAAAGGCGGCGGCACCGAAAACGCCAGCGCTCTGCGTATGTTCCCGCCCTCAGCGGGATGGCCGGGCATCGTTGAATTCGTGCTTGAGACGGTGCGGGAAAAGGGAATCAACGCCTGCCCGCCGCTGATCGTAGGCGTGGGCATTGGCGGCAGCTTCTCCTCGGTCGGCAAGCTGGCGAAGACGGCGCTTCTTCGCCAAGTCGGCTCCGCCCCCGCGGCGGGCGCATATGCGGCAAGAGAAAAAGAACTGCTGGATGCGGTCAACGCGCTCGGGCTCGGCCCCATGGGCTTGGGCGGCCGGACCACCGCACTGGCAGTGCACATCGAGCATGCGCCCTGTCACATCGCGTGTTTGCCGGTTGCCGTCGCCATGAACTGCCATTCGATGCGGAGAATGACGGAGACACTCTAACCATGTCACGTTCATTGGCGATTTCCGAGCTTATCCAACAGATCCCCGCGCTACGGGCGGGCGATGACCTGTTGCTCAGCGGCACCCTGTTCACAGCACGCGACGCCGCACACGAGCGACTAGCTAGACTGCTCACCGACAAACAGCCCTTGCCGTTTGAGCTGGCCAACGCCGTCATCTACTACTGCGGCCCCGCGCCGGCCAGGCCGGGCGATGCCGTCGGGCCCTGCGGACCGACCACATCGGCGCGCATGGACCCATACACGCCTCTGCTACTGTCCCAGGGGGTCAGGGCGACCATCGGCAAGGGCAAACGGTCGGCGCAGATCGCTGAGGCATGCCGGACCTACCAGGCGCTGTATTGCGTGGCGACCGGAGGTGTGGCCGCGCTGCTGTCCCGGAAGGTCAAGCGCGCCGAGATAGTCGCGTTTGCAGACCTCGGGCCTGAGGCGATCTGGCGGCTTGAGGTCGTGGATTTCCCAGTCACCGTTGCTCTGGACAGCAGCGGGAACGATATTTTCAGAGCTCCGGTAGGGGAACCTTGACCAGCGCCGCGTAGTCAATGTCCACCTCGGCCCGCTGGAGCAGAGTGCGTGCCAACGCGCTCTTTTTCCGCTCGACCAGCAGGTGCCTCAGCTTGGCCCGAATATCGGGCGCAACTTCCGCCAGTGTGGGCGTGAAGGCCGGCAGCCTTTGCACGAGCTTGAGCACATGAAAGCCGCGCTCGCTCTCGATCGGATCCGAGACGTCGTACAGCCCGCGCAGAGCAAAGGCTGCGTTGACCAGCGCCACGGGAAAGCGAGAGCTCTTGCGGTCGATGAACCCCATATCGCCGCCCCGTGCCCGCAAGAGCAGATCCTCACTGTGCTTGACGACCAGGCTCTGAAACGCATCGATGTCGCTTCTCTCGGCCGCCCGGGCCTGGGCAGCAATCCTTTCTGCAACCGCCCGATCGTGGGTGACAACTTGCAGGACGCGCACCTGTTCTGGCCGGGTGAACTCATCCCTGTGATCGAGGTAGTACCGCTCGATGTCGGAATTTGGAAGGTCCACCGGCTTGTTCGAAGCTTCGACTTCGTCCTGCAGCACGCGATCGATCATCACCCTTCTCACCGCCGGGTCTCGGTCGTAGCCTCGGCGCCAGGCTTCCTGCACCGTAGCCTCGTCTTTGAGTAAGACGTTCAACAGGAAGATCCGTCTATCGACGTCTGAGCTGACCGTGGCGAGCTCGGCACGTAAGAGCTGGACCACTCCGGGCACTTGAGCCTGCAGCTCGCGCGCGGTGATCGTGACCTTGCCGACCCGGGCCACGACGGGGTCAACCACTTTGGAGCTGGAACCACAGGCTGAGACAGCCAGCGCGAAGGAGACAAAAGCCAGGGTCCGCATGAAGCCGATAATACACGCCGCTCGCCGATCAAGTGCGATCAACGCGCCCCACGGCATAGACGATGTGGGCAAACGGCCGCTTCGCGCCCCGGGGTAGTGAGGCTTCGGCTTGACAGAAGAGCTGCAGGGCTGCCAAGGCTGGTCCCTGCCAGCGGGCCTGCTTGACATGCTCGCGCTTGGCTTGGGAAAGGGTCAAACCGGGCGGAAAGGGTGGCATGTCGACGAAGCCCATATCCTCCAGGGCAAGGCCAGCCGACGCCATGAGAGAGGCGATGTCGTCGAGGGAGAGCGAGGCCAAGTGCGAACGCGTTGCGTGGGCACGGTTGCCTGCGTTGGGTGCGAACAAAGCGATCCGGCGGGCCACGCGCGCCAAGCCCCCGACAAAATCCCGGCGGGTGTTCTCATCCAGCCGCTGCAGGACCTCGCAGGACAGCGCCAGATCAAAGGGCGGCTCATGCAGGGCAGCGATTTCGTCGAGGGCAACCTGCCGCAATGTCAGGTGCGGTGACAGGCGCGCACGCTCCAGCGCCTG
>PMKP01000345.1 GCA_003157775.1 Myxococcales bacterium | reverse complement strand
TGGCCATCGGCGACACGGTCGAGGCGGTGGTGCTCGACATCGACCCACGTCAGAACCGCATCAGCCTGGGAATCAAGCAGCTCGAGCCCAACCCGTTCGCGTCGCTCAAGGAGAAGTATCCGCCGGGAACCGTGGTCAAGGGTGTTGTGCGCAACATTGCCGACTTCGGTATCTTCGTGGAGATCGAGGAAGGCATCGACGGCCTGGTCCACGTCTCGGATCTCTCCTGGACCCAGAGGGTGAAGCACCCCTCGGAACTCTACCAGAAGGGTGACGAGGTGGAGGCCGTCGTGCTCAACATCGAGTTTGACGGCGAAAAACCCAAGGTTTCGCTGGGCATCAAGCAACTCGTGCCCGACCCGTGGGATCGGATTCCCTACGACTATCCGGCGGGCAAGATTGTCGAGTGCAAGATCATCAAGGTGCTCGACTTCGGCGCTTTCGTGGAAATCGAGAGGGGCGTGGAGGGTCTCATCCACGTGTCGGAGTTCTCCGACGATCGCGTGGAGGATCCCAAGCAGTTCGTCAAGCCCGGCCAGACGCTGAAAGCCGAGATCATCTCGGTGGACAGCGCTGAACGGAAAATTGGCCTCTCGTTCCGAGGGGCTGCACGCGCCGAAGAAGTGGCCGACGCTCAGGGCTTCAGCGCCGGGGTTCCCACCGCCACTCTCGGCGATGTGATGCGCGAGAAGCTCGCGGCGCTGACGCCGAAAAAGCCGACGGAGTAGGTGCGATCACTAGCCCGCGCTATTCACGACGATCGTGCCAACGACGAGCCCGAGCAAACAGTCAGCACCCGCCTCTCGAAGGGCAGCGGGCTAGGGCGCCGAAGCGGCGTGCGGCTTCTACAACCAGTCCGCCACGTCACTGACGACCTGCTCGCGTTCCGGTTCGAGAAACAGCTCGTGATAGAGCGCTGGGTAGCGACGAACCTCTGCCATGCTTCCGGCTGCCTGCGCAAAGGCCAGCGTCGCCTCGCTCGACACGATACGATCCTGGCCCGCGACCAGTAGCAGAGTGGGCACCTGCAACTGCGCGGCCATGGCGCGCACGACAGCCTGGGTTCGCAGGACGCCCGCGAACCAGCCCGCGGTGGCCACGTGGTGGACAAGAGGATCGCGAAAAAAGTTGGCGACCACTTCCGGACTGCGCGATACGTCTTCGGCCGCAAGCCCGTTGCTCATGGTGAGGGTCGACTTCAGGCGAGCGAACACCTCTGCGGCCGCGCGCTTGGGCATAGACACCTTCATCTTCAACTCCAGCCACGGTGCCACAGCCACCAGTCGGTCAGGCTGGGGCTCACTTCTTCGTCGCAGAACATGGTCGAGAACGATCAGGCCGCCCAGGCTGTGGCCCATCAGCGCCCAGGGAACCGCTGGCACTAGCTCGCGCGCCCGGCGCACGACCAGGCTCAAGTCCTCGTGATAGTCGTCAAAGCGGTCGACATGCCCACGACGCCCCTGCGAACGGCCGTGTCCGCGGCAGTCGAACTGAGTTACCGCGATCCCGCGCGCCAGCAGAGCCCCGGCCACATGGCGATAGAGTCCACAATAGGCGCCGAATCCGTGCACCGTGACCAATACCAGCCGTGCAGGACTGGTGGGGCGGAAGTGCTCGACGTGAAGCGAGACTTTTCCCGCAAGCAGGCTCTCTATATGGGTGGGCCCACACACGGCATTCATGGACATCGGATACCATAGACGCGACGTCGGCCACGGGCCATAGTCCGATCCGTTCCCGATGCGCATTACCGAGATCTACGCCAGTATCCAAGGCGAAACCCAGTATGCGGGCATCCCGTGCACCCTGGTGCGAACCACCGGCTGTGACCTGCGCTGCTCGTATTGCGACACGACCTATGCTTTTTCGGGGGGAAGGGAGATGAGCGTCGACGAGGTCGTGCTGGAGGTTCGCCGGCTCGGCCTGCCCTGGGTGACTCTCACCGGGGGAGAGCCGATGCTGCAAGTTGAGATGGCATCCCTGGCCGAGCGGCTGGTGCGTGAGGGTTTCGGAGTCTTCCTCGAGACCTCGGGGGCGCATCCCGTGGCCCATTTGGCGCCCGCAGTCATTCGCATCGTGGATATCAAGACGCCGGGTTCCGGGGAGGTTGAGCGGAATCTCTGGGAAGTTTTGCACGGCCTACGGCCGCAGGATGCGATCAAGTTTGTCCTATGCGACGAGGCCGACTACCTATGGTCAGCCGAGGTGGTGCGCAGCCGCGGTCTTTCGGGGCGGGTTGAGCTTCTGTTCTCGCCCGCCGCGGGAAAGCTCGATCCCCGTGACTTGGCGGCGTGGATCCTGCGGGACCGCCTCCCGGTGCGTCTCAACCTGCAAATCCACAAGTACGTCTGGGGCGCCGAGACACGCGGGGTATAGGAGAGCAGTGTCCAATCACGGACCCACCCGTCGCGCGCGCACCGGGCCTGTCATTTTCGCATTGACAGCGGATCCGGTGCCCTGCTAGCGTCCGGCCGCGCCAGGTAAGCTAACCTAGCGAGAACCTTTGGGAAAGACGACCAACTTTGCCGCCGGCTCGAAAGGATTCCTGATCACAATGGGGACGTGTCTTGCATTGCTGCTCAACTCGGGGTGCGCTTCGCGCCCCAAGCGAGATCCCGAGCAGGTGCGGCAGTCGCAGATCGGGTACCAGCTCGCGGCTGGCTACTTTCGCGATGAGCGCGTGGAAGCCGCCATCGAAGAACTGCAGAAGGCACTGCAGGCCGACCCGGAAAACGCCGACGCCTACAATCTGCTCGGACTCATCGCCCTTCGGCAGGGGCACGACTACGTATCCCAACTCGAAGGCAAGTCCTGTCTCAAAGGCAGAGATGCCGAGTTGGTTCGCACCGAGGCTCAGGCGAAATTCAAGGAAGCCGCCAGGAACCTGCGCAAGGCAGTGGAGTTGCGGCCCCAGTTTCCCGAGGCGTGGAACAACCTTTCGGTGGCCCAGCTCCAGCTCCAATTTTGGGATGGGGCCATCGAGGCAGCCCAGAACGCCCTCAAGGATCCCTCGTATGGAATGCCCGAGTTCGCGCGCGCGAATCTGGGGTGGGCCTACTACCAGAAGAAGGACATCCAGAGCGCGTGGAAGGAACTGCACGAGGCGGTGAGCCGCTCACCCGGTTTCTGCGTGGGCCGCTACCGGCTGGCCAAGGTCTACCTGGACCGTGGCGAGATCGACCAGGCGGCGGATGTGCTGGCTCCCTTGCTCTCCGACGTCAAGCGATGTCCTATTCAGGAGGCGCAACTTTTGGGTGGGTTGCTCAACGAACGCAAACGGGAGATTGCGCTGGCACGGGAGCTTTTTCAGCATTGCGTCGACATGGACCCGCGCAGTTGTGTCGCGGATGAGTGCCGGCGCTACGCACAGTTGATCCAGTGAAACAAGAGGTTCTTGGCGAATGGAAACAGCAAACTTCGGCACGGTGCTGCGGGAAGCTCGTGAGCGACGCCAGGTATCGCTGGCCGACGTAGCCCGGCAGACCAAGGTTTCCGTCACGGCGCTGCAACTTCTCGAGGAGGGAAAGTTCGCGGACTTGCCTCACGAAACCTTCGTCCGCGGATTCATCCGTTCGTATGCCCGAACCGTGGGCATATCCCACGTCGAGCCGCTGAGCCTTTTCGACGAAGCCGTGGCTGCGCGCCACAACGCCGAGACCCCGCCCAAGCCATCGCTCGCGCCGCGCGCCCAGACGGTGCCAGCCGTTCCTCCGCCCGAGGCGAGCAGCGAAGATGATGCGCAACCGCCGCGGCACGGAATTGGTTTGGCGGTTTTCGTGATCATCGTTCTCCTCATTGCGACCATCACCCTCTCGCTATTCCTTCGCCAGCAACCGCAATCAGGCGAAGGCCTAAGCCTCGAATCGGCCAAGCCGGTTCCTCAATTGATCGCCAGGCTCTGACGGCCGGTGGGCGTGGTAATTTGAGCCTGTGGCTACCAGGTTCGCGACCAGAGCCATTATTCTGCGAACCGTCGCCTACGGCGAGTCGGATCGGGTTGTGACCCTGCTCGGGCCAACCACCGGCCGACTTTCGGCCCTGGCCCGCGGCGCGCGCAGGAGTGTCCGGCGATTCGGCGGAGGTCTGGGCATGGGGGCCGAAGGACAGGCGGCGCTGCGCGAACGGCCAGGGGCTGACTTGCTGCTGCTGGAGGATTTTGATGTGGAGAACGCGCGCCTCGGATTGGCGGGCGACATGGGCAAGACGGCCCACGCGGCTTATGCCCTGGAATTGTGCGACCGCCTGTGCCCGCCCCGGCATGCAGAGCCGGCGGTATTCGACTGGCTGCGGGAGTTCTTGTTGCGCCTGGAAGCAGGGAGGGCCAGCGCGGAACGTCTCCGGGTGTTCGAGCTTGGGCTTCTCGGCCGGTTGGGGTTCGGCCCAGCGCTCGATCGTTGTGCGGTTTGTGGTCGCAGTGATCTGGGCGAAGAGAATACGCGCTGGCACCCCGATCAAGGCGGCGTGCTGTGTGCGTCCTGCACCCAGCGCGGCGACGTCCTGACCTCATCAACGCGGCGGGCGCTTGCTGGGTTGGCTGCGATGTCGCTTGACGACGCAGAGGCCTTGACCTTGGACCGGGAAACCAATGCCGGGTGCCGGCGGGCAATCTCGGGGCTAGTGCGCACCCACGTTGCCGGGCCTCTGCGTTCCCTCGATTTCATCGAAAAAATGGGCGGCGATCGATAGTTACCGGTTTCACACAGAGCCCGCAGAGAACGCTGAGCATTCGGAAAGCCCAACTACGGTTGGCGGTCGACTGTCGACGATCTCTCAAGTAGATTCCCGCCCCATGCCAGCGTCATCTTTGGAAACCGTCGTCAGTCTCTGCAAGCGCCGCGGATTTGTGTTCCCGTCTTCCTCCGTGTATGGCGGGCTCGGGAGTACCTGGGACTACGGCCCCTTGGGCGTGGAACTCAAGAACAACGTGAAGCGCGCGTGGTGGCGTAGGGTAGTGCACGAACGCGATGACATGGAGGGGTTGGACGCGGCCATCCTCATGAATCGACTGGTCTGGAAGTACTCCGGCCACGAGGCGACCTTCTCTGACCCGATGACGGACTGCCGCACATGCAAGGCCCGACCGCGCGCGGACCACGTCTTTGCGGCGCAGAAGGGACGCGACCCCAGGGGCCTGGTTGAGATCAACGCCGCGATCGCGGCCAAAGACCTGGCCTGCCCAAAGTGCGGATCAAAGGATCTGACCGAGGCGCGGCCTTTCAACCTGATGTTTCGTACCAGCGTCGGGCCGGTGGACACAGGCGACGAGTCGGGACTGGTCTACCTGCGCCCGGAAACCGCGCAGGGCATTTTCGTCAACTTCGGCAACGTGCTCGATACCATGCGGCGCAAGTTGCCCTTTGGCATCGCCCAAGTGGGCAAGGCATTTCGCAACGAGATCACGCCGGGAAACTTCACCTTCCGTACGCGCGAGTTCGAGCAGATGGAGATTGAGTACTTCGTGCGCCCGGGCGAGGACGAAGCGGCGCACGAGATGTGGATCGCTGAGCGCAAGAAGTGGTACCTGGATCTGGGCATGCGGGCTGACAACCTGCGCGTGCGCGAGCAAGAAGAACACGAACTAGCTCACTACGCCAAGCGCTGCGTGGATCTCGAGTACCTGTTTCCCATGGGCTGGAGCGAGTTGGAAGGCATCGCCAACCGCACGGACTTCGACTTGAAGGCGCACAGCCGCTCGCCTGACAATCCTGACGCCGTGGGTGAACTGCGCTACTTCGACCAGGAACAGAAAAAGCACTACGTGCCCTTCGTGATCGAGCCGTCCGCGGGCGCGGACCGAGCGACCCTGGCGTTCCTCTGCGATGCCTACGATGACTCGCTGGTCAAGGAGCCGCCGGCCGAGGACACGGCCAAGCTGCGCGAGCTGGTGGAGAGTTTTGCCCGCTCGGTGGGGCGGCGCGAGGGAATGGATGCGGATGTGAAGCAGCGACTGCAAACCGCGGCCGAGGCCATTGCCACAGGATTGCCGTCAACGCTGCCGAGGCTCATCGGCTTGATGGATGACGCGGAGGCGAACAAGATCGAGGTCATGAAGAAGGTTCGCGGGGTGGGGGAGAAGATCGCTGAGGAGTACACGCGCACCGTGCTGCACCTTAACCCGCGCCTGGCGCCTCTCGCGGTTGCCGTGTTTCCGCTCAAGCGCAATGAGCCCCGGCTTGTCGAGTTGGCTCGTGGCATCAAGCGCGACCTGCAGCGGGCCGGCTTGCGGGCCGTTTATGACGACACCGGGGCGATCGGCAAGCTCTATCGGCGCCAGGATGAGATCGGCACACCGTGGTGCATCACGGTTGACTTCCAGAGCCTGGAAGACAAAACCGTGACCTTGCGCGACCGGGACAGCATGCAGCAGGAGAGGGCGGCGTTCGGCGAGATCGGCCCGACTCTCCTCGCGCGGCTACGCTAAAGTTTGCTGCCCTCTACGGGGCTTTCAATCGTCGGCGCTCCCTGATAGAAACGGCGCCGTTCACATCCACCCGAACCTCCAAGAAAACAAGACCATGAAAAAGAAAACAGCCTCCAAGAAAGCCAAGGCCAAGTCCGCAACCCCCAAGCGCAGCAAGCGCATCTACTTCTTTGGCGGCGGCAAGGCCGAAGGAAACAAGGACATGAAGAACCTTCTCGGTGGCAAGGGTGCCAACCTCGCCGAGATGACCAACATCGGTGCGCCGGTTCCGCCGGGCTTCACCATCACTACCGATGTGTGTACCGAGTTCTATGCCAGCGGGCGTAAGCTCCCCAAAGGGCTTGAGGATGAGGTGAGCGCCAGCGTCGCCAAGATGGAAGTTCTGCTCGGCAAGAAGTTCGGCGATGCCAAGAACCCGCTGCTGGTTTCCGTGCGCTCAGGGGCGCGCGCCTCTATGCCCGGGATGATGGACACCATCCTCAACCTGGGCCTCAACGATGAGACGGTCAAGGGCCTGGCCCAGGTGTCAAACAACGAGCGCTTTGCCTACGATAGCTACCGCCGCTTCGTTGCCATGTACGGCGACGTGGTGTTGGACATGAAGCCCGAGCGCAAGGAGGACCACGATCCTTTCGAAGTCATCCTCACAGCCAAGAAGAAAGCTTGCGGGGTTCAGGTCGATTCCGAGCTCCCTGCCGCCGCGCTAAAGGAACTGGTCGAAGAGTTCAAGGCCGAAATCAAGCGTCGCAAGGGTGTCGATTTTCCCACCGACCCGCACGATCAACTCCGGGGCGCCATCATGGCGGTGTTCAGTTCTTGGGAGAACAACCGCGCTATCGCCTACCGCAAGTTGAACAACATCCCCGCCTCCTGGGGTACCGCGGTCAATGTCCAGGCCATGGTTTTTGGCAATAAAGGCGACGACTCGGCCACCGGCGTGTGCTTCACGCGCAACCCGGCGAGCGGCGAGAACGAATTCTACGGTGAGTTCTTGGTGAATGCGCAGGGCGAGGATGTGGTCGCCGGCATCCGCACTCCCCAGAAGATCGTCGAGCTGGGGAAGAATTTCCCCAAGGCGTACCAGCAGCTCCTCGATATTCGCAAGAAGCTGGAAAAGCACTACAAGGACATGCAGGACATCGAGTTCACCATCGAGAACTCGAAGCTGTTCATGCTCCAGTGCCGCAACGGCAAACGCACCGGGTTCGCCAGCGTGCGTATCGCGGTCGAAATGGTGGAAGAGAAACTGATTCCCAAGGACGAGGCTCTTCGCCGCGTCGAGCCCGAGGCGCTCAACCAGCTTCTACGTCCAGTCTTCGAGGCGTCCGCCAAGCAAAGCGCGGTGAAGGAAGGGCGGCTTCTGGCCAAGGGACTGCCCGCCGGCCCGGGCGCGGCCACGGGTCGCATCGTCTTCTTTGCTGAGGATGCCGAGGCATGGGCCGCGCGCGGCGAGAAGACCATTCTCTGCCGGCATGAGACCTCACCGGAGGATATCCGCGGCATGAACGCTTCCGAGGGCTTTTTGACTGCCTTCGGCGGCATGACCTCGCACGCCGCCCTGGTGGCTCGTCAGATGGGCAAGGTGTGCATCGTGGGCTGCGACGCGGTCACTTTCGACTACCACAACCGCACCATGAGCGTGAACACGGCTCGCGGTCCGGTGGTGCTGCGCGAGGGTGACTGGATCTCCATTGACGGCTTCGTTGGCGAGGTGATGAACGGCCGCGTGGACACCACACCCTCCGAAGTCATCCGCGTGCTCATCGAGAAGAACCTGGATCCCAACGATGCGCCGGCTTATCAGCGCTACGCCCGTCTGTTGGGCTGGGCGGACAAAATCCGTCGGCTGCATGTACGTGCCAACGCCGACCAGCCTGACCAGGCCACCGCAGCGGTGGCGTTCGGTGCCGAGGGCATCGGTCTGTGCCGCACCGAACACATGTTCTTCGGCGAGGGCAAGATCGGCCCCATGCGCGAAATGATCGTGGCTGAAAACGAGGCTACGCGACGCAAGGCCCTGGAAAAGCTGCTGCCCTTGCAGCGGGAGGACTTCGCAGGAATCTTCCGCGCCATGGGCAAGCGGCCCGTCACCATCCGGACCCTGGATCCGCCGCTGCACGAGTTCCTGCCCCACGAGGAGGCGGGCGTGCTGGAGCTGGCGCGAGCCACGGGCAAGACGGTGGCCGCGATCGAGGCGCGCATCAACGATCTGAAGGAGTCCAACCCCATGCTCGGCCACCGCGGTTGCCGTCTTGGCATCTCGTACCCCGAGATCACCGAGATGCAGGTGCGCGCGGTCTTCGAGGCGGCCTGCGATGTGGCCGCCGAGGGCACGGTGGTCGAGCCGGAAATCATGATTCCGCTCGTGGGCAGCAAGAAAGAGATCGATAACCAGGCGGCCATCGTCCGCCGTGTGGCTGGGGAGGTCTTCAAGGAGAGGGGA
>PMKP01000352.1 GCA_003157775.1 Myxococcales bacterium | reverse complement strand
GCGAAGCGCGCGGGGCGGGCAGGGTGAGCTGTCCGTCCCGAAGTCCCCGCAGGGGGAGCTCGCCGGCTCCCCACGCGATTACATTTCCTCCGCCGCGTCTCGCAGCGGCAGGAAACTGGCGCCAAGGTCCCGCGCTTCTTTCAGGGTGGCGTCAAGGGCAGCCAGCTTGCGGGCCAGCGGAATGCGCAGGTCGGGCTGCTTGGCCACCAGCGCGGCAGGAAATCCGTCGGCCCCGGCGTCGGCCAGGTCGATGCCGTGCAGCTCCAGGTTGAAGAATGGTCTGCCCAGCGCCGCGGCCACCAGGCGCCGCCGCAGCCACTCGGGCGCGATGACCAAGCTGGTGCCTATGACGTGCAGCCGCAGCCACGGGGTCACAGTGATGGGCAACTCCACGATCGGCTGGTCGCCGCGCCGATAGGGCGAGCCGACCGCGGGCCGGTAGGGCTCGCGCGGCGCACGCAAGACCGCCGGACTACCCAGGATGCTGCCCGAACGCCGGCCGGCAAGGCGAATCAACCCCATCACGACAGCCTTGGCCAGGTAGTAGGGAATGGCCGGGAAAGTTGACGAGTCGTAGCGATAGCCGCGAGCGCAAAGCAGCTCGATTACCTCGGCCGAGATCTCGTAGCCAGGCGCACGGAACCCGACCGGCGGGCGGCCGCAGACCGCGGCAATGGCGGCGTGGGCACGATCGATCTCCTCAGCGACGCGCGAGCGCGGAAGCCGGACCAGGTCGTAGGGATGCGTGTGCGTGTGGCTCGCCAACTCGTGGCCGGCGCCGGCCAGGTCGGCCAAGATGCGGCGGCCCTCAGCGTCTTCCTCAAGGTCGCGCCCAACCACGAACAGAGTGGCGCGGATTCCGTGTCGGGCGAACAGGTCAGCCAGGCGGGGCAGACATCGGCGCAAGATGACATGCCGGACCTCGTCCGCCGGGACGCCGGGGAGCGCATGGATGCGGAAATAGCACTCGACCGGATCGAGGTCGACGGAGACAGAGACGACGGGCCCGGTGGACACGGGACTATCGTACCAGAGCACAGGTCCCTGGTAATGTTGTCTGGATGCCTGCCTCCACTCCCCTCCGCTATCGGGTCGCCATGCCCGAGCCGTCGAGTCACGAGTTTCACGTCACCCTGGACGTCCCTGCCTTGCGCGACCGCCCGGTCCTGGACTTGGTTTTTCCCGCGTGGGCGCCGGGCAGCTACATGGTGCGCGATTTTTCCCGCCACATCTTCGATCTGCAGATTACTAGCAACGGTCACACCCTGCCCTGCGAACGAGTAGACAAGCTGCGCTGGCGGGTACAAACCGGGGGCCGTCCTGTCCAGGTCAGCTACCAAGTATTCGCTTTTGAACAGAATGTGCGCACGTCGTTTCTCGACCAGGACCGTGCCTTCCTTGTCGGCACGAGTCTGTTTTTCTTCGTGGACGGCGAGCAGAATCGGCGCTGTCTGCTCGACGTCGAACCGCCCGCAGGTTGGCACATCCACACCGCCCTGCCCTCAGTCCGCGGGGCTCGCCATCGATTCAACGCCGCTGACTACGACGAGCTAGTAGACCAGCCGGTGGAAATTGGCCGCCACCGCTTCCACTCCTTTCGCCACAGCGGTACGCGCTTTGAGGTGGCAATCGCCGGCCCCACCAACGCCGACATTGCGCGCCTGCATGCCCACTTGCGACGCATCGTGGACGCGACTGGCGCGCTCTTCGGCGGCTTCCCGTTCGACCGCTACCTGTTCATCATCCACGCCCTGCCTGAAAGAGGTGGCGGGCTGGAACACGCCTCTGCATGCACGCTCGACATTGCCGGTATGGCCTTCGAGGACGAGAGGGCATACCAGCGCTTCGACGAGCTCGCCGCGCATGAGTTCTTCCACGCCTGGAACGTCAAGCGCATTCGCGACCAGGTTCTCGGGCCCTTCGACTACACCGGCGAGAACTACACCCGCCTGCTTTGGTTTCACGAGGGCTTCACCGAATACATGCAGGCCATCATCCTGCTGCGCGCCGGCCTGGTCACACCCGATCGCTACCTGAAAGACCTGGGCGAGGACTGGGCCAAGTACGCCGGGCGACCCGGCCGCAATGTCACACCACTTTCCGAACTGTCCTTCGAGGCATGGATCAAACAGTACAAACCCGCTGACAACTACGCCAACCGCGCGGTCAGCTACTACGAAAAGGGCAAGTGGGCGGGCCTGCTGCTGGACCTCATGCTTCGCCAGGCCACAGAGGGCCGTCGTGGACTGCCCCAGGTGTTCCGGCGCCTGTGGCAGAGCCATGGCCGGCGCGGCCGGCCCATCACGGTCCACGACATTCGCGCGGCGGTGGAGTCTGTCGGCCACCGTTCCTTGGGATGGTATTTCTCGCGCTATGTCGACGGGACCGCTGAGCTGCCCGTGCCAGCCGAACTGCGCCGAGCAGGCCTTGCGGTGAAGGCCCGCTCGCCAGCACAGGCGGAACGAGAAGACGAGGTGAAGGCGCGGCGGCAACAGGGCTGGTCCGGGCTGAGCTTCGCCTCGGGCGAGGCCGCTGTGGTCAAGAACGTGATTCCGGATTCACCGGCTTGGCGGGCAGGACTGACCTTCCGGGACGAGATCGTGGCGGTCAACAACTATAGGGTCGATGCCTCGACCGTCGGCAAGCGTCTGGCAGACTGCGCCCCTGGCCAGACCGTGACAATCGCGTTCTTCCGCCAGCAGATCCTGCGTTCCACCAGTCTACGCCTGGTGCGCACACCCGAACGCAAGTGGACCTTTGCCATCGATCCCGCTGCGTCGCCAGCCCGACGGCGGATGCGCAACGGCTGGCTGCGCGGATTCTAGACCTACAAAGAAACGGGGTACCGAAGTACCCCGTTTGGGTGGATGGAAGCCGCGACTAGTTCGCGAAAGCGATCTGTTGGAGGCAGAAGTTGTCAACGGTGTACTGGTTGCCGGTATCCGCGGAGATCTGTACGCCCACCTTGTCGATGTTGGGAACGTCTGTCGCCTTGAGTTGGATGCAGTTTGGGTCAGTCCCACACTTGGTGCCAGCCCAGCACTCAGTGTTGAAGTCGGTGAGGTTCATGGGCACGGGCACGCCAGATGACGGTAATGCCGGTACGGTAAAGCAGTAGGGATCATCCGTACATCCCTGACTGAGAATGTGAACGAAAGCCCGGATGGCCGTATTGGCCGGTGTTACCGCGCTAGGGTTGATGGTGAGAGCGACGGTAGAGTAGTTGGTCCCGAGGGTATGTCCATTGCCGCTGGTGTCAGCCGGCGGGGCGCTGGTGTTCACGCCAATCTGAAGCCCCCAGTCGGATTTATAGTCAGGAGAAGTAGCTCCGGCCGGCGTCGTAATTTTGGGGATGGTGCCCGATATACAAAGGGTGGCTTTGTCGTTCCAGATCGTCTGGCCGGTGTGGGGACATGTGGCGCCGTCAGCCTCGCAGACGCCGATTGGGGGAGCGGTGATCGGTCGCGTATTGGTCGTATTGTTCGGATCCTCCGCGCACAACGGAGTAGTAGCGACGTCCTGAAGGCCGAGCGAGATGAAGGCGTACCCTGTCATCGGTCCCTGGGCCTGGCCATTGGCGAAGGTCACGGTATCGCCGCCGCCGCTGCTGCCGCCGCTGCCGGTGCCGGAGTTGCCGCCAGCGGGGCCTCCGCCGCCTCCGCTACCGCTGCTGCCGCCCTTGCCGCTGCTGCCCCCGTTGCCGCCACTGCCGTTGTCGTTGCCCACGCAGGAGGTTGCGAATATGGCGAAAGCGCCACACATGGCGAGCGAAGTCAAAGCCAGACTAGTCTTGATGATCGTACGATTCCTTGCGTTCATGTCACCCTCTCGGTTTGTGTTCGCATACTCAATAGCAGAACGGCCTGAGATGGGAAAAAATATCTGACCTGATTCCGCAGTGCTTGCGCATACCGCGTCGAGCCGTCACCGACCCTGAAGCTGCGATGAGGCATTGCTGCATCGGCTCCGGCTGCATGACTCGAAGTTCTTGCGTCATTGTGAGAGGTGCGTCGATGGCGTGGAACTCCTTGCCCATCTCAGGACCGACCTGCTCGACGAAATAGGCACGTCGGTCGCACCTGCACGCGCCCCGGCTGGTAGACTCCGCCCTCAAGATGAAACTGTCTGCCAGCCTTCATGACCGCGTGCTGGTGGCTGCGGAAGCTGTTCGCCAGCACCTGGGCGTTGCGGCCGCCCATGTGGCCATCGTGCTTGGCTCGGGTCTGACCGCGGCCTCCACCCGCCTCGCCGAGGCGCGCTCCCTCGACTATGCCCAGCTCCCGTGCTTTCCCGAAACCACGGTGGCGGGTCATCCGGGCCGACTCCTCCATGGCAAGATGGCTGGCAAGACTGCGCTCGTGCTGTGTGGTCGCGTGCACGCATACGAGGGCTATGCGCCGGCAGAGATCGGCTTCGGCGTGCGGGTGGCTGCGGCGCTGGGCGTGGGGACCGTGGTAGTGACCAATGTGGCGGGCAGCATCGAGCCGGCGCTGGCCGTGGGTGAAATCGTGTGCATCCGCGACCACCTGAATTTGACCGGCCTGTCACCTTTGGCCGGCGCCAATGACGAACGCTTAGGACCTCGTTTTGTGGACATGACCGACACCTACACGCCAGCCCTGCGCATCCTGGCCGCGCAGGCGGCGCAGGCGTTGTGGGGCAAGCCCTTGCGTGAAGGCGTCTACGCCGGCATGTGCGGTCCCTCCTACGAGACCCCTGCCGAAGTGCGAATGCTGCGCGTTCTCGGCGCGGATCTGGTGGGCATGTCGACGGTCCATGAGGTCATTGCCGCGCGCCACGCGGGCCTCAAGGTCCTCGGCCTGTCGCTGGTCGCCAACCCGGCCGCTGGCATCCTGGGCACGCCGCTGCGACACGAGGACGTGACCAGCGCGGCGGCCGGAGGCGCCGCGAGCATGGGCGAGTTGCTAGAGGCGGTGGTGGCAAGACTGTAGTCCTTCTGGCTCTTGGCAGTGCTATGGTGCTTGGCCATGTCCGCCATCCGCACCGACGAGCTGATGGCCCGCATTGCGTCCTACGAAGAGGGCCCCTTTCCCCAGAAGGCCCACTTCCATGCCTCGCTAGCGCCGTGGAAAGATCGTCTCGACGAAAACGCCCTGTTCGTGCTGACCGCGGCCCTGCGCAAGAGCGATCGGCGGCGCGCGCGCCTGGTGGCCGAAGCGCTGGGCTGGCTGTCGGGCCCACCCTGCGGTCCCCTGCTCGTGCCCGTGATGCTCGACCCGGGGGCGCCGCTACATCAGCGCGCCGCCGCTGCGGCCGCCATCCAGGAATACGCCCCGGGCACTACTCTCTCCCCTGAGGAGCGGGGCGTGTTGCTTGAGCTTCCCGTGCGCGAGATGGTCTCCGAGGCAGGCGACGATTCCTTTGCGGCCGAGGCCATTCGCGCCGCCTACCGCAGTACGCCCACGCCAGACCGGAGCGGCTTCGCCCAGGCTCTTGTCCACCTGGCGGGCTCGGATACCGGCCGCGTGACCGTGGTGCTGGGTCACCTGCTCGCGGTGGAAGATGACCCCGAGCGCCGCCGAGAACTGATTGCCCTCCTCGGCACCAACCCCAGCCAGGAAGCAGCGGACTTCTTGGCCGGGCTCGCGGCAACCGCCAAGGATGTGGACGAGGCGACCGTGACCAAGCGCTTGCTGGAGGCCCTGCGCACCCAGGGCTTCTCGGGCGACGTCAAGCCGGTCTGGCGCGAGGCGACCTGTTTCGCCACGGGCNNCACGGGCTCCGACGGTGATTCGTGTTTCGCCTTGACCTTTGTGATCCCGCGTCCGCCCGCCTTCACCCTGGTGCATTTCCTCATCAGCTTGGTGGATGGGGTGCGCGACGCCTTGGTGCACGCCCCGGCCAGTAGGCGCGAGGCAGATGAGTTCCTCACGCGCGAGCGCGAGATGATGACGCCCCTGTCCGGCGATCTGCCGGTTGAGATTGGCCTGCTGATCCTGCAGGAAGCGCGCGACCGCACGCGACCGGGCCGCTTGGATGAGGAGCCGGACATTCCGACCGCGTTTCGCGCCATGCAGCCGATGCTGGCCAGCGCGCGTGCCGCGCCTGAGCCCCTGCCAGCGTGCAAGCACCTGCACGCGAGCGCGCTTCGTGCTCTGCTCACGAGTCCCGGCTTCGAGTACTGGTACCTGGAGCCCGGCGAGGAAGTCATGCGTCCGGCCCTGGCAGCCATCAGCCGTCCCAGCCGGGCCAAGACCAACCGCGGCCTGGAGAGCGAGATGGCCCGGCGCCTGGACAAGGTGATGCCGGTCCTGCTCGAGCGCATGGTGGCCACTGGCGAGATCGAACGTGTCGGCCGGATGCTGCGCCACCAGGCCCGGGTGCTGCGCGCGGCCGGGGATGAAAAGCGTGCCAGGCTCTGCCTGCAGGTCGCCGCCAACATGGCAGCCGGCGATCCCGAGTTTCTCGTCCACTTGGCCATGCGTTCGCTGGCGGTGGCCGCCGATGCCGGCGCGGATGAGCCACGCCGGCCGCGCGGTCACGAGCAAGAGGGCCGAGATTCGCTCATGCACCGCATTGAGGAAGCGGCTACGCGCATCACACTGCGCGAGGTGGCCGAGCTGGATCTGGCCACCGAGATTTATCAAGCCATCAACGAAGCCAATCGCGCGGCTCCCTCGACTCGGCGCTCGTCGTTGGCGTCGATCGAGCACGCGGCGCTTGCCTTCGTTCGCTTCTTTTTGGAGTGGCTGGAGGGACGGGTTGCCGACGCCGAGCCGTCTGAGCCAGAGGTGGTTGGGCTGGTCACCGGCTTGCGCAACCTGCTGGTGGAGAAGGGCGTGGTGGATTCCGCCTACCGTCTGGACGCCGCGGGCGAGTCCGCAGCCGCGGCCCTGAACTTCGTCGAGCACCACTGCCGGGGCGGCTGCCCGCATCGCTGCCTGGACCACGGCGACCAGGACGGCCGACTGCTATTCTATTCGCAGCCGCCGCTGTGGGAGGTTCGTCCCGAGGATCTGCGGACCCACGCGAGCCCAGACCGCAACAGGCGGCCCCAGGCGTAAATACCAGAAAGACCAGGTAACTCTCCGGCCATTCGTGTCATCTTAGCCAAGCAAGGAGGAGGACCGTGGAACACAAGCTGCCTGAACTTCCGTACGCCAAGGACGCCCTGGCCCCGCATATCTCGAAGGAAACCATCGAGTACCACTACGGCAAGCACCACGCGACCTACGTGGCCAACCTGAACAAGCTCATCCCCGGCACCGAGTTCGCCGACGTGCCTTTGGAAGGAATCATCAAGAAAGCCTCGGGCGGGATCTTCAACAACGCGGCCCAGATCTGGAACCACAGCTTCTACTGGAACTGCCTGTCGCCCCAGGGCGGAGGCGAGCCGAGCGGACCCCTGGCCGACGCCATCAGCAAGAGCTTCGGCGGGTTTGCGGCCTTCAAGGAGAAGTTCAGCAACGCAGCGGTCACACTGTTCGGCTCGGGCTGGGCCTGGCTGGTCAAGGGCGCCGACGGGAGCCTTAGCATCCAGCAGGCGAGCAATGCAGGCACACCGCTCAAGGATGGCCAGCGGGCCATCCTGACCTGCGACGTGTGGGAGCACGCCTACTACATCGACTACCGGAACGCGCGGGCGAACTACGTCGAGGCGTTCTGGAGGCTAGTCAACTGGCGGTTTGCAACCGACAACTTCAAGTAGCGGGTAGCTAGCTTTTTTCACCACAG
>PMKP01000372.1 GCA_003157775.1 Myxococcales bacterium | reverse complement strand
GACCTCGTCCTTACCAAGGACGCGCTCTAACCAACTGAGCTACGTGGGCAGCATGGACTCGGTTGTCTACCCTAGTTCTGTTCGCTAATCCTCTTTCTTCTTGGTGATATCGCCACGACCATCAGCGGCTCACCCCTGGAGCGGGAGACGGGGTTCGAACCCGCGACGTCCAGCTTGGAAGGCTGGAGCTCTACCAACTGAGCTACTCCCGCGTGCCATCCTGCTTCCCCAAGTACCTCCGCTGATTCGATCCATCTTCATTTTCGGTGGAGGGGGAAGGATTCGAACCTTCGAAGCCAGTGGCGACAGATTTACAGTCTGTTCCCTTTGACCGCTCGGGAACCCCTCCCTGGTGGCGATGCAGCACGCGTCGATTGGGCAACGTGCGTTCATCAGACCTGCTTTCATCGTGCCTCGTGTCGCTGGAATCGCGGAGCTGGCGATGGGAATCGAACCCGCAACCTGCTGATTACAAATCAGCTGCTCTTCCATTGAGCTACGCCAGCGCCGGGTTTTCATCAGATATCCTGTGATTTCGCCTAGTTAAGTGGTCTCGACCACGGGGTACAACTATCTTGCCCGCAGTCAGAGGGGCGAACGTATATTTCGGTATCCGAGGCGTGTCAAGCAGAATCCGGGCCGTTCTTGAGAGCGCTGCGGCATTGAGATGCCAGACCGGTCGGTTCCTAGTATTGGCTCTCGGAAGTTCGTAGCCGGTTGCACCCCCGTTCCGGGGCCGGAACCGGCATCCGGATCCGGTTCCGCATCCGGTTCCGGCCGTCGGAGCCGGCCACCGGCCATCCGGCCCCGGCCTCCGGCTCCTTCCAGGCGACCCTACAGCACCTGTCGCCCCGCCACGTCGGAATCCCCCGGTCGCGTTCCATCCGGCACTTCTCCGCGATGCGGCGGCGCCGGCGGAGTGGGCGGAGGAACCGCCGCCGGTGGCTTTTCGGGCGCCGCGGCAGGCGCAGGCACATCCTCCGGCGCGCCCGGGATCTTCGGCTCCAGCAACTTGACCAACTTGGCATAGGCCAGCTTGCTCTTCTCAGCCCAGTCCGTGTTGACTCCCAGGCGCTCAATCATGAGCAGATTCTCGCGTTGCCAACGCATGGACTTCTCAAGCAGCACACGGATCTTCTTGTGCAACTCCTCTTGGTACACCTCCCGCGCTTCTCCCCGAAGCTCCGGCGGAACTGGGGCACGCATGAAGGCATCGTAGAGCTCTTCGTAGAGCGAGCCGACCTGGAAGCCAGCGGCCGATGCCCAGGCCGGGTTGCCGTACTTGATGGTTTCGATGTACGAGCGCTGAGCCTGAAGGAGCAGGCTGGCCTTCTGGTCGAGATCCTTGTCCATCTGTGCCTCAGGCAGGCGCAACTCGACCGCATGGAAGCGCTGATGCGAGATCTGCGCCAGATGGTACTGCGAGAACGCCAGGTAGAAGTCCGTGGCCAGACGCTCCTCGTTCTCGATCTTTTGCCGATACGACAGGACGGCCCGGAAGGTCTTCTCGGCGGTGTCGAGGTCTCCTAGGTTGAACTGCGCAAACCCCCGCCGCGCAAGAGCCTCAATGCGATCGTCGGCCGACAGGTCTGACCGTTCCAGGACGCGTGCAAACACCTCGGCCGATGCGGGCCAGTTCGCTTGCTCGGCGTAGCACGCGCCAACTTGGAAGAGCGCGTCCTTGGCATCGGCGTGAGTCGGGTACTTGTCGATAAGTCCCCTGAAGGCATCGACGGCCTCTGCCCAGTTCTCGCTGCCAATCTGGGCTAGACCCAGGTTGTACAACGACGGCCGCGCATAGGCGGAATCGGGAAAGCCCTTGAGCAGCTTGGCATAGAGCTTGGCCGCCGCATCGAACCGCTTGTCGGACAGCGCCACCCCGGCCTGCTCGAAAAGCTCCGGCGCGTCGTAGGCCTCGATCTGCATTCCGGCGGGCCCCTTGGTGGCGTCGATGCGGATGGGGTCCATCTCGTACTTGACCACCGGACCTTCTGGACCGGCTGTCGGCGGGTGCGAGCCAGAGGTCGCGCAGGCCCCTAGACTCGCCGCACAAATCGCTGCCCAACCGAGGTTCCAACAACGACGCAAAAAAGTTGAAAGGTGCATGGCTTTCCTTACCGATCGACAACTCATGCCGCGCCCTGGTTCCCAATGCCCGTCGATAGGAATAATAATAGCCCTCGCAAGGCAGCCGTGCAGCCACGACCACTCATCTCGGCCCAAGACATCGCCGCACGCGTGACGGCCCTGGGCAGCGAAATCGCGGCTCGGCTCCCGCAGGGCGCCCTCACCGCGGTAGGCATTTTACGCGGCGCCTTCGTCTTCATGGCAGACCTGGTGCGAGTGATCCCGCGCGACGTCCATTGTGACTTTCTGGGTGTGCGCAGCTACGGAGCTGCCACCGAGACCTCCGGCGTTGTCCAGATCACAAGTGATCTCAGCCTGCCCATTTCCGGACAGCACGTCCTTCTGGTGGAGGACATCGTGGACACCGGACTCACCCTGCGCTACCTGCTCGACCTCTTGCAGGCGCAAGGGCCCGCCAGCCTTCACGTCTGCACTTTGCTCAACAAGCCATCGCGGCGCCTAGTCGAAGTGCCACTTGATTTTGTAGGCTTCGAGATTCCCGATCGCTTCGTGGTGGGCTATGGGCTGGACGCAGCCCAGAAGTATCGCAACTTGCCCTACGTTGCGGTGATGGACGAGTAGCAACAGGCTACCGAATATTCCGAGAAGCCGTAGCCGCCGCCTACTTCTTCTCGTTGAGCGGAGCCTCGAGCTGCTGCTGAAGACGATGGCAACGCTGCAGAATCTCTAGGTACTGGGTCTGGAAGAGTCTGACGTAGCGTCGCTCGCGGGCCTTCCGGTGCAAGGCCTCGCGCACCTCGAAAAGCTGAGCCACCAGGTCGGCTGCGCTCCTAAAGCGCGGGATCAAGGTGTGCAGCCGACTTTGGTCGACCATCTTGATCTCGCCTTCGTGCCCCTCCGTGGGGGGCACGAACAGCAAGGCGACCAAGCTGGGCACACTCGCCTTGATGGTCTTGACCACCATGCTTCCCGTGAGATCGGGTAGCCAGTCCTTGGCCACGAGAACTTGCGGAGGGGTTTGGGTCGCGATGTCGAGCGCCTCTCCCCCGCTTTGCGCGTGCTGCAAGCGCCATCCCTTGTCCACGGGCAAGGCCTTCTCGAGCGCCGCGAACAAGTCGGGTTGGTCATCGACCACCAAGAGGTGAAGCTCGCCCAGGCGACTGGCCGACGACGACGATTCTCCATCCCTGGCCAGGAGCTTGTCCTCCAACTCCGTGGCCCGCCCGGACAGCTCCATCAGCTTGCGTACGAGCTCGTCGTTGGCCTCGGCGAACTCGGCCAAGAGCTGATCGCGCCCCAACGACGTCTGGACGTCCCGGGCAGCCCTTGCCACCCGGTCGCGCAGGGCGAGAACCGAGTCGCGATTCTCCGGCATGACGTCTGCCGCGCCCGCACGAAACGCCGGCGCCACCACGTCAAAACTGGTCCGCCGGCTCATGGCGATGACCACGGTCAAGGGTGACTTGTCGCGGACAAATCGTATGAAATCGATTGCCTCGTTGAGCGACGGGGTATCGAGATCGCAAAGCACGACAGAGAAGAAACGATTCAGTACTTGGTCAGAAGCGCGCTCAGGCGAAGCCAGGGCAGTGACGCTGAGGCCGGCTTCCAGCAACACGCTCTCGACGGCTCTCAGCACATTGACCTCGGCGTCCAGGACGAGCACCTCCTGGGCCGAGGATGTCTTGGCCTCCTGAACAGTCACGCCTATGACCCTAGGTGAGACGCGGGCAAAGGTCAAAAACTGGCATCAAAGCGCGGGGACGGCGTGGTACTCTGGAGGCGCGGCAGAGCATCGTCTGGCTCTGTCTCGCAACACATCGAGCGATCGGCAACAACCATGGTGAGTGTACTCGACCGGGTACTGCAAGCGGCCCGACAACTGGGCGCCTCCGATGTCCATTTGAAAGTGGGCTTGCCGCCCATCTTTCGCGTCAAGGGTGACCTGCGCACAGTGGCCAACGTGCCTCCCCTGACCAAGGAGGCGGTGGAGGAGTTCGGGCAGAGCATGATGAATCCGCGACAGCGCGACCTCTTCGAGAAGAGCTGGGACGTCGACCTCGCCTATGCCACGGCCGACGGCTTCCGCTACCGGGTCAACATACTTCAGCAGCGGGGATTCATGGGCGTGGTGATGCGTCTCATACCGCCCAATGTGCCGCCCTTCGAACGCCTGAATCTGCCGCACAAGGTGCTGGAGCTGGCCGATGAAGAGCGTGGTCTCATCTTGGTGACTGGGATTACCGGATCGGGAAAGTCCACCACCCTGGCCGCAATGGTCGACTACATCAACGCCAGCCGAGCGGTCCATATCGTGACCATCGAAGACCCCATCGAGTACGCGTTCAAAGACCGGCGCAGCGTGATCAACCAGCGCGAAGTGGGGTTCGACACGGCGTCGTTCGCGCGGGCCCTGCGCGCGTCATTGCGCCAGGACCCGGACGTCATCCTGGTGGGCGAGATGCGTGACCTGGAAACCACCGAGATCGCGCTGACCGCCGCCGAGACCGGACACCTGGTGCTCTCGACTCTGCATACCGTCGACGCCGTCGAGACCATCAACCGCATCGTGTCCATCTATCCGCCTCACCAGCAAACCCAGGCCCGTCTGCAGCTTTGCTCGGTCATCAAGGGCGTAATCTCACAGCGTCTGGTACCCCGGGCCGACGGCATGGGCATGGTGCCGGCGGTGGAGATCCTGGTAAACACGGCCCGCGTGCGCGAGCTGATCGCCGATGTGCAGCGCACGCGTGAAATCCACGAGGCCATCGCCACCGGCCGCGACCCCTACGGCATGATCAGCTTCGACCAGTCGCTGACCGAGCTGGTCAAGAACCGCTTCGTGACCTACGAAGACGCCGTTGCCGCATCGACCAACCCCGACGACTTCGCACTCTTCTTCCGCGGGGTCAGCAAAGGCGGCCAGGCAGGCCAAGATTTCAACGCCGTGACCAGCCAGTCCGAAGACGGCGGCACGATACCGCCCGGGCAGTACAACGCGGATCGGTCCAACAAGTAGCAGCGAGACAGTCGACGGGCGCGGTCACTCACGCTAGTCTGCACGGCCCATGCCAGACTGGATCTCGCAGAAAGTTCGCCGCAAGTTCCTCGACACCTTCGTGGCCCATGGCCATGAGGAAGTTCCCAGCTCGTCACTGGTGCCGGCCAACGACCCGACCCTGCTCTTCGCCAACGCCGGGATGAACCAGTTCAAGGACATCTTTACCGGCAAGACGCAGCGGCCGCGCTCGCGCGCCTGCAGTTCGCAGAAGTGCGTGCGTGCTGGGGGCAAGCACAACGACCTGGANNTTCGGCGACTACTTCAAGGCCGAGGCCATCCAGTTCGCCTACGAACTTCTGGTCAAGGACTACGCCATCGACCCCAAGCGCCTGGTGTACACCGTGCATCACAGCGACGACGAAGCGCGCCGGTTGTGGAAAAAGGTGGCCAGCGTGGGCGACGATCGGGTCCTGGGGCTGGGCGACAAGGACAACTTCTGGGCCATGGGCGAAGTCGGCCCCTGCGGCCCGTGCAGCGAGATCCACTACCACCAGGGTGACGACATCCCCTGCCCCGAAGTTGCGGCTGGCCGCGCTTGTCAGGGGCCGGCCTGTGACTGCGACCGTTGGATTGAGATCTGGAACCTGGTGTTCATGCAGTTCGAGCAACTTCCTGATCGCACGCGCCGGCCGCTGCCCAAGCCGTCGGTCGACACCGGCATGGGGCTGGAGCGTCTGTGTGCCGTGCTGGGCAGCTTCCGATCCAACTACGAAACCGACTTGCTCCGGCCCCTGATCGCCGAAGTCGAGCGGCTGACCGGAAAGGCTTTCGTACCGGACGACTACACCGCCGGGTCGGTGGCGGTTTCCATGCGCGCCATTGCGGACCATGCGCGCGCCGCCGCGTTCCTCATCGCTGACGGCGTCTTCCCCGAAAAGACCGGTCGCGAATACGTTCTGCGCCGGATCATGAGGCGCGCCATCTATCACGGCTGGCTGCTAGGACTGCGCAATGGCAGCCACCTCCCCAGGCTCGCCTGCCTGGTCGCCGACATGATGGGGGAAATCTACCCCGAGCTGCGCGATCGCCGCGGCGTAATCGAAGCCATCACGCGCGAGGAAGAAAACAGCTTCCGCGACGTGCTGACCCGTGGCATGCGCATGCTCGACGATGAGATGGCCAAGCGCCCGAACCGCATGATTCCCGGCCAGGTCGCTTTTCGGCTCTACGACACCTACGGCTTTCCCTTCGATCTCACCCGCGTGATTGCCGCCGGCAACCGCTTCACCGTCGACGAGGTCGGATTCGAAGCCAGCATGGACGAACAGCGCCGCCGGGCCGAGTTCGTGGGCTCGGGCGACCTGGCGGTGGAGGGCGTGTTCCAGAGCATCCTCGACCGGGTCGGCCCGACGAAGTTTCTCGG
>PMKP01000227.1 GCA_003157775.1 Myxococcales bacterium | reverse complement strand
AAGGGACAGAAATGGTTGCCCTCGACGAACAGCATCTCGACCAGCTCGCGCCGCATGGCGCGCAGGCCCTCGGTGTCGTTCTCGACGATAATGCCCTCTGCGATGGGCTGAATGCACGCCGCCTGCGGCCGGCCGCTGACCAGAACGGTACACACGCGGCAGCTTCCCCAAGGAGTCAAGCCGCGTTTGGCGCACAGGTGAGGAATGTAAATACTCGCCATTGCCGCGGCCTGCAGGATGCTCTGGCCGGCCTGGCCGCGCACTTGCACGCCGTCGATGGTGAAGGTGATTTCGCCGCTCATGGTGTCCCTTTCACTTCCCGAAATAAATCGACCGGCGCTGCGCCAGCGACTCGGCCACCGCCACCGCAGCGGCGCCGTCGAAGGTGGGCAACAGATCTGCTGGGCGTGTTTGCACCCGTCGCTCGTACTCGGACCGGAAGGATCGCAGGGTGGTCAGCACCGGCTGGGGCGAGGTTTGCCCCAGGCCGCAACGGCTGGTGGCCTTCACGGTCTCGCCCAGTTTCTGCAGATACGCGAGATCCTCGGGACTTCCCTTGCCGTCAGCCACCTGCCCGAGGCGCTCGCGCAGCAGGCGATTGCCCACCCGGCAGGGCGTGCAATAGCCGCAGCTTTCTTCGACGAAGAAGTCCATGAAGGCCTCGGCCACCCGCAGAACGTCGCGCTGCCGATTGAAGATCATCACCGCACCTCCGGTGGCCAGGTCATCGAAACGCAGGGTGCGCCCGAAGTCCTTCGGGCCGATCATCTGCCCCGAGGCGCCGCCCACCTGCACCGCCGCCGTGTCTTGTGCCCCCGCCATGTTGAGCAGGTCGATGACCTTGACACCAAAGGGCAGCTCGTATACGCCCGGCCGGTCACAGTCGCCAGAGACGCTGTACAGCTTGGTGCCCGTGCTGTCGTTGGTGCCGATCGAGCTGAACCAGCCCGGCCCGTTTTCCAGGATGCGGGCCACGCAGCAGAAAGTTTCCACGTTGTTGATGACCGTGGGCCAACCCCGATAGCCAGACTGGGCCGGGAACGGCGGCCGGTTCTTGGGATCGCCACGCTTGCCTTCGCATGAGGTGAGCAGCGCGGTCTCCTCGCCGCAGATGTAAGCGCCCGCGCCCAACTGGATGCGGATGTCGAAATCGAACCCATGCTTGCCCAGGATGTTGCGACCGAGCAGGCCCGCCTCGCGGCGTTCTTTGAGCAGGCTTTCCAAGAAGGCGAGCAGATAGGCATATTCGCCGCGCAAGTAGACGATCCCGGTGGCCGCGCCCACGCCGTAGCCGGCGATGGTCATGCCTTCGAAGACCAGGTCGGCGGCCTCGGTAAGGATCACACGATCCTTGAAAGTGCCGGGCTCGCCCTCGTCGGCGTTGCACACCACGATCTTGTTCTCGCCCGCCGCCGCGCGCGCGAACTCCCACTTCATGCCGGTGGGAAAGCCCGCGCCCCCGCGCCCGCGCAGGCGCGAAACCTTGACGCTCTTGATGACCTCGGTGGCGCTTTCCGCCAGGGCCTTGCGCAAGGCCACCCCGCGGGCCAAGGGTGCGAAGATCACCGGGCCGCGCTCGCGCAGGTTGTTCCTGACCACGGCACGCACCAAGGGATGACTGTTGTTGCCGTTGCCCAAGGTGAGCTTCAGGTGCTCGACGTCGCCGCTCGCACGCAGCCCCTCGACCAACTCGCGCGCCCGGTCGCTCGACAGATTGGTGACAACCTTGTCGTTGATCAGCGCAGCCGGGGCCTGGTCGCACATACCGATGCAAGGCGTGTGTTCAAGGGTGAAGAGGCCGTCGGCGGTACTCTGGCCGAAATCGATCCCCAACTCCTCGCGAAAGGCCCGTCCCACGCGCTCCGCTCCGTGCATCTGGTCGATGATGTCGTTGCACAGACGGATGACGAACCTTCCGCGCGGCTTGGGCGAGAAGAACGCGTAGAACGAGAGCGTGCTCTCGACTTCCACCCGCGGCAGCGACACCGCCTGCGCGATGGCATCCACCCCTTCGCCCGACACACTGCCCAGCCGTCGATGCGCATCGAGCAGGATGTCCATCAGTCGCGTCCGGTCGTTGCCGAACCGTCCGCAGATCTCCCGGATGACGCTTTCCTGAGTCTCGGCCATGTTGTCCTTCATCTTCGCTTGTCTGTGCCTGATCGGTCGCCGCCCCGGCGTGAAAGAGTCCTGCCGCACCCGCGTTCCCGCTCGGCCTCCTATATAGAAAGATCGCTCCCATTTCAAGCCCTAACGCCAACCAAGCTCCACCGCAAGAAAGCGAGGCTAGAATGAAGCCATGGCAAGCCCCGCTCCAGCCGCGCCCTGCCCCGCTGACTTCGTCGTCGTTTTGATGACCGCACCTGACACGGACGTGGCAGGCCGCATCGCAAACACATTGGTCGACGAGAAATTGGTCGCCTGCGCAAACATCCTGCCTGGCCTGCGCTCCATCTATCGATGGGAAGGCAAGCGGTGCGACGAAGCCGAGGTGTTGTGTCTGATGAAAACCCGGCTCGACCTATTCCCTGCGCTCCGCGACCGCATCGCCACCCTTCATCCCTACCAGGTCCCCGAGATCATCGCCCTGCCCCTGGCCGCCGGGAGCGCGCCGTACCTCGACTGGATCCGCCAGTCCACAGAGTAGAGCAACGCCGGGCTAGCTCGCGCAGATGCGAGTCGGGGGGGCCGGACGCTCAAAGACCCCTGCGTTTTGCCCATGCTCCCAAGGGTCGCAACGACCAACCGGCGATCCCGACGATGGCGCATCCGTGAAACACAGGTTCGAATCACGGGCAGGTGTAGATGTGGTCACCCAGTGCGACGAGTTTCGTGCCGTCAGCCGACGACGCCACGTCCCCCCAGTACCCCCAGGTGCCAGTCTGTATCCAGGTGGCCCCGGAGTCCCCTGATGTGTAGATGTAGCCGTCGAGAACCGCGGCGACGAGCTTCGTACCATCAGCCGACGAGGCCACGGACTCCCAGCCTTGCTCTAGACCAGTCGGCGTCCAGGTCGACCCTGAGTCCTTTGACGTATAGATGTCTCCGCCAACAGCGCCGCTGGCTGCGGCGACAAGCTTCGCGCCGTCGGCCGAAGACGCCACCGATATCCAGCCCCGCTTGGTACCTGTCTGTGTCCAGGTCGCACCCGAGTCCACCGACGTGTAGATGTAGTCGCCAACCAGGAGGTTGCTGCCGGAGCCGGTAGACACGGCGACCAGCTTCGTGCCGTCGGCCGAAGACGCCACCGATGTCCAGCCCGGCTTGGCAACAGTCTGCGTCCAGGTCGCACCCGAGTCTGCTGACGTGCAGATGTAGCCGTCGCGATCCAAGACGACCAGCTTCGCGCCGTCAGCCGNNTGCGTCCAGGTCGCCCCGGAGTCCTTTGACACGTAGATGTATCCGCCGAAGGAGCTGTCTCTGTCGGCCACAGCCACCAACTTCGTGCCGTCAGCCGACGACGCCACGGATGACAAGTACGGAGGGAAACCTCGCTGTGTCCACACGCACCCCATGTTACCGACCCCGCTGTCCATCTCGCCAGTTCCGCTGTCAGCTCGGCCCGTAATGCCTGCAGCGCCACCGGAGTCCGCACCGCCGTCGGCAGTCCCCAAACCCTCCACAGAGGCATCATGGGCGCTGTCCAGACGGCCAGCTCCGCCGTCGGCTCCTTCCGTACTGCCCTTGGAGTAGGTGTAGACGTAGCCGGGGTTGGCCACAGCTACNNATGACGACGCCACGGATGTCCAGCTCTGTGAGGGACCTGTCGGCGTCCAGGTCAGCCCGGAGTCCACCGACACGTAGATGGTGCCGGGGTTGGTCACCGCGACGAGCTTGGTGCCATCTGATGACGATGCGACGGATGTCATCCAGGTCTGCGAGGCACCTGTCTGCGTCCAGGTCGCCCCCGAGTCCCCTGACGTGTAGATGTTGCCGAGCCAGGCCACGGCGACCAGCTTCGCGCCGTCGGCCGACGACGCCACGGATGTCCAGTTCTGCTGGGTACCTGTCTGCGTCCAGGTCGCCCCCCAGTCCACCGACGTGTAGATGTAGTCACCACTGGCCGCAGCGACCAGCTTCATGCCGTCAGCCGACGACGCCACGGACTTCCAGTACTGCTGGGAACCAGTCTGCGTCCAGGTCGCCCCCCAGTCCTTTGACACGTAGATGTAGTCGTAGCTGGTCGCGGCGACGAGCTTCGTTCCATCCGATGACGACGCCACGGATGCCCAGTTCTGCCAGGTACCTGTCTGCGCCCAGGTTACCCCGGAGTCCACGGACGTGTAGATGAAACCACAATCTGCGACGGCGACGAGCTTCGTGCCGTCTGACGACGACGCCACGGACGTCCAGTATGACGGCCAAGTGCCTGTCTGCGTCCAGTTTGCACCGAAGTCCGCGGAGACGTAGATGCCGCCGCCAGTGGCGACGAGCTTCGTGCCGTCTGACGACGACGCCACGGACTGCCAGTCCTGTTGGGTACCTGTCTGCGTCCACGTGGCCCCCGAGTCCACGGACACGCAGATATGGCCAGAGAAGGTGTTGGGGTAGACCCCACCGGCGACGGCGACGAGCTTCGTGCCGTCTGACGATGACGCCACGGATGCCCAGTACTGCTGGGTACCGGTCTGCGTCCAGGTCGCCCCCGCGTCCGCCGAAGTGTAGATGTAGCCGCCGAAATCACCACCAGCTACGGCGACAAGCTTGGCGCCATCAGCAGACGATGCCACGGATGTCCAGTTCTGCGCGGTGCCTGTCCGCGTCCAGGTAGCCCCGAAATCCACCGACATGTAGATGCAGCCACTTCCCGCGGCGACAAGCTTCGTGCCGTCTGATGACGACGCCACGGATGTCCAGTTCTGTTGGGGGCCTGTCTGCCTCCAGGTAGCCCCTGAGTCCGCGGACACGTAGATGAAGCCGCCCTCGGTCGAATAATGGCCGCCGACCACGGCGACAAGCTTCGTGCCGTCTGATGACGACGCCACGGATGTCCAGTACTCCTCGGGACCAGTCGGCGTCCAGTTCGCCCCGGAATCCGCTGAAATGTAGATTCCGCCGCCGACTGTCCCCGTCACGGTCGTTCCGGTGGAGAGTGTGTACGTTTCGACGTGGTGGTTGGCAACGGCGACGAGCTTCGCGCCGTCAGCCGAGGACGCCACGGATGACCAATAGGCCTGGTGGCCAGTCTGCGTCCAACTCGCCCCGGAGTCCGCTGACGTGTAGATGTACGACATTTCGGAATCAAGCAGGCCGAACCCAACCGCGACGAGCTTCGTGCCGTCGGCTGATGACGCCACCGATGACCAGCCATGTGGCGATGCCACGCGGGACCGAGTCCACCCGACACCCATCTCCCCAACCTCGCTGTTCATTCCGCTGGTACCGCTGTCGGCGCCGCCCGAGTCTGCGGCGGCGGCGCGCGCCCACTCAACCGAGGCATCCTTGGATTGCCTTGAACTCTCACCTGCCGCGCCGTCCAGTCCGCGGGCACCACTGTCAGCGCCGGCCGCACCGCCCACATCGGCGCTGGAATCTGCACTGTCACTGCCTGTCCCCAACCCGTCGACCGCGGCGTCCTTGGCTCGGCTGGAACTCCCCGCACAACCGAAAAACGCAAATGTGATCACCGCTACAATCGCCAATTTGGTGCCAAGCGCCGATGAAACATTCCTCATCGTGACTCTCCTTTGGCGGACCGAGCAATCTGCACGATATCCTCCTGCAAGACGACACTGGCAAGAGATTGTGCGATTGTACTAACGCAATCGGAATTCCACAACCCATCTCCGCCGAACGGTCACCGCATGACCGGCGCGCCGGGCCGGCGAAAATCGATAGGCCAACACCCCCTGCGCTGCCGCCTGTTCAAGACCGTAGCCCGCGTGGGAAAGTGCGCGCGCAGCCAGAACCCGTCCGTCCTTCTCGACAATGTGACCAACGCCAAATGGGCGCCTAGCGAGATACCCGCGGCCACAGCCGGAGCTCCGGCCTCCGCGGCCAGGCCGAGGCCCGGCGGCGCCGGATGCCACCGAAATCGTGGGATGACCTTTCCGAGCAATCACGAAATTCGTAGCACGCTTTTGGTATTCATGCTATCGCATCCCGGTGCCACGCTGGTTGTCCAGCCTGCCAATCCTGCTGACCGCGCTGGTGCTCACCCCGTGCTGGGCACGAGCCGCCAGCGACGTGGACGGCGGTCTTGCCCCACCTGCCCCGGCCGAGGTTCTGTCCCCGCCTGCACTCAAGAATCGAACCAAGGCGGTCTATCCGCCCGAGGCGCTGGCGCGCCGGCAAGAAGGAACCGTGGGCTTGGAACTGCAGCTGGACGCCGATGGGCGCGTGCTCGACGCCAGGGTCACATCGCCAGCCGGGCAAGGTTTCGACCAAGCGGCGCTCGAAGCAGTCCGCCAGTTCCGGTTCGAACCGGCCAAGCGGGACGGCGTCGCCATTGCCTCCACGGTCAACTTTTCCTACGAATTCCACCTCTCGCCTGTCCCCGCGCCAATCGTGCCCGCCGTGCCCCTTGCAACGCCGCCCCGCGGGGTGGTTGAAGAGTCTTCCCCAGATTACACGACGGTGGTGGTTGCTCCCCGACCCATCAGCGCCGCCTCCTCTTTTGCCGTGCAGGAACGCGCCTTCAACTTGCGTCCCATCGCCAGCGTACAGGACATTCTGCGGGTCACGCCCGGTCTGCTGATGGTCCAGCACTCGGGCGGCGGCAAGGCCAACCAGTATTTTCTGCGTGGATTCGACGCAGATCACGGCACGGATCTGGCGCTGTCCATCGACGGCATGCCGATCAACCTGGTCACCCACGCCCATGGCCAGGGCTACGCCGACACCAATTTCATCATTCCAGAGATCGTCGAACGAGTGGAGATCACCAAAGGCCCATACTTTGCTGGCCAGGGCGACTTTGCCACAGCCGGCGCGGTGAACATGGTGTCACGTGACGATTTCGAACATAGTTCCGCCGGTGCGGGATTCGTGGACTCGCCCGGGCATGGTGAAGCCGGGTACCGCGCCCTGGCCATCGCCAGCCCCAAGTTCGATCGGGCCAAGGCGACCTTTGCGGCCGAGATCGGACGCACCAATGGCCCCTTCGACCACCCGGACTCATGGGACAGGTACAAGCTGTGGAACAAGGTCACCGTGCCATTCGGTGCGGCGTCGTCCGTGACGGTGGGCGAGATGAGCTACGCAGGGAACTGGAACGGATCCGGCCAGATTCCTGCCCGGGCGGTCGAGGAGGGACTCATCGATCGCTTCGGCTCCATTGACCCAAGCGAGGGCGGCAACACCGCCCGCCACCAGGTCTTCGCGGCTTTGCGGCTGCGCCCCACAGAATCGAGCGAGCTGCGCGCTCTAGCCTACGCCGCAACCTACCGTTTCAATCTGTTCTCGAATTTCACACTTTGGCTCGACGATGCAACCAACGGAGATGAGATCGAGCAGATCGATCGCCGGCTTATCTACGGTGGTAGGGTCAGCTATCGCGTGCTGCGCCACCTAGGTCCGGTGTTGCTCGACACCACCATCGGCGGCGAGGTCCGCAACGATGACATCCACCTGGAGCTGTGGCACACCAACCAACGTCAGCAAATCCAACCGGCTTTCCGCAACGACGATGTCCATGAGAGTTTTCTGGCCGCCTTCGTCAACGAAGAGATCACGCCCGCCAAATGGCTGAGACTGGATCTCGGTGGTCGAGTTGACCTGCTGTCGTTCGCGGTCGACAGCCACGTGGATAGCAGCAACAGCGGCGTCGGGGCTGCCCACCAGTGGAGCCCCAAGACCAGCCTGGTGGTGAGCCCAATCGAGTCCCGGAGCGCCACGCTGGATCTATATGTCAATTACGGTCACGGCTTCCATTCCAACGACGTGCGCGGGGTTTTCCCGCCATCCTCGCAATCCCCGGTCACTCCTCTCACCCGCGCGAAGGGCGAAGAGATCGGCACGCGCGCGCACCTGTGGGGTCGCTGGGATCTCGCGGCAGCGCTGTGGCAGCTCGATCTCGAAAACGAAACCGTGTGGGACGGCGATAACGGCACCACCGCGGTCGGCGGCGCCACCACTCGCAGGGGCGTCGAGTTCGAGACCCGCTACGAATTCACATCCTGGCTGGCCGCGGACCTGGACCTCACCTACACCCATTCACAGTTCAGCAAGGACAACGAAAACGGCGGCGGACTGGCTTTGGCCCCGAAAACCACCTGGGCCGGCGGCTTGTCGGCCCGTCATGCGCTGGGACCGGGCGTGGCACGCGCCGGCCTGCGCTTTTTCGGCATCGGCGATCGGCCCGCCACCGATGACGGCGCATTGGTTGCGCCCGGATTCACCGAAGTGGATCTGCACCTCGGCTACCGCCACCGCTGGTTCGACGTCGCCTTCGACGTGGAGAACCTGCTCGACCAGGCGTTTCGCTCGGCCCAATTCGCCACCACCAGCCGCCTGCCCAGCGAGCCAGCCGTGGGCACGCAAATCCCGGCTGGCTTTTCCTGCGGCCGCAGCGGGCGCCTGGCCCCGAATCCGTCCGGGGCCACCGCGACCGGGATCTTCTACGGCTGCCAGGATGTCGACTACACGCCCGCCTATCCGCTCACTCTCCGGCTATTCGTCACACTCTTTCTCGACTGATTCCTGGAATAGCGAGACGGCGATGAGGTATGAAGGAGTGAGCAAGCAAGGCATGCCTCATTGGCGCAGCTAACCATGAAGCAAAACCGTCGTGAAATCGGGTAGCCGTCTGGAAAAGATACTGGAGAGCGGTCAGTTCGCCGTGACAGCCGAAGCCGGCCCTCCCAAAGGGAGCCTGCCGGATGCCATGCGCAAGAAGGGAGAGCTGCTCAAGTCGTCGTGCGACGCCATCAACGTGACCGACAACCAGGCCGCGGTGGTGCGCATGTCGAGCTTGGCCGGATGTATCCTGCTCATGCAGGCAGGTGCAGAGCCCGTGCTGCAAATGGTAGTCCGAGACCGAAACCGCCTGGCTCTGCAGAGCGACATTCTGGGAGCCGCTGCGCTCGGAATTCGCAACGTCCTCTACATGGCCGGTGACCACCAGCGCCTGGGCAACCATCCGGCTGCCGCAGGTGCCTACGACATCGACCCGATCCAACTGATTCAGATGATCAAGACGCTGCGGGACGATCACCGGGTCGAAAGTGGCGAGACGATCTCGGGGGACGTGCCGCTTTACATCGGCACTGTGGCCCACCCGTTCGCTGAGCCGTTGGAACTCCATATGATCACCTTGGCCAAGAAGATCCGCGCCGGTGCCGACTTCATCCAGACCCAGGCGATCTTCGAACTGCCGCGGTTCCTTGCCTGGATGGACAAGGTCAGGGAGCAGGGGCTGCATGGCAAGGCGCACATCCTGGCCAGCGTGCTGCCGATCAAGTCAGTCGAGATGGCGCGACGGATGCGCAGCGGGGTTCCGGGTGTGCGCGTTCCGGACGAGCTAGTAGAACGGATCGAACGGGCCGCGGACGCCAAAGCGGCGGGCATCAGCATCTGCGTCGAGATGATCGAGCAGCTCAAACATGTGCCGGGGGTGCACGGCATTCACATCATGGCTGTGGCGGGGGAAGACGCAGTTCCGGGCATCGTGAAGGCGGCCGGCCTTTCGCCTCGGCCGGAGCAGCCGGCCGGCCATGACTGATCTTGACGCGCTTGCCCGATAGCGGGACGCGAAGTACGGTGCGATCTGATTGAGGAGAACTCATGCTCGAACGCGTCGGAATCTCGCTCGAAGACTCGCTGCTGGCCCAATTCGATCGCCTCATCAAACGGCGCGGCTATGCCAACCGTTCTGAAGCCATCCGCGACCTGATTCGCGAACAGATGGTGCAACAAGAGTGGACCGAGCACGGTAAGGACAGAGCGGAACGGGTCGCGGTGGTGATGCTGGTGTACGACCACGATTCGTCCAGCCTGGCGCAGAAACTCACCCATATTCAGCACGAGCACCACGGCACTGTGGTCTCGGCGCTGCACGTGCACCTCGACGCGCACAATTGCCTGGAAGTCCTGATTCTGCGCGGTGGGGCCAGCGAAATCCTGTCCATGGGCGAAAACCTGGTCAGCACTAAGGGCGTGAAATTCGGCAAGGTCATGCCCGCCACTACCGGCCGCCATCTGCGCTAGCGAAACCCTAATCCCGCGGCAAGCGCAGCGACGCCGCGGGGCGCTTGGCAGAAGGCTATGGGCCCAGGGCGAAGTCGCGCGCCCAGCCAGCCAATGAAGGGTGGTATCGGGTAGCCTGGGGCAGTCTTCTCCGGGTGCCCTTCGGAAGGCCGCCTCGGCGGCAGGACGAGGGCAAGGGGCCTGGGATTTTCGACTTTCTGGGTTTCACTGGCCAGCGTGAGCTTCGGGCCGAAGGCGGCCCCCACCGCCTCCCGCAAGCCCAGGTCTAGGTCCCTGGCAGCGACGGTCAGCCCCTCTTCCACCCCATGCCTCACCTCAAGTCCGACGAGGTCGCCGACGTGCTTCAGATCGCCAAGACCCGCATCCCCAACGCCCTTGAACGCCTGGGGTATTCCAGCACGCGCATCAGAATTGGTCCTACGATCGATAGGCGGGCGCGAACACTTCCTTGGCGAAGGTCTCGAAAGTCGTCGGCATGGGCACCACCGAACCGCCAGCCTCGGGGGCGACCAGTCCTTGGCCCGCGCCCCGGTACATTTCCATGAACGCCGCGACCAGCGAGGGATTGAAGCCGGCTTGCCTGAGCCCCTGTTCGACATCTCCCAACGACACCTGCACGTAGCGAACCGGCTTGCCGATGGCTTGTCCGAGAATGCCGACGAGTTCGGTCTGCGTGATGGCCTTGGGGCCAATCAGGTGGACGACGCTCTTGCCGGAAAAGTCTAGGCGTTCGATCCTACCGCCGGCGTAGCTGCCAATGTCGGCGGGGGCGATCATCGGCACCGCGGCCTCGGCCGGCATGAGGCCGCCGTAGATCCCTTGCGCCTTGACGGAGCCCAAGCCCATGAGCACGTTCTCCATGAAAAAGCCCGCACGCAGGAAGAGCGCGTTGAGCCCGGCGATCTTCTTCAGCCGTTCCTCGAAGTCGTGGAGCGCAACGATGGGGCCGGTGCCCTTGGTGTGGTGAGCGCCTAGGCTGCTCAGGAGCACCACGTGGCGTACCCCAGCCGCTTCGATGCCGCCCGCCAGGGCATCGATCACGCGATCTTGATACGCGCGGAAATCGTTGGTCGCCATGTTTGGCGGAACCAGGAGGTAGGCGGCTTCGGCTCCCGAAAGGGCCTCGCGAACGAAACCCGCATTCTCGATATCGCCGACGCAGCTCTCCGCACCAGCCTTGGCCAAGGGGGCCAGTTTCTCTCGCTGCCGGCCGACTACGCGAATCTGCTTTCCACTTTTGAGCAAAAAGGCTGCGGCGGCCCCACCGGTATTTCCTGAAGCTCCAAAAATGCAAATCATGGGCATTGCTCCCTTCCAGCGAACGACCCGAACCCCGCTTTCTGAATTGGATGCTAGGAGGATGCCAATCGTGACCGCATCCTCAAGGCCCTTGGCAACCCTTGCCGCTGCCATCTCGCCTAACAACACCTCTGCGATCAGCGATCCCCCGAAGCAGGAGTCCATTGGCAACCGAGAGCTTGGCATCACCATCGGCTACGGAGTTCCCACGGACGAGCGACTCTATGTAAATCCCTATGGACCAAGCTTTTCGGCCCCGGCCACCTAGCGCCGTCGGCGCTTTCGTCGCGCGGGCGAATCCTCATGCGGCGGTCGAGATGATTGCTCGACAGCCGGCGCGAAAGCCGGGGCCGCCATGGGGAGATTCGCTATTCTGCCGCTGTCGGCTCCTGCCAGCGCGGGCACCGCGGTCGGCTGGCGCGCCAGCATCAATTCGCGCGCGATGAGCGCGAAGACGATGAGGGTGCCGACCGAGATCCAGGTGCACTGCTCGTCGAGTCCATTGGGCATACTGAAATTGGTGATGAAAGAGCTTTGTCGCACTGAACTTGGCAGCAGGCTCTGCAGCCAATTGGGGAAGTGCTTGATGGGCGCCCAGCTCAAGAACTGGGTCAGCGCCGTCAGCCACAGCAGCCACTCGCCGGCACGCGGAACCACCGCGTAGAGCAAGGCCGGAATTATGATAAAGGCGTAGTAGTAGCCAGTCAGTTCAGAGCCAAACGAAATCACAGTCGCCGATAGGAGCACTGTGACCCAGGGCTCGACCTTGCGGATGGCCAGGCCAATCAAGACCAGGTAGCAGAACACCAGCGACACATAGAGCGGCAGCGCCTCGTGGAAGGCCTTGAGGCGCGCCTGCTTCCAGCGCAGCCAGGGATCCACCATGGCCGGGGTGTTCATACGATTGGCCGCCTCGGCCGGCCGGAAATTCAGTACCGTGCGCAGGCCCATGAGGTTGGTCAGCGGCGTCTCCGAGTGCTTGGCGGTGTTGCGCAGGAATTCTGGATAGATACTGGGACCGCCCGATGTGGCGAAACTTACCGGGACCAGCACCGCCACCGCCACCGCGGCACCCATGATCATATGCAAAAAGCGGCGATCCAACTGCCGGGTCTTCACATAGTGGTAGCCGAGCGCAATCAGCGGCGCCACAAAGAGGAACCCCGGGAAAATACGCAGGAGCGCGGCGTAGGCCAGGGCGGCCCCGGCCCAAAACGGCCGTTCCTTCTTCATCAGACACACGCCCACGCCCATCCAAAACAGCCAGTCGTAGCGCAGAAACGAGCCGCCGATCCAGTCCCAACGGGACGGAAAATTGGTGGCAAATACGATAAGTGCAACTGACACCGCCTGCCAGCCAAAGGCCCACCACATCATGAGCGCCATGATGGTGATCATCACCACGTCGATGGCGTCGAGCACCAGCACGTCGAGCCGACTGGCCGGCGCCAAATTGGCCAGGGCGCTACCCAGGATGGCCCACACCGGCGTGCCGTTGAACCCGTGATCGGTCTGGGCATCGTCCCAGCGGCGCGGGCCCTCCAGGGTGCGGAAGTAGCGCAAGTCGTTGCTGAACGACTCCCAGCGCGCTTCGGTGAAGTGCTGCTTGCAGCGCTCGGGATGGGCCAGAATGTCGTCGGTCTTCTCCACCACATTGGTGCGCAGGTTGGTCATCTTGCGCAGCTCGACCCGGCGGCGCAGCCCCGGCTCCTCGGAATCGGCCGTGGCCACACACTCGTACAGGCGCTCGTAGTGGATCTCTTTGAAGTACTTCGCCCCGATGTAGTAGTGGAAGGTGTCCCAGCCGTGCACGAAACCGGGGAAGTGCCAGAAGCCGAAATTGAAGAAGCTGAGAAAGCCCAGCACCCCCATTGTCCCGAGGAGAATCCGGCGCAGGCGCAGCTTGAACGCGGCCATGCCCAGGCCGGTGAGGCGGCGCTCCCACCACAGCAGGATCGCGGCTAGCATGGCGAGAATCATCTCCCAGCGGGCGCTGGTATCGCCGTTCCAGTAGTCGAGGTAGGTCTTGGGCGCCGTAGCCGCCGGCGCGTCCAGAACCTTGAATTGTGGCGGAAAGGGCGTGGGCGTCTGGCAGTACGCCGCGACCTCAGAGACCGAGTAGGAGCCGTCGCCCTTGCCCTCGCCCACCCGCAGAAAGCGCGCGGCCATGCCTCCCACATCGAGGGTGCGCATGCGCAACCCGTGTCCGGTGACCGGGTCGATCTGACCCATCAGCTTGTATTCCTTGCCGTCGAGCGATCCCCAGATGCTGTAGGTGTCGTTGGCGTCGGCCTGGATGGCTAGCAAGCGCACTCTCACCACCTCGCCCAGATCCCAGGTTACGGTGGAGGCGCCGGTTTCGAACAGAACGGCCAGGGCTGCGTCCCACACCGCGCCCTCGGGCGCCACGGTCTCGTCGGTGAGCAGGGCACGATCGCGCGCGATCTCTTGCCAAGCTACGGGCATTTTGCCGGCCAGCAGATTGCCCGCCGGACAGGCCGGTCCCACCGAGGAGTTTGCTTGCGCGCGAGCCTGAGGCTGCGCGAACGCGAAAAAGAACAGGAGCAGGGTCAGGGGACGGGCGATGCGTGACATGGCCAAGCAGTCTAGCCCTATCTGGAACGAGACAGGACCTGCAGAAAACCGGGCCGGCCTCCCGGTGTGCGCTCGGTCACACGGAGAGCGGTCGCTCGACGCTGGGCACGTCACCCATTTCACTTTCGCGGCCATCGACGTCGACAAGACCCTGGATCTGGGCATCGACGTCAGTTGTGAGAGATGCCTACCCCGTCGAGTTTGGAAAGCCACTGCGGTACAGAAGTCTACGAGACCTAACCCCTCGTCCATCTGCGAATCGCGATCTTTGAGACTTGTCGTCGGTCAACTCCAACACCGACTCTTGCATCCGTAGCTGAACGAATGTATAGTACAAGAAAACAAGGGCACCTCGCCGTTCAACATGAACAAGTCGGCACGGGAACAAATCCGCACCTGGGCTTCTTCGCTGAGGAGCACCGGCCTGCTTTCATGAAAACTGGCACGGCCGACTTGCCCCTCCATCACGGTCACGTTCCGGCGTGGTTGGCGGTGCGCATGGCGCGGCTGGGCCGCGTGGTGGTGGAGGCGTTGGTGCTGGAGTACGGGCGCGATGAGGTGTTGCGGCGGCTGGCCAACCCATTCTGGTTCCAGGCGCTCGGTTGCGTGATGGGGATGGACTGGCATTCCTCGGGCATCACGACCAGCGTTCTCGGTGCGCTCAAGCGGGGATTGGCCCCGGTACAGTGGGAGCTGGGTCTGCACGTGTGCGGGGGACGGGGTCGCCACTCGCGCCGCACGCCGGAGGAACTGCTCGCGCTTGGCGAGCGCGTGTCGGTCGACGCGCTGGCGCTGGTGCGAGCCAGCCGCTTGGTTGCGAAAGTGGACAGCGCGGCAGTGCAGGACGGATTCGCGCTGTACCTGCACGGTTTCGTGGTGACGGACGACGGCAACTGGACCGTGGTGCAACAGGGGATGAACCCGGACCGGCGCCAGGCGCGGCGCTACCACTGGCTGTGGGAACGGGCGGGCTCATTTGTCGAGGCGCCTCACACTGCCATCGAGGGCATTCCCCAGGGAAGCATCGTCAACTTCACCGATCGCCAGGCCGGGGCCGCGCGGGCCGCAACCGTGGCGTTGGCCAACCGCCGACCCGAGACCGTGGTGATTGAGGTGGAACGCGCGCAAAGGCTCGTGCTGCCCGACCATCACGACGTGCGCGAAAAGGATGTGGACCTGCGCCGACTGGCCACCGCCTTGACTGTGGCGGCCGAGCGCGGGCCGGCGGATTTTCCTGAGCTGTTGCTCACGCCTGGCATCGGCGGTCGCACGCTCTTCGCCTTGTCCCTGGTGGCCGAGGTGGTGTATGGGGCGCCCAGCCGATTCTCTGATCCGGCGCGCTTCTCGTTTGCCCATGGGGGCAAGGACGGACACCCCTTCCCGGTTCCGCTGACAATATACGATGAGACGCTGCGGGTGCTTCGGCGCGCGGTGGACCGGGCCAAGTTGGGGCAGGACGAAAAACTGGCGGCGCTGCGCCGATTGGACGACCAGTGCCGCACGCTGGAGGCGGCAGCGGCACGGCGTCCCCAGCGTGCGCCGTCGCTGTCACTCCATGCAATTGTCAGCGACCAGCGCAAGCACGCCCCGGCTTGGGACGGCCGAACCTGCTTCGACTCCGTCGCGCGACGGCCACGCCAACTCCACCTCCCATTTGGCTACGCCACTCCGCGAAAACTTGGGATGGAGGGCAGAACCCACCGGTCGCCGCGGCAAACATACACCCTTCTGGCCCCGGAATCCAAAATGCGCTAGCGGTCATCGAGGCTGCTGGAGCATAATCGCTCGTCTGCTGCATTCTCGGCTTCACCCGCATTCTCACAGGAGCAATCGTCATGGAGATGAAGAAGGACGCGCGCACTGATCTTCCACCTCGGCGCATCCAGGAAGTGGCAAAGGAGCTCGGTCTTGATCCCGAGACGATCTACCCAAGCGGTCACTACATCGCCAAAGTGCCGATTGACGAGCTGGAAGCGCGGAAAAACCAGCCTTCGGGAAAGCTCATACTCGTCTCAGCCATGTCGCCCACGCCCCAGGGCGAAGGCAAGACCACCACGACTATTGGTCTGGCAGACGGCCTGCGCTACCTGGGCAAGCGCTCGTGCATCTGCATACGCGAGCCTTCTTTGGGCCCCTACTTCGGTATCAAAGGCGGCGGCACCGGGGCGGGACGTTCACAGGTATGCCCGTCGGAGGCCATCAATCTACATTTTGTCGGCGACATGTACTCCGTGGAAAAGGCGAACAACCTGCTCGCCGCCATGCTCGACAACCACTTGCAACATGGCAATGTCCTGCAGATCGATCCGCGCCGTATCGTGCTACGCCGGGTGATTGACCTCAACGACCGAGCGCTGCGCGAGATATTCATCGGTCTAGGCGGCGTCATGCATGGCATTCCGCGAAAGGATGGCTTTGACATCACGCCCGCGTCGGAGGTGATGGCCATACTCTGCCTCGCATCGGATTATCACGATCTTGGCCGCAGGCTTTCCGAAATGGTGATCGCCTATACCTTCAAGGGGGAGCCGATCCGGCCGCGTGACATCGAGGCCGTGGGCGCCATGCAGGTACTCCTGCGCGACGCCATCAACCCCAACATCGTGCAATCGCTTGAGGGCACCCCGGCGTTTGTCCATGCGGGTCCATTCGCCAATATCGCCCAGGGGACCAATAGCGCGATCGCCACCCGCATGGCATTGAAGCTCTCCGACTATGTCGTGACCGAAGCGGGGTTTGGGACCGACCTTGGCGCTGAGAAATTCTTTCATATCAAGTGCCGCAGTGCCGGCCTCACTCCCAGTGCAGCCGTGATAGTGGCGACGGCCAAAGCAATTGCCTATCATGGTGGATTCTCGGCCAGTGGCGGTCTTGGCAACCTAGCAAAGCACATTGAGAACATCAGTCTTTTCGGCATCGAACCCGTGGTCGCGATCAACCGTTTCGACAACGACAAGACCAGCGACCTGGACGCCATGGTGCGGTTCTGCGAAAAACAGGGGGTAAAGGCCGTGGTTGCCGAAAACTTCCGTGACGGCGGACAAGGAGCCGCCGCTTTGGCTGCAGTTGTGCTTGAGGTCGTCGAAAGAAACCGGAAGAAGAAACTGAGATTCCTCTATTCGTTGACTGATTCGATAGAGAAGAAGGTCGCCACCATCGCCACGAGGATCTACGGGGCGCAAGGGGTGGATTTTGACGCCCAGGCAAGAAGCGAGCTTGCAACCATCGAGAAGGGCGGCTACGGGAACCTCCCGATCTGCATCGCCAAGACGCCGCTTTCCCTTTCCGACAATCCCAAGCTCACCGGCCGTCCAAAGGACTTCCGCATTACGGTGAACCAGCTCCGGCTTTCCGCAGGGGCGGGGTTCGTTGTAGCCGTTTGCGGCAATATCGTGACCATGCCCGGGCTGCCCAAGGTGCCAGCGGCGGCGCGGATCAAGATCTTGCCTGATGGGCGCGCAGTCGGATTGAGTTGATTGTGTCGCGTCTACAGGGGCTGCCTATCACCGCCACACGTTCTAAGGCAGTTTGATGATCCGGCCCGCGAGATCAGCTTCAGCGCGCTTGCTTCAGCCTCTCTTGGCGGTCGCGATCGCGACTCTCGCAGCGACGATTCTGCTCGTGCTCGGCTGGATAGCGCGTATGCAGAGGCCGACATCTGAATGGCCTGCGGCCGAGTCGAGGCTTTTCAGCAGACAATGGCTTCGATCTCCAATCGAACGGAATCGTTTCTTGCGGCTGCCTGGGATGGGCTTTGACCTCGACGGCCTCACCTTCACCAGCGATGGACGGCGCGGCTGGGCCGTCGGCGGCGATGGTACGATCCTGAGCACCCGTGACCAAGGCAACTCTTGGCAGGCCCAGTCCAGCGGAACCACCAGGTGGCTCTCCGCCGTGACCTTCACCAGCGATGGACAGCGTGGCTGGGCGGTGGGCGACGATGGTACGATCCTGAGCACGCGCGATGGAGGCGACTCTTGGCAGGCCCAGAGAAGCGGCACTACTAGGTGGCTCTCCAACCTGACCTTCACCAGTGATGGCCAGCGCGGCTGGGCGGTCGGCGACCATGGGACCATCCTGAGCACGCGCGACCAAGGCAACTCTTGGCAGGCCCAGCCAAGCGGCACTACCTGGTGGCTCTCCGCCGTGACCTTCACCAACGATGGCCAGCGCGGCTGGGCGGTTGGCCGTGAAGGCACCATGCTGAATACGCGCGACGGAGGCAACTCCTGGCAGGTCCAGCCAAGCGGCACTACCAGGTGGCTTTCCGCCGTGACCTTCACCAGCGATGGGCAGCGCGGCTGGGTCGTCGGCTTCAAGGGCACCATCCTGAACACGCGCGACGGAGGCAACTCTTGGCAGGTCCAGCCAAGCGGCACCGCCAGGTGGCTCTCCGCCGTGAGCTTTGCCAGCGATGGGCAGCGCGGCTGGGCCGTCGGATTCAAGGGCACCATCCTGAGCACCCGCGATGCTGGCAACTCCTGGCAGACCCAGAGAAGCGGGACCCAGAGCTGGCTTCCTGCGCTGACTTTCACCAGCGACGGGCAGCGCGGCTGGGCCGTCGGCCGTGAAGGAACCATCCTGAGCACCCGCGATGCTGGCAACTCCTGGGAGACCCAGGCCTGCGGCACCAGCATATGGCAGCACCTTTCTGCCCTGACCTTCACCAGCGACGGGCAGCACGGCTGGGCGGTCGGTGACCATGGTACCATCCTGAGCACCCACGACGGTGGCAATCTCTGGCAGGCCCAATCCAGCGGAAC
>PMKP01000129.1 GCA_003157775.1 Myxococcales bacterium | reverse complement strand
TCTCAAGGACTACTTGATGGAGAGCGGCGTCGCCATTTCGCCCGTGACTCCTCGCCAGGTGATCAAGGACGCCTTCGCCGCCAAGCTGCTCGACGACGGTCAGATGTGGATGGACATGCTGGTTGAGCGCAACCTCCTGGCCCACACCTATGACAAGGCCGTCTTCGACAAGGCGGTCGCCGCCATCCACGCCCGCTACTTGCCCGCGCTCGCGGCTGTCCATGAATGGTTTCTTGGGAGGATGACGGAATGAACGCGGCCGGCCTGCAGCCGTTCGAGCTGGACCTCCTGCGCTCGGTCTTCCGCCGGCACCCGGAGATCTCACAAGTGAGGATTTTTGGCTCGCGCGCAAAGGGCACGCACCAGCCCTGTTCGGACGTCGACCTCGCACTCTGGGGTGTGGCCGACGACTTCGCCGCGCAAGCCATCGCTCTCGAACTCGACGAGCTGTCTTTGCCCTACAACTACGACGTCAAGGCATTCGCAGCCATCAGACTGCCCAGCCTGCGCGAGCACATCGAGCGCGTCGGCACGCGAATCTGGCCTACTTCAGCGACTACCTGATCCGGCTGCGCAGGAGTTGCGGCAGGTGGTCGAAGTGCCGATCACGGGCGTGCAGGGTCAGGCTGTGCTGGAGCACGAGGGCCGCGATCCAAATGTCGTTCGTGGGAATGGGGGTGCCCTGCCGGCGGAGCTGACGGTATAGGGACGCATACTGGTGGGTCGTCTGATCGTCAGGGTAGAGCACCTGCACCCCAGGTTTGACGAGGAACAGACCCAGCACCCTCTCGTTCTCAGATCCGCGCCGGCCCACAGCAAAGCCGGCCCGAAGCTCGGCCAGAACCACGAAGGGTAGATGAATCGACTCCGCCTTTTCCAGAAGGTCGACGGTTTCCGGCTCGCCACGACAGAAGTCGACGTAACCATTGGTGTCGAGCGCAACTCTCACTTCCAGAGCGCCTCATCGACCTTGTCCTGTTCCGCGATGGCCTGATCAAAGGCCGGATCCTTCTTCCAGGTCCCGGCTATGTCGCCGAGGTCACGCTGGCGTTGGGCTTCGCCCTGCAGGCCCACCCCACGCGCCAGCGCCTCCAGCAGCGCCCGATTCATGCTCTTGCACTCCTCATGCGCTCGCCGACGGACCTCTGCATCGATCTGCTTGGGGATGTTTCGTAGCGTGTACTGCATGCATGCATTGTATGCCAAGGCTGCCTGCACTGCCAGCTAGAACCACGCCCAGGCACCAAAACGCCCTCTTGGGCGGGTGGCTAATCCACTCCCACCAAGGCCTTGATGTACTGGCCGCGCGCGAATGACCAGGCGTCCGTGCCCTGCTTCTGCCCCAGCTTGCCGCGGAACGCGTCCAAGCTGGCGAAGTTGTGGGCATCCATCCAGGCGGTCAGCTCTCTGAGCATCTTCTGGATGTGGCCGGCTTGCTCGCGATAGAGCACGCTGACTACCTGGACCGCCTTGGCGCCCACCAACACCATCTTGGCCACGTCCCGCCCGGTCCAGATTCCGGTGCTGGCAATCAGGTCAGCCATGGTTCGGTCGCGCAGTATGGCCACCCAGCGCAAGGGAAGCAGCGACTCACCCGGCGCGCTCAGGCCGACGGCGGAATGCCGGGTCAGGCCATCCACGTCGATGTCGGGCTGGAGCAGCCGGTTGAAGAGCACGAAGGCGTCGGCCCCGGCCGCCTCCATGCGCGACACCACGTTCATCAGGCTGGTGTAGTGGGGGTGCAGCTTGACCGCGATGGGGATCTTGACCGCCGCGCGCACGCTCTCCAGAATCGAAAGCTCGCGTTTCTCGATGTCGGACGCGGTGACTTCTGGGTCAAGCGCGGGCGAGTAGAAATTGAGTTCGAGCCCGTTTACGCCCGTGCCCTCGAGTTGCTTGGCGTAGTCACCCCAGGTGACCCGACTGACGCAGTTGAGGCTGGCGAAGATGGGCATCTTGACCTCCTTGCGGGCCTCGGCGACCCAATACAGGTGCTGCTTGGGCCCGCCGTGTTCCATCTTGGGAAACATGCTGACCGCCTCGGCGAAGCCAGGCTCAAGGTCGCCCAAGCGGGTGCGGAACTCCTCCTCCTCCATCTGTATCTGCTCTTCGAAGAGCGACTTCACCACTAGGCCGCCAGCCCCCGCCTGCTCAAGTCTCTTGATGCTCTCGATGGACTTCGACAAGGAACAGGATCCCACCACAATCGGATTGGCGAGGGGGACGCCCATGTACGTGGTTCGTAGGTCTGCCATGTTGCTCTCCTATGCGTAAACGTTGTTTGCTTCTAGGTGGCCCAAGGATCCGCCATCCCGCCTATCCCTCGACAGGGCCTGGGAAAGCGCAGCTTCTGCGGGCTCGGTCCTCATTCATATGCTTTGATGCTGGCAGCCGCAAGAAGATGCCGCGTTGCTGCCGCCGTCTTCCCGCATGTCTGGCTCCGTCCATGCTTCAACGCGCCAATAGACCCTACCGTGACCGAGCCGCCCGCGCAGCCTCAGAATTCTGAGGAATCGAAACCATGATTTGGCTTGCGCGCAGGTTCGGGGGGCCAACTCGGCCTTGGCCCCGAAATTGCTGATAACCTTAGCAGCTAACCCGGAGGCACCCATGACTCGTTCTGTTCCAGCCAAGACCAGTTGCTTCGTTCTCTCCGCCCTTTTCTCCGCCGCGCTTGCTGGCTGTGGCGATGGCGCGTCCACCCCGAAGATCGACACCGCCAAGTCCTCGGTCCAGCGCGTGGTTGATCCGCAGGTGCCGGCCGCCGATAGCACCACCCTGGCTTCCGACAACGCCGCATTTGCGTTTGACCTCTACAAGCAGCTCATCCTCACGAACACCAATCTGGTCTTCTCACCGGCCAGCATCTCCATCGCCCTCGCCATGACCTACGCCGGCGCCGCGGGCACCACCGCGACGGAGATGGCCCAGACGCTGCACTTTACCTTGCCGCCCGACAGGCTTCACCCGGCGTTCAATGCCCTGGACCTGGCGCTGGTCTCGCGCGGTCAGGGGCAACCGGGCGCTGATGGCGGGCCCATGCGGGTGAACATCGTCAACGCCCTGTGGGCCGAACAGACCTACACCTTCAGGTCCGACTTCCTCGACACCCTGGCCGCAAACTACGGAGCGGGCGTGAACCTGCTCGACTTCATCAATGCGCCTGAGCCATCACGTGTGACCATCAACACATGGGTGGCCCAACAGACCGATGACAAGATCCAGGATCTGCTGCCATCCGGCTCGGTCGACAGCTCGACCAGACTGGTCCTGACCAACGCTGTCTACTTCAATGCTGCATGGGAAACCCCGTTTGACCCGAACAACACCCACGACGGCTCGTTCACGCTTCTCGACGGCAGCACCGTGACCGCGAAATTCATGGGCGCGGACCTGCCCGGCACCCTGGCCATGCAGGGGACGAACTTCGTGGCCGCATCCCTGCCCTACGCCGACGATCGTCTCTCGCTCCTGGTGGTGGTGCCAGACCAGGGCCAGTTCAGCCAAGTCGAATCGTCGTTGGACGGGGCCGCGCTGGGGACTCTGGTGGCTGGGCTGACCAGCCAGCAGGTCATTCTTAGCCTTCCCCGCTTCAAGATCGAGACAGGGGCGGACTTGGTGGATCTCCTCAAAGCCATGGGCATGACATCGGCCTTCATCTCTGGCGTCGCCGACTTCTCGGGCATGGATGGCACACAGAACCTCTTCATCGGGGACGTCGTCCACAAAGCCTTCATCGACGTCGCGGAAAAAGGCACCGAGGCCGCCGCCGCCACAGGCGTCGTCATGTCGGGTAGCGCCGCTCCGACGGGGCTGCTCATCAACGCCAACCGTCCCTTCCTCTACTTCCTGCGTGACCAGCCCACTGGCGCCATCCTCTTCATGGGCCGCGTCCTGGATCCCAGCCAGAACTGACCAGACGCCTCTTGCAGTCAGCATCGCGCCGCGTCCCGAAAGGCTCGCGCGTGGTGCAAATGACTGCCTCGACTTCCTTGGTCAGGTGATTTATAAGCGCCAGACTTCGGGGAAGACGGCGGGGCGATCCCGGTTCATCTGAAGGGGCAATGCATGAAGAGTTACGCGGCGAACGAAATCCGAAACGTTGCACTGGTCGGCCACGGCGGTGCCGGCAAAACCACCCTGGGCGAGGCCATTCTCTTCTCGACCAAGTCGACCCAGCGGCTGGGCCGCGTCGACGACGACACCTCGAACTTCGATTTCGAACCCGAGGAGCAGAAACGCAGGACCAGCATCTTTGCCGCCGCGGGCCACGTGGAGTGGAAAAAAAACAAGATCAACATCCTTGACACGTCAGGCAACGGCAATTTCTTGGTCGACACGCGCATCACTCTCGACGCCGCTGATGCCGCCGTGGTGGTGGTTTCCGCCTCCGACGGCGTGCAGGTCTACACCGAACGGACCTGGGCCATGTGCGACGAGATCGGGCTGCCCCGCTGCGTGCTCATCTCCAAGCTGGACCGCGAGCGCGCCGATTTTCAGAGGACCCTCGATGACGTGCGCGAAACCCTGTCCAACAAGGCCGTAGCGCTGCAGCTCCCCATTGGCCAGGAAGCCGACTTTGCGGGCGTGGTGGATCTGCTCTCCATGAAGGCGCTCAGCTTTTCGGGGGAAGGTCGCGAAGTGAAGGAGGGCGAGATCCCGGCCGACATGGTCGACGCGGCCAAGAAAGCGCGCGAGGTCCTGCTGGAAGCCATTGCCTCGGCCGACGATGCCCTGGTGGAAAAGTATCTGGAGGCCGGCACCCTGACTGACGAAGAGGCGCGCCGGGGTCTGGTCGCGGGCGTGCGCCGCCAAGCGGTCGTGCCGGTGCTGGCCGCTGCACCCGGCCCGTGCCTCGGCATTCAGCCCCTTCTCGATTTCATCGTCGATTGCTTTCCCGCGCCGACTGACCGGCCGGCCTGGAAGGGCAAGTCGGGCGAGGAGCCGGCTGAGCGTGCCGCTGATCCAGCGGCACCCGTGGCCGCCTACGTGTGGAAGACCTGCAGCTCGGACATCGGCCGCCTGTCCATCATGCGGGTGCTTTCGGGAAAACTGACCGGCGACGCCACCCTGATTTCGGTCAACCACGATTCCAAAGAGCGCCTGGGGCAGCTCTACGTTCTGCAGGGCAAAGCGCGCGACCAGGTCGCCGAGGCTTTTGCGGGTGACATCGTCGCTGTGGCAAAGCTGAAGACCACCAAGACCGGCGACACGCTGGCCGACGAGCGCGCACCCTTCGCCCTGCCCAGACCGGTCATTCCCGCGCCGCTCATCACCTATGCGCTGCAGCCCAAGTCCAAGGGCGACGAGGACAAGCTAGCGGTCAAGCTGAATGAGATCATCGACTCTGACGTGGCCATCAAGGTCAGCCACGACGCGCAGTCAAAGGCGATCCTGATCGGTGGTACCGGCCAGTTGCACATCGAGGCCACTGTCGATCGCTTGCACCGCATGGGCGTCGAGGTGGATCTCTTGCCGCCCAAGATCCCGTACCTCGAAACCATCAAGGGCACAGCCAAGAACGTCGAAGGAAAGCACAAGAAGCAGACCGGCGGCCGCGGCCAGTTTGGGGTCTGCTACATCGACATTTCGCCCCTGCCCCGCGGTAGTGGCTTCGAGTTCGAGGACGCCATCGTGGGCGGCGCCGTGCCCCGCCAGTTCATCCCGGCGATCGAAAAAGGGATGCGCGCCCGCATGGTCAAAGGAGTCATCGCCGGCTATCGCGTGACCGACGTGAAGGTGCGCCTGTTCGACGGCAAGTACCACGACGTGGACTCCGACTCACGCTCCTTCGAGATCGCGGGTTCCAAGGGCTTCCAGGCCGCGTTCAAGCTGGCCAAACCGTGCCTACTCGAGCCCATCATGAAGATCGAGGTCACCTGCCCGGACGACTGCATGGGCGACGTAATTGGCGACCTGAATCAGCGCCGCGGTAGGGTCGAGGGCATGGAATCCAACGGCAAGGACCAGGTGATCCGCGCGCACGTGCCCATGTCCGAAACCCTCAAGTACTCGTCCGACCTGCGCTCGATGACCGGCGGTCGCGGCTCGTTCACTCTCGAGTTCTCGCACTACGACGAGTTGCCCAGCAACCTGATGGAAAAAGTCGTGGCCGACACCAAGGTCGCGGCCGAAGAAGACGAGTAGGGGCGACCTGCGGTCGCCCTCGCCGCGACCACGAACTTCTTGCGCCAATCGCGCGATTGCGGTTGCCGTCTGCGCCTTGACATGTGTAGCACATGTGCACATGCTCTGAGCATGGCGGTCATGGTGCAAATCCGGCATGTGCCAGACGACATTCATCGCAAACTGAAGGTTCGCGCCACCCAGTCAGGCATGGCCCTGTCCGAGTTTCTCTTGCGTGAAGTCAGCGCGATTGCCAATCGGCCCACGCTCGACGAGGTGGTCGACCGGATTCGCAGACGGCGCCGGCCGGCTCAGCCTTTCGACTCCGCCGCACTGGTGCGCGCGGAGCGTGAGTCCCGCCGGTGATAGTGATTGACGCCTCAGCGGCGGTCGATCTTCTCCTGGGAATCGAACCTCACGCGGGAACCATTGCGCGTCTGATCGCTGACCAGGGGCCGCTTGCCGCGCCCCACTTGCTTGATGCCGAGGTCGGCCAGGTGCTTAGGCGGCTGGTTGCGAGCCGCGCGCTGTCCCTGCCACGTGCTCGGGAGGCACTCGATGACCTGGCTGCGCTGCCCATTCAGCGATTCGCACATGGTCCGTTGCTGGCGCGGGCATTCGACCTTCGCCACAACACCACAGTCTATGACGCCCTCTACTTGGTGCTCGCCGAGGGACTTCGCGCGCCGCTGCTGACGAGAGACCGAGCCCTGGCCTCGATCCCGGGACATCGGGCCAAGGTGATGGTCCTGCGGTAACGTTATCGCTCCCGAAGCTCAGGATGCTCGTCGAAGAAGGTCTGGCGGCTGGCGTGGCTGATCGTGACGACGGTGCGACCTTCAGTCTGCACTTGCGCCTGGCAAGCGAGGCGCGAGTTGCGACGCACGTCGAATGCCTTGTCCAGGCTGTCTTCTTCGCACTCGTCCATTTCCGACAGGCTTTCCAACCCTTCGGCTATGTAGACGTGGCAGGTCGCGCAGGCGCACACGCCACCGCAGGCCGAGCCGAGCTGCGCCCCTGCCTGCTCCGCGGCTTCCAGAATTGTCGTGCCTGCCTTGACCTCGATCTCGATCCCGTCAGGCTCGAAGCGGACCTTGGGCATTACTTGCCCACTTTGCTTTCCACCGCGCCGATGTCCTGGCCGCGAAGCCCCTGCTCCAGCGCTTGGTTCATGCGACGGGTGGCGAAGTCCTTGGAAACCGCGTCGAGCGCCCGGATCGCCGCTCGGATGGCCAGGTGGTCACTACCGGCCTTGCTCGTCTCAAGTGCGCCCATCGCCGCTTCGATGGTGGGCCGCTCACCCTCGACCAGAAGATCGGCGGACGCGGACAGGGCTGCGCGTGTCGCCTGCAGGATGCGGTCGGCTTCCACGCGCTCTACCACCAGCAGGCGCTCGCTCACATCCTGCTCGGCATGGGCGAAGGAATCACGAATCATGCGCTCGATCTCGTCGTCAGTCAGGCCGTAGCTCGGCTTCACTCGGATGGACGATTCCTTGCCTGTCGTCTCCTCGCGCGCCGACACGCTTAGCAGACCGTCGGCGTCGACCAAGAAAGTGACTTGTAGGCGCGCCATGCCCGCCGGCATGGGCGGGATGCCGGTCAGCTTGAAGCGCGCCAGTGAACGGCAGTCCGCCACCAACTCGCGCTCGCCCTGCACCACATGCAAGTCGAAACCGGTCTGGTTGTCGGCGTAGGTGGTGAAGGTCTGTACGGCGCCGCAAGGCACTGTGGTGTTGCGGTGGATCAGCTTCTCCGCCACCCCGCCCATCATCTCCAGGCCTAAAGAGAGCGGCACCACGTCCATCAGCACCACATCCTTGCGCGCGTTGCCCGCCAGCAGGTCGGCCTGCACCGCCGCGCCCAGGGCCACCACCTCGTCGGGATCGATGTCGGCCAGAGGTTCGCGCCCGAAGAGGCTGGCGACCAGTCGCCGCACAATGGGCATGCGGGTGGCGCCGCCCACCAGGATCACGCCGGAGAGCTGCTTGGACTCCAGGCCCGCGTCGCGCAGCGCCCGACGCACAGGCAGCTCGCAGCGATCCAGCACCGGCTTCACCACCGCGTCCAGCTCCTCGCGCGTGAGCCTCCCGCGCCAGATGTCACCCGGTCGCCGCTCGATCGCAACCTCGGTCGCGCTGAACTTGGTCAGCGCCTCCTTTGCATCCCGTGCCGCATCCAGCACACGCCGGGTCAGGTAGCGGTCGCCGGCCGCGTCCTCGGGCAAGCCCATCTGCCGAAGCAAATGCGCCGCCAGGGCGCGATCAAAATCGTCGCCGCCCAGGGCCGAGTCGCCGCCAGTGGACTTCACTTCAAACACGCCACCTTCCAACTTCAGGATCGATATGTCGAAGGTGCCGCCGCCCAGGTCGAACACGGCGAAGGTTCCCTCGGCCTGCTTGTCCAGGCCATACGCCAGCGCCGCCGCCGTGGGCTCGTTGAGCAACCGCATGACCTCGAGCCCAGCCAGGCGGCCGGCGTCGCGTGTGGCCTGGCGCTGACCGTCGTCGAAGTAGGCCGGCACCGTGATCACTGCGCCGTCCAGCTCGCCGCCCAGCGCCGTCTCGGCCCGCGCCTTGAGGACGCGCAAGATCTCGGCCGAAACTTCCACCGGCGTGACCGCGCGCTGTCCGCCCAGTACCGAGAAACGAACCACCGCCTCGCTCTCGCCGCCGGGCGCGAACTCGAACGGCGTCAGCCGGCGCGTGGCCTCGGCGTCACGCGGCCCCCGACCCATGAATCGCTTGACCGAGGCGATGGTGTCCTGGGGGGCCTGGGCCGCCAACCCGCGCGCCGCCTGGCCCACCACCACGCTGCCGCCGGCCGCATAGTGAACCACCGACGGCAGCAGCGAGCCGTGCTCGTCGCGCAGGCAAGTCGGCTGGCCAGCCTGCACCACGGCCACCAGCGAATTCGTGGTGCCGAGGTCGATGCCCACCGCGCGCCCCTTACGAACCTCCTTGGTCTGCGCCTCGCCGGGTTCGGAAATCTCGAAGAGCGTTTCTACCGGCATGCTGAATTCCAGATCAGTTCTTCGATTAACCGACGGCCGACGATCCGACCCGNNCATCGGGCCGGCTTGTCGGCCGGCACTCGAAGGCGGATCTGATGCAGTAGAATTACTTGGCCGCATCTTCTTCGCCTTCATGAGGCTCCGCCTCCTCGAGAAAACGCCGGTAGTAGCGTGCGGCCACCAGGCGCGCGGTAATGGCGGCAAGGTTGGGCTGCGCGGCCGCGAAACCCGCGGCCACCTCGGCCATTTCCCTATTGTGAAGGGCCTGCACACCGGCGACCAAACTGGCGACCTTCGCACTGTCGCCACGGGCGCGCGCCTCGGCCAGGGCCTCGCGCAGCTCCATCACCTCGACCAGCAACGCCGTGTCTACAGGTTGGGTCGCCCGGCTGTCCGGCCGATCGGATCGCTTGCTGCCGGCGGGCTCGCCCACCTCGATTCCTTCCAGCGACAGCAGATATTCCGCGCGGGCCACCGGCTGGGACAGGGTTCGCCACGCGAGATTGAGCTGCACCGACCGCTCCAGGGACGCGCGCCGTGCCCGAGCGTCCGCGCGCGCGAAGCGATCCGGGTGCAAGACCTTGGTCATCTCCTTGTAGCGCCATTCGAGATCCGCAACATCGAGATCGAACTTGCGGGGCAGGCCGAACACGCGAAAGTGATCGGCCGTGCGTAGAGGCGGCTGCACCGCCCCACACCCGGCGCACAACATGCCGTCACCAGCGTTCTTCTCACAAGACCAGCAGATCATGGCTGTGCGCTAGAATCGCACACTCTCACCACAACGGCAGGTTTCCTTCACGTTGGGGTTGGTCCACTTGAACCCGCGGGCCATCATGCCGCTGGCATAGTCCAGCGTCGATCCGTCGAGGAACAGATAGCTCTTCGGGTCGATGAACACCTTGACTTGGCCGCCCCCGAACTCCAGCACCTTGTCCTCGGCAAGCGCCTCCGCGTCCGACCACTCGAACAAGTACGAAAACCCCGTGCACCCTCCTGTGCGGATGCCCACCCGCAGGCCCTTGGGCGACGAGGAACGCTTGGCCGCGGCCTTGCGAATCTCTTCCACTGCTCGCTCTGTGACTTCGATGGGCAAGGTCAGCTTTCTCCTAGGCTCGGCTGCGTCTGCGAGCCGCGCTGCTTTCTGCGATAGTCAGCGATCGCGCTCTTGATGGCGTCCTCGGCCAACACCGAACAGTGAATCTTCACCGGTGGCAGGTTCAGCTCCTGGACGATCTGCGTGTTCCTGACTGACATGGCCTGCTCAAGGGTCATTCCCTTGATCCACTCTGTCGCCAGTGAAGACGACGCTATTGCCGAGCCACATCCAAAGGTCTTGAACTTGGCGTCCTCGATGACGCCCGCGTCGCTGACCTGGATCTGCAACTTCATCACGTCGCCACAAGCCGGCGCGCCCACCAGGCCGGTTCCCACGTTGGGCGCTTCCTTGTCCAGGCTGCCCACGTTGCGCGGGTTTTCGTAGTGGTCGATGACTTTACCGCTATACGCCATAACAAATTTCCTCTTGTACTTCTCGTTCTATCTCTGGCCTGCCCATTGGATGCTCTTGATATCGACTCCGGATTGCGCCATCTCCCACAGGGGCGACATTTCCCTGAGCTTTCTGACTTTTTGCGCCACCAGATCGATCACATAGTCGACTTCCTCCTCGGTATTGAATCGGCCGAGACCGAAACGAATCGATGTGTGCGCCATTTCCACCGGAACGCCCATGGCGCGCAACACGTAGGACGGTTCCAGCGAGGCTGACGTGCACGCCGAGCCCGACGACACCGCGACGTCCTTGAGCGCCATCATCAAGGCTTCGCCTTCAACATAGGCGAAGCTCATGTTGAGGCTGCCCGGCAGCCGATGCTCGAGCGAGCCGTTGAGCACCGTGTCCGTGACCCGCGCCTCGATCCCGAGCCGCAGCCGTTCGCGCAACGCCAGCAGCCGCTTGCTTTCTTCTGGCATTTCGGCCGCGCTGATCTCTGCGGCTTTGCCGAACCCGACGATGCCCGGCACGTTCAGAGTGCCCGAGCGCATACCGCGCTCGTGGCCGCCCCCGTCGATGATCGGGGCGATGCGCACCCGTGGCTTGCGCCGCACGTAGAGCGCGCCCACGCCCTTGGGGCCGTACATCTTATGCGCCGACAGGGAAACCAGATCGGCGTGCGTCGACGCAACGTCGAAGGGGATCTTGCCCACGCCCTGGACCGCGTCGATGTGAAACACCGCCCCGCGCGCCTTGACCACCTGGCCGATCTCGGCCACCGGATTGATGGTGCCTACCTCGTTGTTGGCCAGCATGATGGAAACCACGATGGTCCTATCAGTCATGGCGTCGGCCACGGCCTGCGGGTTCACCCGGCCGTCGCGCTCGACGGGAAGATAGGTCACCTCGAAGCCCGACTTCTCCAGCCGCTTGCAGGTGTCGAGCACCGCCTTGTGCTCAGTCACGGCAGTGATGATGTGGTTGCCCCGGTCGCGATAGAACTCGGCCGCGCCCTTGATGGCCAGGTTGTCCGATTCCGTGGCGCCCGAGGTCCAGACGATCTCGCGGCCCGAGGCGCCGATGATCGCCGCCACCTGCTCGCGCGCCTGCTCAACCGCCCGCTCTGCGTTCCAGCCGAAGACATGCGACCGGCTGGCGGCATTGCCGAATTCCTCGCAGAAGTAGGGCAACATCGCTGCGAGCACCCGCGGATCCACGCGAGTGGTCGCGTGATTGTCCATGTATATGGGTAGGTTGGCAGCCATGACTTAGCGTTTGGCGATTCCGTCCACCAGCAAGGGAACCTCGTGGTCCGATCGGCCGCAGCCGCCGCACTCGCGCTGGTGCTGGCCCTGATCGCAGGAACGGCAGCCTTCGAGGAAGGCGAGGCTTTCGGAAAGCTCGTCAGCCAGACGGCTGAGGCGGGCGATGGTCTCGCGCGTTTCCCGCAGCTTGTCGGTGAAAATCTCGCGCACAGTGGCCATGGCCTTGGGCGCGGTGGCGCTCTCCCCCCAGACGCGCAGGAAGACCTTGATCTCGGTCAGCGAGAAGCCCATGTCCTGCAGCTTCTGGATCCACTCGATGCGCTTGACCCCGTCACCTCGGTACATACGAAAGCCGCCCTTGGACCGCACCGCTGGGTTGAGCAGGCCCAGCTCCTCATAGAGGTGTATGGCCCGAACGGTCTTTCCCGTTCGACGCGCTATATCACCAACTTTGAGTAGGGATAGAAATTCTGCGCTGGTTTCTGCTGGCACAATCAAACCCTTACGTTTACGTAAGAGTGATATACGCCAGCCGCTATCGTGTCAAGCGCAGAAGCTAAAAATCGATGCGCAGCATCTGCGGGTCAGCCCCTGACCGGGTTGGCGTGAAGCTGACGGTACTGACCGCACGAGCGCCGGTCACGGTGGTCGACATCTGAGCGGGCGCGGCGGTCGACTGTCCCGCGAGCCCAACGTTTGGCCTAGCCGCCGAATTACAGAGCATCTTGAGGTCCACGCCATTGCCGGCCTGATTGCCGACCGCATCAACGCGGCAGGTCTGAACCACCTGAACGGACACGAAGACCAGCGAGCTGCGCGAGCCTGCCACTGCCACCTGCGAGTGAACGGCCGCACTGACCAGGGCCAAAGACGCGAGGCGAACCCACCACTTCCAGGACTTGGTGAACTGCGGGGCGCGTCGCGAAAAACTTGTAACCACGCCCACACTAAGAGCAGAATCCGTGCCCGCAACCCGATACTCTTAACTATATGTATTCTTTTGTTTTTTCACTCTAGCAAGGCGAGTCGTCGTCGGCCCACCGGCGAGAGAGGAGCCGCCAGGTAGTCGCCCAGCCGACACCGGTCGCCGGAGACTGCCTCTCGTCTCGCTTCCTCGCTCAGCTCACTGCCCGTCGCGTCAGAAGTCTACTTCGACAAGAACAGTATCCGCGTAGGTGCCGACTGGAACGTCTTGTCCTGCCGGAACCACCCCGTAGATCGCCAAGGAGACGGTTCCAGAAAGGGGGGGAGTAATAGGACCGGAGTCGGACGGGTACTGCTTGTCTCCCCAGAGTTTGTTGCAGCTGGCATCCTGACACAGGTAGTAGTTCAGCTGATTTGCCCCACTCGCCATTTGCCGTGGGTTGTTGGTCGTTCCAGAGCCTTTGCTTATCCACACGGTGATGCTCATGGCCGTCCGCGGAGTGCACTGGCAGGTTACGCTCCCCGTCGAGGAGAGAGAGGTTGTCGAGAAGACGTTGTAGATGCCGAAGGCAACTGGCGTGACCGAGATAGTGCAACTTTGTGCCGACGCCGAGCCTTCCCCCATCACCAGCATTGCGCCCAAGACAGCGGGCAGTACCAACCAACGTACGCCTATCATTTCGTCTCCTTCTTGGGAAGGATACACCGGATCGTTCCCACGTTGACCAAAGCCGTTGCTCCAGCCGGAACCGCGAGTGGGAGTTTGCACACCCCGGCCGCATACTGCACCTCGGCCGAATATGATCCCGGCGGCACGTTCTCCAGGTAGAAATTGCCAGCCTCGTCAAGCGGCGAGACCACTTCTTGCTTGTCGACCACGACGATGAGTTGCCCATAGGTCGGCAGCGTAGTCGCACCCTGATCGTCGATCACCACCGTCCCGGAAACGCTCCGAACCAGCCGTACTGGGAAAGTCACCACCGCCCCGCCGCGATAGGGAGGCGCGATGACCCTTTCGGTGGCCCCGATGTCGTGATCAAGGGGGATGTCCTTGTCGTCGATCCCGATGCGATTTCCGTAGTAGTGCAGCAGGCTGGGAATCAGAAGATTCCCCTTGCTGTCGGTGGTTCCCATCACCTGGTTGCTCATGGTGCCATGGACACCAGCCACGCCCGGCACCCGGATGAGGGCGTAGCTGTCTTGCACAGGCCGGGTCAGATAGGCGCTGCCGCCGATGAAAATGAGGCCTCCGGTTGCGGTCAGCGAGGCGTGGCCCGCGTCTGCCGTGCCCCATCCCAGGTGCTGGTAGTCGGCTTCGATTCGGCCGTATGCGCCCTGGTACTGTGCCAAGCCTTCGTTCAGGGCGTTCTCGCCCTGCGACACCACCGCTCGATATCCGAAACCCGGGCCCAGGGGCAGCGATTGCTGAACCGTGGCCTGGCTGGTTCCACCGTATCCTGACTGCCCACCCCAGTGGTCGCTGCGGGTGGCGCCCGCGGTGACCCTCTCTGCCGGCGCAAAGCTTAGCCCCGCGAATGTGTCGTACTCGACTGGCAACACGCTCGAGTAGATGTTGCTCACCGTCACAAACGCGTACATCCAGCGCGTGATCGATCGGTTGACCGCCAAGGTGATTCGATTGGTCCAACCCTGGCCTAGCCATTCGGTCGCCTCGTACTGCAGCGACAGGTTGGCCACCTTGCCGATGTTCTTGGCGATCGACGCCAGCAGATCCTTGCGCTGCCTGGCGGTCGGCGATGCAACTCCTAGTGGCAAGGCGTTTGGGGGCGGAAGGCTGGAAGGGGTCAGGTACAGGTTGGCGTACTCCCGGCTCTGATAGCGAAAGCCCACCTGGAAGTTGAAAAGACGCCCGAGGTAGGAATAGGACAAGAGCGCTGCACTGCCAAAGAAACGGCCCTGGCCACTGAGCGCCGCCGATGCCCCAACCTCTCCCACCGGCAGGCGGATGGCCAGGCTGGGGCCGCCGCTCAGCATATGTGGGATCCTCTCAGTACAAGGCCCGACAGGTATTCGATCGAAGTGCAGGGACCCCTCGACGCGCGCCCCGACGGTCAGCCAGTTGGTCAGGCCGAGGCGGTGGCGAAACAGGAGTGACGGCTGGCCATAGTCCCAGCTACCATCCTTCTCGCCGTAGTTCCGCCGCATGAAGCCGACGTTGTAGCCGAAATCTTGCAGCCCCTTGGCCAGAGTGCCGAGCGCCAGGTAGTAGGGGCTAACCATGGACTGGGTATTGCCAAACGCATCCCGGATCACCACCTGGGTCTGGCCACTACCGCTGGTCACTGGCAGGTTCTGCACACTGAACTGCCCTGGCGGAAGTACCTCGCGGCGCACGAGCTGGCCGTTGACGTAGATCTCGACGGTGGAGGGGGTCAGGGCTGTGCCCGCCAGCTGCTGGGTCGGCAGAAACACATAGTAGGGGTCAAGCCCGAAATTGCGCGCGACGCTCACCCCGCCCATCATGCCGCCCCCGCCCAGGACATCGCTGGTGGCGTTCACGTCGCCGATCACGATGCTGGTCAGCCGGTCCCGCAAGTCGAAGGTGAGATTGGTGAGCAACCGCTCCCACGAGCCGTCGACCTCGCTGCGCTGGCCGCTGGCATAGAGCAGGTGGCCGCGGACGCTGAGCCCAGACTCCGCGAAACCGTTCCAGCCAGCATGGTCACGGCTCTGAAGGTCGGTCAGCCCGACCCGGTAGTTGACGAACATGCTGGGGGCGTTGTCATAGATGATGCCCTCTGGCCGCTTGGCCCTAAGGTCAAGCACGGAGCCCCCGAATAGCTTCGAATCTGCGGTGATGGTCAGGCTGAGGCTTCGTTCATCGAAGACGAAGGCTAGCTTAGGGGCCAAGGACCGCAGCGACACTAGCAGGTCATCGCCTGGTTTTTCCCGCTTCCCCCCCTCGACGCGCATCCCGGAGTTTTCGAGGTCGGTCACCTTCACGATCACATCGTTCCCGCGCAAAATGACAAACACATCGCCGACGTCGACCTGATTCACCGTAGCGTGCAAGAAGGCGGGAGTCTCCTCGCTCGGCGCGGCAGGCTGGGGAGGAACCGAGCCCGCGTCCTGCGGTGCTACCGGTGCCAGTGAGCCTGCCTCGGAGCTGGCCGAGCCGTTGGGGCGATCAAGCGCAACCTCCGGCGCCAAGCCCGCGTCCTGCAGTGACTGAGCAAGCGCAGAGCGAGCCAATCCCGCGACGACCACAGCACCCAACCACGCGGGCCGCCGGAATCGTGTCGGGGGCCAGCACACTAGTCGCTCACGGACCGCAGCCCGCTGCGGGAACTTCCATGCGGCCGCTGAACTTGGCCTCGGCTGACTCGGCTGCCACGGTAATCGCCTTTGCCTTGGCGCAGGCGTCCTTGGGGATCTCGACCTCCCAAACCCGGGTGCCCCCGGTCAACACGTACCAGCCCTCGACATCCTTCTCGAACACGGCTGCGCCCTTGGCGTCCAGAGCCTTCACCCGCACCGACTGCAGCAGGAAGTGTACGTTGCCGGTGTTCTTGACCGTAAAGGCGAGTTTCCTCTTTGCCAGGCCCATGCCCTCCACCGTCCCCGCAGCCATGGGTTTTGCCGGCTGCACGAAAATGGGAACCCCCATCTTGGTCAACACTTTGACCTCGGACTTGTTGGCGGTCTGGGGCGCCTGGAGTGGCGGCAATTCCTCGACGAAAACCCGGTAGCTCCGCTCGGCAGCACCCGCCGGCACAGTCGATCCAATACGCAGCTTGCGTTCCTCATTGGGTGCCAGGGTGAGAAGCCCAGGAAAGACGACGATATCCTTGGTGTTCTTGAGCTGCATCTCGCCTTGCGGACTCTGCTGCCATGCCTGCATGAGGATCTTGAAGCGAATCTCTTCGCTGGTCTGGTTCTGCAGGGTGAGCAGGGCGCTCTTGTCCTTGCCAGAAAGCGTGACCGTGATCGGATTGACGGTGAACGAACTTGCCTCAGCTCTGCTGGCCAGACCAAGAATGGAGCCGAGCAGAAGAAGCGCTGATAGTGTGGCTTTGCCCATAGCCGGTGAGAATACGCTGAAATCGCCGCTTTGGAAATTTCGCGCTAGAAGTTGATGGTCGAGACCAGGGTGTCGCTGTACGGGCCCGCGATCGCCGCAAGCTGGCCCGGCGGGATGCGTCCGTACATGGTCACAGCGACGACACTGCCGGTGCCGTTCAAGTCCGCGCCCGAGCGAACCGAGCCGCCGTCGCCAGCTCCCCAGACGCTGGCTCGGCCTGTCTCTTGGTAGACTTCGTAGTTGATGAAGGTACTGGAGGACGTCAGGTTGGCCATCCGCCGCTGCTGGCCGGTGTTGTGCGCGCCATTCCCCAGGTCAATGGTGATGCCGCTCGTCCCCTTGGTGCATCTGATGATGATTTCACCGGTCTGGTCGTTGGGAGCGGTAGCATTCGCGTTCACCGGATCGTAGGCGGCGAACGCGATAGCGGCCGTTCCGATGGTACAACTTGCAGGGATTGAGGCAGTGATGACGACCGTGCTGCTCTGGCTTCCGCCGGCGACGGCGGGGGGGGCTCTGCAGAGGAAGAGAGCCAGTAGCAGCGAAATCGCGCCGACTGCCCCTCTGAGAGTCCGGTATGGCACAGAAAACTGACCTCCGACCAAGTCTAGCAGATTCTCGTACGAGGATCAGAAGGTGATCGTTGCAACGACCGTATCTGTGTAACTACCCGCGGGTTGATTTTGGCCAGCAGGTATCCTGCCGTAGACTGATACGGTACCTACATCGACGCCGGGGATCGTGGCGGCCGTGGTCCACTCAGTATTTCTTGTCGAGTCGGAGAAAAGCTTATAGTTGAGGTAGTTCCCTGAGGCGACCATGCGCCGCTGAGGCGCACTCCCATTCGTGCCGATACTGAGTTGGATCGTGGTCGCGGTGCCTTTGGTGCAATTGAAGACCACACCTCCGGCACCATGGTCATTGTCAGTACCCGAGGTAAAATCGTAGACTCCGAAAGCGACGGGAGACGTTGTTATTACGCATGCCTTTGAGATAGTGGCGCTGACGGCAAGATTTTGGGTTGCCGTATCGGCGAAAGCCGAAGCACTGGCGCCAATCACCAACGCAGTCGTCGATACCAGAAACAGACACGTCCTTGTGAGCTTCATTCTCTTCCTCTCTTTCTTTGTGATGGTTCTCTTGGCTTCTCGCTAAGAATCAAAAATTGACCGTGGCAACTACCGTATCCGTGTACGCGCCGGCAGGGATGTCCTGCCCGGAAGGAATTCGGCCGTAGACGGTGAACGCGCGCGGGGTCTTGTCAGGAGCCGCGACCGGGGTCAGAAGATTGGGGCTAGTGGTGCCCCAGATAGTCGTTCTGGCCGAGTCCAGATAGAGCGCGTAGTTCAGGTAGTCCGTGCCAGCGTCCTTCATGCGGCGCTGGCTGACCAATGCGTTTGCGCCAAGCCCCAGGCCGATCGTGGCCACAGTGCCCTTGGTGCAGGCTATCGTCACGGTACCGGTGCCGTCGTCGTTCGCGCTTGCATTCGCGATAATCGGGTCGTATGCGGGAAAGGCAACGGTTGCCGTTGTGATCGTGCAGTTCGCGCTGACCGCAGCAGTGACCTGAAGATTCGCCGTCGCGCTGCCTGCCACGACCGAGCTGTCGGAACTCACCACAAGAGCACCGATTGTCGTCGGGACGAAAAGCAGCTTGGCAATTCTCACGTCTCTCTTGCTCGCTCGCCGTCTGATTGAGGTTGGGCTCATGCAGGAAGAATCAGAAGTTGACCGTCGCAACTACCGTGTCGCTGTACGAGCCAGCAGGGACGTCCTGCCCGGAGGGAATTCGGCCGTAGACCGTGAACGTGCGCGGGTTCTTGTCAGGAGCCGCGACCGGGGACAAGAGGCCAGCACCGCTGTTTCCCCAAACCGTCGCCCTGCCCGAGTCCTGGTAGAGAGCGTAGTTTAGGTAGTCCGTGGTGGCGTCCTTCATGCGCATCTGGCCGGCCGACACGTTCAAGCCGACGCCGAGGCCGATCGTGGCCGTGGTTCCCCTGGTGCAGGTGATGATCACGGAACCCGTCCCGTCGTCGTTCGTGCTTGCGTTCGCGACGACTGGGTCGTAGGCGGGAAAAGCGACAGTTGCAGTCGAAATCGTGCAGTTCGGGCCGACCGTGGCGGTCACGCTCAAATTCGTGGTCGCGCTGCCTGCCTCAACTCGGCCGTCGGAGATCACAGCCAGAACACCCATGGTCGCCAGGACGAAAAGCAGCCTGCTGAATCTCATGTTCTCTTCCTTTCTTTTTCGCTCTCTCATGCGCCTGTGTGGGAAAATTGACGATACCGCCATGATAAACAATGAAACGATTTTGTCACGCCGTTTTTGTGATGACCATGACTAAATAGTGGTGGTCAGATGTGAGCACAGGTCATTACATGTGCGCCAAGAGCAGAGCGCAACATATTGAAATTACTATACTTCCACAAGTGGAAATGGCCATTCCTGCCCCTGAGAAAAAATCGCACGAAATCTACTTTCCTCGAGTTCGTGAGTTTGAATATCGCAAACTTTAGCTAGATCTCTCTTGTAATCTTGCTTACACTGTCGAAAAAGTGACATCAATGGCCGGTGGAGCTTGTGACCCCAGCGATCACCCAGACGGCCTTGACTTCGTCGGAAACCGCGGACGATCGGCTGGCTCATGCGACGTTGGATTCCGCGCTAGTCGCGTTCTCCAAACGCCTTGCTGTGACTTGACGCCATTGTAGGTCAGCCTGCGGACGCGCGCAAAAAATTCGCGTGTCCGCGCACCGCCAGCGACGGAAAAACCACTACACCGAGCGCAGGCGCCCGCGATCTCTTGCTCGCGCTGTCTCGCGGGCCGCGGCCACCACGTCGGCCACCGCGCCCAAAAAGGCGTCGATGGTGGCGTCGGGCAGCTCGCCCATGTTCGAGATCTGAACGTAGTGCAAGCCCAGTTCGCCCTTGCAGCGATAGATGATGAAGCCGCGTTCCTTCAGGCGGGTATACAGCTCGTCCACGGCAATCACCGCAGGCACACGCATGGTCGAGATGGTGTGCGATTCGCGGCCGGTGTTGGTCAGTGACTGGAAGCCCAGATCAGTCAGCACCCGCCGGATGAGCAGGCTACGCCGGCGGTAGGTCTCGCGCCGGGCCGCCACCCCACCCTGTTCGAACAGCTCGTCCAACGCGCTCTCGAGCGCGAAGAAGGACGACACCGCCGGGGTGAACGGGGTTTGCGCCACCTCGGTCAGGTAGCGGCGATAGCGCCGCAGATCCAGGTAGTACACCCGCGGCGGGATCGCCTCGATGCGCGGCCACACCGTGGGCGCCACGCACAGGAACGACACGCCCGAACAGGAGTGCAGGCACTTGTTGGCCGAGGAGTAGCAGATGTCCACGCTGTCGCGGACCACGTCCAGATCCTCGACGCCCAACGAAGATACCGCGTCCACCACCAGGGTCACCCCGCGCGGCCGGCACACCCGGCCGATGGCGCCCACCGGATTTACCACGCCCACCGAGGTTTCGTGGTGGATCATAGCCACCACCGCGATGTCAGGATCGCTGGCCAGCGCCGCCTCGACCGCGGCCGGATCAGGCAGGCTGCCCCACGCGCAGCGGAGCCGCACGTGCTCGATGTGGTGAAGCTGCGCGATCTCGGCCAGGCGCTCGCCAAAGGCACCATTTTCGATGATCAGGATCTTCTTGCCGGGCGGCACTACCGAGGTGGTCGCCATTTCCATGGCTGCGGTACCCGAGCCGGTCACCAGCAGCATCTCATGCTCAGGCGACGCGCCGAACACCGGGCGCAACTTCTGCTGCAGCCGGCGCACCACGCCCGAGTAGTCCTCGTCACGGTGGCAGATGTCGTGGTGGACCAAGGCTGCCTTGACCCGCGCGGAAGTCATCACCGGCCCTGGATTGAAAAGTGTGTAGCGAGGAGCGTCCTTCTCGGCCAGCAGGCGTTCGATGAGCGCCAGGGTGTCGGTGCCGGTTGCGCGCGCGGTGCCGCGCACATCCGGGTGACGCAGGTCATCGCCATAGACCCGCAGCAGCCATTCGGCGTGCTGGCGCATGTCCGCCGAATCCACGTCCTGCCACAGCGCCCCGGCCACGTCGTACGCCTCGACCAGCCCGCGCCGCGCAGCCTCGGCCACGCCCTCGGTCAGCGAGGGCGGGCCCGCTGCGGCCAAGGTGTCGAGGCAGGCAATGAGCGAGGGCGACATGACGAAGAGGCCGGCGCTGACAGCATCGTGGAGCGGCAGATCCTTGCCAATCGAGGTGACATGGCACAGGGTCTCGCTGCCCTGGGCAGCCGCCAGACGAACCTTGGTGGCGTCGTCGAAATCGAACACGCGCGACAGGTCGCGATCGACGGCCAGCACGGTGGCCGCGCCCGCCGCAGGCAACTTGGCCATGTCGCGCATCAGGTGCGGCGCTGCGATCTGGTCAGCCATCACCAGCAGGGTTCGCTCGGTCACGAAGGAACGCGCGGCCAGCACCGACAATCCGTTCGGCCTGTCCCAAGCCAGATTCTCGAAGAAGAGGACCTCGGGCGGAAGGCCCCGTTCGGACGCGCACATGGCTTCGATGCGCCGGCGCAGCTCATCGCCTTTCCAACCGACCACGATGCCCACGCGCCGGATACCCGCGCCGGCCAGCACACGCAGAGCGCGCAGAATCATGGGAACGCCCGCCACGGAAGCGAGGCAGTTGGGCGTCTCCGGGTCAGCGACCGGACGGCCGTGGCCCGCCGCAAGAATCAGGGCATGACGAACCATGCTGGTATGGCGAACAGCGTAGCATGAGATGCTGGTCATGGATGCTGCCTACTGCAACCCCTGTTCCACGACACCCGCGACCGGCTTGCAGCCGCCCAATCACGGCTCAGGGTCGTCCACCTGCTGGCCCGCACCCCATCCTGTCGAAATTTCACCGCCAGTGCGGCGTCAAGAACTAACCCGATTTCACCGTGGCACTTGCGGCAGCCTCGACCGCCGGCGGCGAACGGAAGCGCAGACGATACACAGAATTCTCCGTCTCGACGTAGATGTCCGCGGCCCCGAACTCGCTTAGCACCCGCCGCACCGGCGTGGTCACCATGCGGTGGCCGGTGGGATCGCGAAAGATGACCATGCCCCGGCCGACCGTGGGAAAGCTGATGAGATAGCCCGAATACGGCCGGCCCACTCCAGAGGACGCAGATCGGGGCTGCGTGTTGTCGCGAATTTTGGTGGCCGTGACGTTTACCATCAGGGACCCTTCTACAAACCAATTTTAGCACAGGTGGAGCAAGCGCTATAATCAGCTTTTTGATGGGCAAGAAGACTCGAAGCCCGCTGCTCGGGTACAACCACAACGTGCGCTACGGAGGGCGAATCCTCCACGTGCAGACGGAGGATTCGGGGCCAGCCAATCCCCACCT
>PMKP01000075.1 GCA_003157775.1 Myxococcales bacterium | reverse complement strand
CCGTGTCGCTGATTTGAAACGGATGCGAGCGTGCGTTGTTGCCCGTATCGACGACAACATACGTGCCCGGCGTGGCGAGGGCGCTGAAGGTGAGCCACCACGTCTTGTCGCCGGAGCCATGGCCGGTGTCGCTATCGGTTGCGCCGGCTTTCCAGGCGACGGGCGCGCCGCTCCAGACCGTTGCACCCGAATACACATCGACGATGGAAAGCGAGGCGCTCGGAGCGAATGTCTCGGTTGCATCAAAGCCGGTGACAGGCGTGCGTACGACCGCGATTTTCTCGGCGCCCGTGCGATAGCCGAATTGGTCGATCACCAAGAAGGGTGTCGTGGGAATCGCCTGCGTCGCCGCATTCCAGGGCACACCGACGACAGTCGTATCGGTGGCAGCAAAATCGACGGCACTCGAAGCGTCGGGGGTTGCGGCAGCGATGGAGGCATCGAGCGAAGCCTCATCGCCGTGGGCATCGACGCTCGAAGACGGCTTGGAGCTGGAACAGGCGAGAAGGGGGGAACAGAAGATAATCAGGCGGGGCGAGCGAAATCTCATCGCCTGAGTAGAAGCCATGAATCTATCGCGGGCAATGGCAAAGTCGCTCGGTCTGAGCCAGAGCATCGCCACCCATGGTCGCGTGCAGGTCGAGGGCGCCGCCGGGCTCGACGACCGCAGTGGCTTTGAATGCTGGTCGCCCAGCGGTGCCTCCGGAACGGATCTCAGTCGTGACCCTTGACACGCATCGAACCCGGCAGAAGAGTGGCGTTCAAGAATGGAGGCTGCGATGCGGATCGCTATTCAAGGTCACAGATTGTGACCTTGAACGCCGCGCCTCATCGAGGCTGAGCGGAATCCGGGGTACAGGGCCGGGGAAAGGGCATAGGCACAGACTGGCGCCTTCCGTGTAGGGGCGACCTGCGGTCGCCCCTGTGGGCTCGCCTCCGCGAGTTGGCGCGTTTCGGTTCGGCGAATTCCACCGGACGAGGTGGTCAGTCCCTGTGCGAGGCGGGCGTGGATGCCCGGAGGGCGACCGCAGGTCGCCCCTACACGAAACGTGATGCAGACAACGATTCGTTCCTCCGCTCCGGTTTGAGATCACAGATTGTGATCTCAAAGGCATCGCCCTAGCTCCCATACCCCAGCCCCTTCAAGTTCGCCTTAATGGCCTTCTCCAGCGTGGCTCCCTCGGCGAACTGGCCACTTTCTGACACAGCCTGTACCAGTTTCTTCGGATCGCTATTCAAGGTCACAGATTGTGATCTCAAGAACATCGCCCTAGCTCCCATATCCCAACCCCTTCAGATTCGCCTTGATGGCCTTCTCCAACTTGGCTCCCTCCGCGAACTGGCCGCTCGGCTCGCCCACCAGTCGCGCTATCTTTTCCGCAAAGGGCTCGCCGTCGTCGGCGACTTCTTCGGCGCGAACGTAGCGGCCGGGGGTCAGCACGTAGCCGTGGGTGGCGATTTCGGCGGTGGTGGCGGACTTGCAAGAGCCGGCGATGTCTTTGTACTTGCCCGCGCCCCGGTCGCCTCGCCATGCGTGGTAGGTGTCGACGATTTTTTCTAGGTCAACGTCGGTCAGCTCGCGGTGGACGCGGTCGATGAGGGTGCCGAGTTTGCGCGCGTCGAGAAAGAGGGTCTGCTTGCGACGGTCGCGGCGTTTGCCGTCGTTCTTGTTCTTGGCCAGGAACCACAGGCACACGGGAATCTGCGTGCTGTAGAAAAGCTGGCCGGGCATGGCGACCATGCAGTCCACCAAGTCGGCCTCGATGATGGCACGCCTCATGTCGCCTTCGCCGGATTGGTTCGAGGACATGCTGCCGTTGGTGAGCACGAAGCCAGCCATGCCGCTCGGCGCGAGGTGGTGGATGAAGTGCGAGACCCAGGCGAAGTTGGCATTGCCCTTGGGCGGGATGCCGAACTGCCAGCGCACGTCGTCGTCCTTGCGGAACCAGTCTGAGTCGTTGAAGGGCGGATTGGCCAGAACGTAGTCGGCACGCAGGTCGGGGTGCAGATTGCGGCGGAAGGTGTCGGCTTGCTCGGGGCCGAAGTCGGCCTCGATGCCGCGCAGGGCGAGGTTCATCACAGCCAGGCGGCGGGTGGTGGCGTTGCTCCTGTCGCGCCTGATGGCCACCATGGCGTCGTCCACCACCTTGCCGATGGTGGGCTGCTTGGCGTTGGCCTGCAGATGCGACCAGCGGCCTTCCTTGGGCACCCAGAAGACGTTTTCGGCTTTGTACACGGTGCACATGTCCCCGTAGCGCATGGGACCTGGCGAACCTGTGGGACCGGATGCCGACAAGATCGTGGGCCTGGGCAGGTGCGCGCCGGAGAAGGACAAGACCGTCCCAGCCGTACCCCGCTGACGGTGTTCGTCAGAAACCTGGTTCACATGGCGATGCCGGGGGACAAGATTGGTCACCTTCCGCGCCGTCACACATCTAATAATGAACAGAAGCTGGCGCAACGGCAGCGCGAGAGGGGGTACGCTGCGAGGCATGTTCGCGGGGCTCCATCCTCTCCCCACTGCCACAACCATATTCCGCCCACAAGGAGATATCGCATGACAGAAGAAAAAGCCTGCCGCTGCCCGTGTCACTGCATGATCGGAGTTCTGGTCGCCCTATTCGGTCTCAATTTCCTGCTCAAGGCGTTGGGGGTCTACGGCGATAACGTCTCCAACATCGTTTGGCCAGTGCTCCTGATGCTGGGCGGCATCAAGCACACTTTCAAGGGAATGTGTAAGTGCTGTTCGGACAAGGGGGCCGGTGGATGCTGCTCTGACAGCAAGCCCTAGGACAAGCGTCTGCCCAAGCTCGGCCGTCGAGCACACCGCCGTTCACCGCCGCCGGTTCTCGTGTACGTTGAGCCGGTCGAGGTGAACAGCATCCTGGCTGATGCGTGCGCGGCCAGAAACGGGTGGACGATCATTCTGGGCAGGTGCGCACCGGAGGGGCGTCGAGACGGCAAGATTGGTTCAGTAACCTCCGCGCAATTATCGGCACGTGCATTGCCTTGGGCCATGTGCAGGACTCAATGAACAAGATACCTGTGCGCGTCGCGGCCCTTCTAGTAGCTGGCATGGCAGGACTGGGGTGCAACCACTCCGGTCTGCATCGTGGCGCTGGCCAGACGGACGCGGGCTGCCAGGGAAGCGCGACAGCCGGTTTTGACGGCGAGGGCAGTGCGGGCTACTCTGATGTGGGGGGCGATTCCACGGGCAGCGTATTGGACTCCGCCAGCGACGCTTCTGTGTTTGGAAACTGCATCACCGCCGATGACTGCATCGCCGTGCTCGACTACCGCAATGGCTTTGAATGTTGGTGGCCCAGCCCTGCTTCCAAGGCCGATGTCAGTCGCGACCCTTGCCTCGTCCCGTGGAAGCCCGATGCCAGGTGTACCACTTCGGCTCCGCCGGCCGGGTGCCCGAGCGGACTGCAGCCCGTGACCCACTCCTGCCTTGCAGCCGCATGCGTGTTTCCAGTCTGATGCCCCAGAACCCAGAACCCAGAACCTTGAGGATGGCCCTGGATTTGCATTGGGAGTAGGCTGCGCAACGCCAAAACTCCAGAATGTTCCGGTTCGCAATTGCGTCATGAACTTCCTTCATTCGCCGCCGCAGCATCTCCGCAGCGCCCGTCGGATCGGCGAAGTCGTCGGCGTCCTGGCGAAGCATAGGCTGGCAGAGTGGCTGGGTCAGACCGAATTCGACAGCCGGAAGAATCATCTCACCGGCGAGGAAGGCGAGTTGCCGGCCAAGCAGTCACATGCCACGCGCATCCGTCTCGCGGTGACCGAGCTAGGCACCACCTACATCAAGTTCGGCCAGATGCTCAGCACCCGGCCCGATCTCGTCGGGCAGGAAGTCGCGGATGAACTGGTCAAGTTGCAGGACGGCGTGCCGCCCGACGAGCTGGAAGTCGCTCTCGCCACGATCGCCACCGAACTGGGCCGACCGGCGAACGAGATCTTCGCTGAGTTCAATTCTACGCCCATCGGCTCCGCCTCGATTGGACAGGTCCATGGCGCGCGCCTGCCCGATGGCCGCGAGGTGGTGGTGAAGGTGCAGCATCCAGGCATCGAGTCTCGCATCCGGGGCGACCTCGAGATTCTAGAAAGACTCGCGGGGCTGGCCGAGAAGTCGGCGGAACTGAAACGCTACCAACCCGTGGCCGTGGTGCAGGAGTTTCACCGCTCACTCTTGCGCGAACTGGATTTCAGCCGCGAGGAACGGAATCTTCAGCAGTTCGCCGCCAATTTCGCCGCCGATCCGACGGTGCATTTCCCGCAAGTGATTTCCGAGTTGTGCACCAGCCGCGTGCTCACGATGGAATTGATCGCTGGAGCAAGCCCGCACGATGCCAAGCGCCTCGACCAGATCGGTATTGCTCGCGAAGAACTCGCCCGCCGCGCCGTTACCATCTGGATGGATATGGTCTTCCGCGACGGGTTCTTTCACGCCGATCCTCATCCCGGCAACCTCATCGTGCTTCCTGGTGGCGCCATCGGGATCCTCGATTGCGGGATGGTGGGCCGCATCGACGAATCGTTGCGCGAGACCATCGAGGACCTTCTGGTCGCCATCGCCAACCACGACGGCGCGCACCTCGCACACCGGATCATGGATCTTTGCTCCGCCCCGCCCGATTTCGACGAAGCGGCCTTCAGCTCCGATGTGGCCGACTACGTGGCCTTCTATTACGGCAGCCAGCCCATCGACCGTTTTCAACTCGGCGGCGCTCTCAACGAGATGGTCCGGATCATCTCGCGTTATCAATTGATCCTGCCGAGCAGCATCTCAAGCCTGGTCAAAGTGTTCGCGATGCTCGAAGGCACGGCGCGGTTGCTCGGTCCCACTGCGAACATTCTCGATCTGATCAAGTCTTATCAGCCCAAGATTCTCCGGCGCCGCCTGTCGCCGCGCGTGCAATGGCAGAAATGGCGGCGCGCACTGGGCGAATGGCGCCACCTCGGTGAAGTGCTCCCGCGCGGTCTCGACGAGGTTTTCAAGAGGATCCAGAGCGGCACGTTCGACATCCATCTGGAGCATCGCCGGCTCGAACCCTCTGTCAATCGCTTGGTCATGGGCCTCGTCACCAGCGCCCTTTTCCTCGGCTCGGCGGTGCTTTGGGGCAACAGGGTGCCGCCGGTAGTGGGCGGGTATCCAGTGGTCGGCGTGCTCGGCTGCGCGCTCAGTGTGGCTCTCGGCTTGCGTCTGCTGACCAAGATCTGGCGCGAATAGGAATGTCATGATGTCACTTCATTTGTGCCGGGTGGCCAGAGACGAAAAGATTCGACCCCGGCTCAGTTGGGGTTCTGGTAGTCTCAACTGGGCGATCATCGCGAGCCAAGTGAACAGCCGAGCTACCGATAGGAGTGCACTACGATGACATCAGATGAATCACTTGAAACCCTTAACCGATTCATGGAAGCGCGGCTATATGAGTGGCGCCAGTCTGAAAGAAAGCGAGTGTCCCAACCCGGACCTGTCGTCACGATTAGTCGTGAACCGGGTTGCCGAGGAGAGTCCATCGCCCAGAAGGTGGCCGCCGCGCTTGATTTCCACCTGTACACCTGGGAGATCGTCGAGCAGATAGCCAAGGACGAGCACGTAAGCGTCCAGGTGGTCGCTACGCTCGATGAGAAGGCCCGCTCGGAGCTTGAGGATTGGCTGGCCGAATTCGAGGGGACTCGCAGCCTGTCCACGGACGCTTACCTAGAGGATCTGAAGAAGGTCATCTTTGCAATTGCCTCGCACGGCAGCGCCATCATCTTGGGCAGAGGCGCCAACTTCCTGCTTCCCCCCGAGAAGCGCATCGGTCTATACTTCGTGGCCCCACTTGAGGTGAGGATACGAAACGTCATGGAGGATCGTGGGTTGTCCGAGAAGCGTGCGCGGGAGCACATCGCCAAAGTGGAGAAGGAACATCGCCAACTGGTAAAGAAGAATTTCCAGGCGGATATTCGAGATTCTGCTCACTATCACCTGGTCATCAATACGGCCCTGGTCAAGCCGGAAACCATTGCCGGAATCGTGAAAGAAGTCATCGGCCACAAATCGTAGGGGTTGGTGGACGGCATCATGACCGAGGGGTGGCTTCCCCGTTGACGCTACTTGAGGGTGTGTGACACTCGAATGATGATGGTGTCGCAGAGTTCGATTCTTCGCGGCATGTCCATCTCTTCGGGCATCGCGCACGGCGCTGCTTACGTTCTCTCGTCAGTCGATCAGATGGTGGTTCCGCGGCGTAGCGTTGAAGCCCCCGAGGTGGACGCCGAGATAGAGCGCTTCAACGTGGCGATCGGGGCGGCGGAAAAGGAGCTGCTCGCGCTGAAGGAGGACGTGGCCCGGCGTATCGGCCCGAGCGAAGGCGACATCTTCGCGGCTCAGGCGCTGGCCGTGAGGGATCGCCGCCTGCACGAGCAGGTCGTGACCGCAGTCCAGCAGAGCCGAATCAACGTCGAGGCCGCCGTGGTCGGGGTGATCGAGAAGTTTGTCCGCACGGTCGAGCAGGTGTCCGACCCCTACCTGCGCGAGCGCGCGGCGGACATTCGCGACATCGGCCGCCGCATTCTCGCGGCACTGGCCAAGGACGACGGACTCAGCGTGCTCGAGATTCCGGAGGGATCAATCCTCGTCGCCGAGGAGTTGCTGCCGTCGGTGACCGCGCGCTTCGAACTCAGTCAAGTGAGAGCACTCGTGACGGATCGTGGCGGCAGATTCTCGCACACGTCGATCCTCGCTCGTTCGTCGCGAATGCCGGCGGTGTCCGGCATCCGAGAAGCTCCGTTCAAGATCGCAACCGGCGACCTGTTGATCGTCGACGGCGTATCCGGCGTGGTCTACGTCAACCCGGACGAGTCGGTGCGCCGCGAGTACGAGCGGCTCGAGGCCGAGCTCTCCGGCTACCGTGCGGGATTACAGAAGGGTCTCGATTTGCCCTCGGTCACGCTCGACGGC
>PMKP01000293.1 GCA_003157775.1 Myxococcales bacterium | reverse complement strand
AAAGTTGTCGGCCTAGCCATCGTTCTGATGGCAAGCGCTTTCAGATAATGCTTGATACCGTCTAACGCAAGAAGGGGAGTACTTTGCAAATGAACAAGTCGACACGAGAACGCTCAGATGGCGGCGATGCCTTCATTCCAGAATCCGCACAGATCTCCGGCACGCCGGATGATTTGGCCGAATTTTCGGGGGAACAGTACCTGCGAGAGGCGCTTGACGATGATATCGGGGAAGGCAGTCGCGACGAGGAACTAACCGAGGAACTAGGTGGTCCCTTTGTGGAGAGCCGTCCCGAAGAGGAATTTGGCCCGACCTGGGAAGGTGGAAGGGCTCGCGAGGTCAAGACCGGGTCCGAGGAAGCGCCCACCGTTCGGTCGCGCAGTCCCCTGCCACAGGCCGTGGGTCCCTTGGCTATTGCGGCCCCCGACGAGGATGGCCAAGGCGAGGTGGCGGAAAAGGACCGCAATGGGAGGCCTCTTACTGCTTCCGATGTGCGAGCGGCGAACCTGGGTGCGGAGCCGGGTTCGACCATGGAACCCGACATCAAGCTCGATTCGCCTAGGCCGCATGCGTCGAGAACATGACGCCGCCCAACCTCGACAGGACGAGCCGACTTCACCAGGCCTTCTGTAACACCTCCCGATCGACGTTTCGCCTGGCCTCGTTGCTACTGTGCGGCCGCACGTCATCGCATCGGGCGAGCCCTGCTCGCCTATCAAGGAGCAATCTTGTCGCTCAACCACTGACGCGTCTTATTGAAGGAGTCTTGCAGATCGGAATAGGACTGTTTGAATCCATTCTTCACGTCGTCCCAATCGGACGCAGTGGCGGTCTCGGCCCGGTCAAGTTGTTCTTTCGCCTGAGTCCAATTCTCGCGCACCGTCGCGAGCCTGACCTTGGCGTCGGCCTTTGCCGCGCCGCTGGCTTTGTCGACCTTGGCGCCGAGCCGATCCAGTTCTTCCTGGATGCTGACCAGGTCCTTCTTCATCTTGTCCACGAATTCAGCCTTCTCCGCGTAGGCGTAGTTGCGCATCGCTTGTGCCGCCTGCTTGGTCTCCGCCTTGGCCCTGGCTAGGTGCGCTGCCGCGATTTCCTCCTGGTTCGGCGCAACTGCCGACTTCTTATCTTTCGATGTGCATCCCACCGCTAGAGCGCTAGTCATAAGCAGCGTCGTCACGAGTATCGTGTGTCTCATGGCCATCCCTTTCGTTGACTTGCCAACTCGACCGAGGGCCCAGGAGCGCTGCACGTCGCGCATCGCTTCTGGGCTGACTCGTCGGGCTGGGACTAGTTGGTCCTATGGGTTGGCTGCGTGCGGTTCGTGTGCGATGATAATCTCGACGCGGCGGTTGTTGGCGCGACCCTCCGCGCTCGCGTTGTCAGCGATTGGGTTCCCCTTGCCAAGCCCATGGGCCTGGATTAGGTCGCCTTGGTAGCCTCGCTCAACCAGGTAGCTGCGAACCGCGTCGGCCCGACGCTGCGACAGGTCTAGGTTGAAATTCACGGAACCCTGGGAGTCGGTGTGCCCCTCGACGGTGAGATTGCGCTCCCGGGTTGTGAGCAGCACCTCGGCCACCTGGTCAAGTCGCGTCCGCGCCTCGGGCAGTAGGGTGGCCCGGTTGGATGCAAAGAGAACGCTCCCGGAGAGCGTGATGACCATTCCGCGGGGCTCGTCCTTGACCGCGGCCAACTTGGCCAGCGCCGCCTGGGCGTCAGCCGCGCGCTTCTCGGCAGCGGCCCGCGCCTCCTGCTCAGTGGAAAGCTTTTCAGCCGTCGCTTCTCCGTTGCGCTCTGAAGCCGCCAGCGCAGAGCGCGTCTGGCTGAGGTCCTGCTTCGTCTTCGCAACCACCTTACCTTGCGTCGTTTGGTAATCGTTCTTCGCTTGGGCTTCGCTCTTCTGCTGGATGGCGATGGAAGCAGCCGCTTCAGCTAGCTGTGCCTTGCGCCAGGCGACATAGGCGAGGTCTCGCGTCTGATACGAGTCGGGATCCGTTCGGAAGGATTGCTCGGCCACGGCGAGCGCCTGGTTCGCTACGTGCAACTCCGCTGGAGCGGCCTGAGCCGTAGGCCCACCGCTTGCGCGCCCGTATTCTTCGCGGGCGTTGGCGAGTTCATACGGGACAGTGGCTGCGCAGCTAGTGAGGACTCCGGCGCAGGCGACGGCGATCAAGAGACTATGGGTTTTCATTGGAGATTCCTTTCATTTAGCGGGTCATGTCTTTTCGCGAGTTACTTGTTCTCTTGCCGGAGTTGGCGCACGCGGTCCACCGCTGACCGGGCCTCCGCCTTCTCGGCGTCCTCGCGGGAGAGCGCGACAGCCAGCTCGGCGTCGACTTCGGCCCGCGACAACATCGACACGGCCCTTTCCTTCTGGTCGTGGGCGGCCAGCGCCTTGGCATTCTCAAGTTCCTCCTTGGCAAGTTGCAGGTGCAGCGAAGCTTGCGGCACCTTGGTCGCTCCGACCTCCTCGGCGGCGCGGATCCCCGAGGTAGATGCCTCTGTGCGCAGGGGCGGGGAGCTTGCGCAGCCCACGGCTATTGCGGCGGTCGCAGCGGCCATGGCGAACATCATGATTACGGTCTTTGAAATGTTTCTCATCGAATTCTCCTTCCGGTACTTGGTTGCCTATTTCATTGAATGCCGACTAGTTTTTCAGTTTCTTGAAGGCAGCCTCAAGCTCGTTCCAGGCGCTCTCGACGCCGGTCTTGAGGATTTCCCACTTCCCGCTGCCCGCGGCCTTTAGCTCGTTGAGCTTCGATTGCGCGGCCTGGTACTTCGCCTTCAGATCGTCGACGTACTTGCGGCGTCCGACATTGACCTTCGTGCCGGCCTTCTCGGCTTCGGCCACGATCTGGTCGAGCTTCGCACCCCATTGCTTGAGCTGTGTTTCCATCTTCCCTACGTGTCCTTGCGTGTCTTCCATGAGGTCCTCCCTTCGTCTGATTATGCCGATTGAGATAGAGCTGCTGCTCTGGTGCGTGTTGTTGGCGGTGGCAGTGAAATCGATGTGCTCCGCGCATGTCGCAATATGTGCGCTACGGCCTGTGTGGCCAGACGCGACACCTCCCGCGGATCAGTGCTGTAGTCCGCGGCTCCATCGAATGCGGCCACAACCAACTCCCCGAACTGCGCAGTTTTGTGAACCTGGGTCCTCATGTTTGTCCCCTCTATTGTCTTGGCGCATCCTGCCGAAAGCGGGGCGCCCTCTACATCCGCGCCCATTGCTAAAGCAGCTTTCGCGCCACCGATGAGACGCGAACAAGTTCAACGACTTGCATCGCAGGACGGTCTGAGGGGAGCGGCCAATTCAATCGAAGTGAAGTACCATCTCCTTCAATTCGAGCGAGGGAGACAGCCGATGCTGGCCGACGATCTGAATCTGTCGCCGATGACGGGCGATGCCCGCAGCAGTAGGAAGGGACTGGAGATCCCATCCCGTGAGAACCTACAACGGGCAAGTAGGCACATTACCCGGCACCGAAACCACGTTAGAGTCAAATACAAACGCGCCAGCACCACCTACCCATGCCCCTGCCATCGATCTGCCACACGCCGTTGCGCCGGTATTCATCGTGATATTGAGGGCAGCCAGTATGTTGCCCTGGAATTCAGAGTACAATCCAATCGTCGCTGAACTGGCGACCTGCCACCAGACGTTGGAAGCCTTGGCGCCATTGCTCAGGAGAATACGCGTGTGTGCCCCGGGGCTGGGGGCGCCATCTGCCGTAGTGAGTGTACTCGCCGACTGGAAGATGAAGATAGCATTCGGATCGCCCTGGCCGTCGAGCGTGATGTCCCCGGTTATCAAGATCGACGTGATGGATGTATAGACGCCAGGAGTGAACCAGTTGTCCCCGAGCACCAGCGGGTTCCCCGCCACGTCCCCCAAAGTGGTGGGAGCTTCTATAGGGGTGCCCCCTCCCAATGTACCGACGGCTGGGGGGCCGGCTGGAGGAGTAATGCTGAGAAACGCAGCATTCAAGGCGGCCTTGATAGCGGCTGAACTCGTCGTGTCTGGATACACGTTCGTGATCACCGTCCCGCTGATTATCGGAGCCATACCTCCGCAAAGGCCAAAACCTCCGGCATTATCAACGGGCACGGCGTTGCATGTTTTAGTTGGGTCCAACACCACGTTCCCATTGATATGGGTGATTGGCGCGGTAATGGTGTTGGTAACCCCCGCCGTCGCCGCAATCGCAAATGGGGCAGCCAATCCAAGGTCTATCACGACAACAGGCGCGGCCCCCGCGTCGATGTTCCCCACGTCCATGTTCCCGACGTCGATGTTCTTTACGTCGGGGTTCGCCACCACCAGGTCGGGGTTCTCGACGTCGACGTTCTGCGCGTCGATATTCCCCACGTCGAAGTTCGCGACCGGCACGTCGGGGTTCTCGACGTCGACGTTCTGCGCGTCGATATTCCCCACGTCGTGGTTGGCGGCCGGCAGGTCGGGGTTGGCGGCCGGCAGGTCGTGGTTGGCGGCCGGCACGTCGATGCTCGCGACCGGCAGGTCGGAGTTCGCCACGTCGGAGATTTTCGCATCGGTGTTTCCGACGTCGTGGTTGGCGGCTGGCACGTCGATGTTCGCGACCGGCAGGTCGGGGTTCGCCATCGGCACGTCGTGATTTGCGGCCGGCAGGTCGTGGTTCGCGACCGCCACGTCTAGGTTTCTGGCATCGGTGGCCCCCGCATCCACCGCGCCCGGGTTGGAAAACTCTACCAACTGCTGTCCGCACGCAGGTAGCAGGAACAACAAGGAGAACAGAGCAATACTCTTGAGCGTCTTCATGTTACTTGCTCCCGTCATTGAGGATGATGAAGTGGACGACGAACTCGACGCGTCGGTTGTTCTCACGACCAGCGATGGTGGCATTGGTGTCGACTGGAACCGCGGAGGCGAAGCCGGTTGAGACCAGGCGCTCTTTCCCGATGCCGTGCCCTACCAGGTAATCGACCACCGCATCCGCCCGTTTTTCGGAAAGGGTCTGGTTGTGGTCATCGCTTCCCTCGGAAGAAGTGTGCCCCTCGACCTGCACGCGGAAACCTTTGTTGTCCTTCAGCGCCTGCACGACTTCATCGAGCACTGGAAACGAGACGTCTTGGAGAATTGCCTGGTCCCAGGCGAAGTAGATCCTCTCCTTGAGCTCAAGCTTGTCCCGCTTGACGACGAGCTTCTGGTACAGAGGGCAGCCCCAGTTATCCACCGGACCTGCTACGTCGGGGCAATGGTCCACATTGTCGGGGACTCCATCGTTGTCACGGTCGGGGCAGAAGAAGGTCTCCTTGGTGATGGTGCGGACCTCTGCGGCGGCAGCGTCCCCGCGTTCACGCTGGACACCGGTGCCCACTTCCAGGCTGACTCCCAGACTCAGGATCTTGGCGTCGTGGTTGTCGAAGCCGGTGCGGTTGGGATACTGCAGGATGTGGAGGTAGCGCACGAAGGGTCCGATCCAGAAGACGCGCGACCCTCCGATGGGCACCGACAGGCCTGCGGCAGCGTCTATGCCAAGGCGGTTGAGCCCGCCAGTGCGGACGTAAAGTGCGTCAGCGTCCACCCACGGCGAGCTGGCATAGAATCCGTTGCGGGCAGGAACATCGTGTGGACGCCTGAACCGCAGCCCTGCACCGTAGGTCCACGCTGTCCCGAAATCGCCCAGTGAGTTTTCGGTGGGCAAAGCCATGAAGCTCACACTGGGCCCAATGTCCATGTATTTGTTCACGATCCACAGGGCCTTGATGCTTTGCCCGCCGCCGACCTTGAAAAGCTGCGACTGCGGGTGGGTCAACGGGAGCGCCACCCCGGGTTCCACCTTCAAAGAGAAATCACCGATCTGCGCTGGCCTAGGGTCGCTGCCCGAGGTTTCGGCCTCGGATGCTTGGGTGAACGGGGCGACCAGCAGCAAGGCCACGCCTGTGATAGCGGCCTTCGCTGAGTGAGCCAGTGGGGATCTTTGAGTCATTTTTGTCTCCGCGTACATTGGTCCTGGCAGAGATCATCTCTGCACAGCAGTTCTTCCTGGCCCCTCCGCTGGGGGCATACAACTCGGCACCCGGCTAGAGCACGTTTTGGGCCACCGATGAGATACCCATAGATTCAGGTACTTGCACCGCAGATAGTCACGGAGGACTGGCCTATCCAATCAAAGTGAAGTGCCGTTCTGCTCAATTCGAGGGCGAGCGAGGGCCGACATGCGCAAGATGATTCATCGGGAGCTGAACCCAGATGACCAAAGAAGCGGGGTCAGCCAGGCTCTTCCTATGGGGCGGACGCTTGCGGGAAGACAACCAGCGTGACCTGGCCAGCAGCGGCCCACTCGGTGGCGAAACCCTCGCGGCTGTTCACTCGCCGGCCGTGGGCCGGATCGAGAGTGAGGATGCGCTGCTTTTGCCGGTTGACGCCTACGACCACCTCGTAGTGGGAGTACGCGCTCCGGCCGTAGCGCTTCATCAGGCCAACCAGGACCGGATGGTGCCAATGGATTTCGCGATCGAGGTCGGCGAACTGGCCTTGGATGAGGAAAGCCTGCAGACCCTGTCGGCGGGCGAAATCGCGGAGGGCAGCCGCCTTGATGCCTCGCTCGGGAGCGGGCGGGGAGGTGGCAACGATGCCGTCACGTGTGACCGGGAGCTGCCAATAGTTGAGCACCATGGCCAGTGCAGCGGCACCGCAGTCTTCGTTAGCACCCTGGCGCACTACGGGCACGCCTTCCACCACTTCCCAGCCCGCCTCGCCCGCCAGGTCGGCGAGCTTCGCGTCCCGGGCGGAGCCTAGATAGCAGCCGCTCGCCAGAAGGCAGCCAAGGAGCGCGAGGCGCTCGGGGCACGCGACGGGTGGTCTAGCCGTGTGGGCGCGCACTGGAGATTAGCGAAGGAAAACAACGAGGAGCACCACGAGCAAAACCACGACGACCGCGCCGCCCCCGATGTAGATCCCCCCACCGCCTCCCTCGAACTGACCGAGCTGGGGGGTGGCCGCCTCGCGCACGGCGTACTCACGCGCGCCGCTGGCAGAGTCGTCGATTGGCGCGGACTGGGCGAGCTGTCCGCCGGGGGCCTCGACCACCGCCGCCGAAGGCGCGCGGGGGATTCCCGCCTGCGCGATGGACGGGGCGCAACAGAGAACCGCCAATAGCACCGCTATAATGAGCTTCTTCATGGAATGTCCTTTGTGACAGGTTTGGGTGACGACCAACATCTCATGTGGGGCAGACCAGCTTTGCCTTGGCGCCCTTGGATTTGGAGCAATCTCCCGTGCAGCGGGTCGGCCCCAGCAGCGTCAGAATCTTGCTCCACGTATCCTTGTGCACGGCCCTTCGTGGAAGTACGTGCCCCATTACAGTCGCTGAGCGTGTTGCCCGTTGCACGCCTCGATCGAGCTGCTCCAAGTCGAGGTACTCCTCACCATCCAAGAGACGCGCGGCCGTCTCTGCCGTGCTCACGCTGGCGACTTCATCGTCGGAGAGCAGCTTCAGAACGCTTTCACGGGCAACATTCTCGGTTTGCATGTGACTCTTCATGTGGGGCTCCAATCAGGTGGTTGCGTCGCAGGGATGAGTGCCGACTCACGCGGCGTGTAAAGGTACTGCACGATGTGTGCCGACGTCCTCAGGGTTGTCCTTCCGGCACGACAAGGAGCTCGTCCAGGGGCACGCGACCGCCCGTGCAGTCAATGTGAAGGAGGATCCCATTCAATTCGGCTCAGTTGAACGGCGCGCCCGCAGTGTGTCAGCTTCCCCTGACCCGCCCGCTCTTGCGGCGGAACTGCAATCCGTGCGCGAAACCTGGCCTGCGCGATCGCGATTCCAGGCCATGGCACGCTTCGTGCTGGCACCTTTCATCGACGATGCGTGGCGGAGCCAAAGCGAGCACACGGTGTTTCGTCATGAGGTGTTGAAATGAAAACCAAACTGACTGTCGCCCTTTGTTTCCTGCTTTCGGGGTCCGGCTTTGCCCAAGCCCAAGAGATGAGCGTCAGCGGGGATCCGACGAGCCAGGTTTCACAATCTGGTCCTCCTCCGCAAGCGGTGACACCACCCACGCCGGCGCCCGATCAGCAGCCACCTGCTCCGCCTCAGCAGCCGCCGCCGCGGGTCCAAGGCCAGACGCAGCCGCAGATTCAGCCGGCTCCCGTGGGCCAGCAGGCGGCAGGGGAGGGCCAATGGGTGTACACGAGCGAGTATGGCTGGATTTGGATGCCCTACGGCGGGCAGTACACATACGAGGGCACGGCCAGTGATGCTTCTCCCTACTCCTATGTTTACTATCCCAGCTACGGATGGATGTGGCTGGCAGCGCCCTGGATTTGGGGCTGGGGTGCCTATCCCTACTTTGGACCTCGCGGTCCCGGTGGCTTTGGCTGGTACGCTGGCCTCTATCGCGCTGGGTACGGTTGGGGTGGATACCACGGCGGCGCTCGCGGCGGATACGGCGGTGGCATTCGTGCCGGGAATGGTTTCGGTGGTGGCTATCGCGGTGCCGGTGCTTCTCGCGCTGTCGGCGGATTCCGCGGCGGCGGTGGCAGCTCGCGAGCTTTCGGTGGATTCCGCGGCGGTGGTGGCGGCTCGCGTGGTGGCGGCCACGGCGGCGGGCATCGCTGAAGGCGCATCTGCACCGGAAAAAGGATACGCCGAATGATCAGTCCGGTGGAGGTCCCTCGCTTGGCTCTCGATGTGAGGAATCTTTCCGTTGGGTTTGATCGGACCAGTGTCATTGAGCGGCTCTCCTTTCAAGTTCCGCGCGGCAGCGCGCTGGCGATCGTTGGACCGAATGGTGCGGGCAAGAGCGTTCTCGCCAAGGCGCTGATCGGCGCCCTGCCTCATGCGGGCACGATAAGCTGGGAAGAAAACACGAAGATCGGTTACGTGCCGCAGAAGCTCGACATCGAGCGGGATCTGCCGATCACCGGCGGCGATTTCCTGCGCGCGAAGGCGGTGGTCGTGCGCGCGTGCGAAGCTGACATCGCCGACGTGCTGGACCTTGTCGGGCTCAAGGCGGAGTCCGTCGGCAAACCCATCGGAGCGCTCTCAGGAGGCCAGTTCCAGCGCTTGCTGGTTGCGGCTGCGCTCATCGGACATCCAACCGTCTTGCTCCTCGACGAGCCCACCGCGGGAGTGGACGAGCCGGGCCAGGACAGCATTAACCACACACTCGATCGTCTTCGTGAGGAACGTGGCCTGACGATTCTGTTCATCTCGCACGATCTGAGCGTCGTCTATCACTACGCCACCAATGTGCTGTGTCTGTCGCGCGGGCACTCGTGCTTCGGCGTTCCAAGGAAGGTTCTCACGCCCCAGCTCCTTCAGGAGCTTTACGGCGCTCCGGTGGCCTACCACGTTCACCATGACCTTCGACTCTAGCGCCATCGCGCTTTCCGTCGCGGCGGGCGCCGCCGCGGGCTTGGTCGGTTGCTTCGCTGTCATGCGCAGGATGACTCTCGCGGCGGATGCGATCTCGCACATCGCCCTGCCTGGCATTGGGGTGGCGATCCTGCTGCGCATTCACCCGATTCTGGGTGGCGTCGCCGCGCTCCTGGTGGGGACGCTGCTCGTTTGGGGCATCGAGAATAGGACACGACTCGCTACCGAGACAATTATCGGGGTGGTATTCTCGACCGCGCTCGCCATCGGCAGCCTGATCACCTCGGGAGAGGAGCTTATCGAAGCACTCTTTGGCGGAGTGGGGCACTTGACCGCCGTCGAGACCACGCTCGGTCTTGTGCTGGCGCTCGGCGTGATTGGGTTCGTGCTGTGGCAGAGGCACAGACTTGTGCTGGCGCTGGTCTCTCCTGAAATCGCCCATACCACCGGTATCAACGTCCAACGATTGAACCTCTACTTCTTGCTCGTCTTCGCGTTGACCATCGCCATCGGTCTGCGCTACCTCGGGGTGCTGCTGGTCGGCTCGTTGGTAATCATCCCCGCTGCCACGGCCAAACGCCTCGCGCGGAGCCTGCCAGGCATGCTGGTCATCTCCGTGGCGGTTTCGATCGCGTCGACGACACTGGGCACGTGGCTTTCTCTCTCTTTGCACCGGACTCCAGGATCAATGATCATCCTGATGGCAGCGGGTTTCTTCCTGCTCAGCCTGCTGCGCCGATCGGGCACCTGACCGGCCGGCCCCGAGGTCAGCGCCCACGCGGTACGAGGTCGACCCGTGCGATGACCGGTGACTGACGTCTCAGGACATCCTCGGCCGCGTGCACGAGCTTCTCGACGCTGGCGCCGCTCATCGCCTCGTCGATAGCCACGCGCGCGACAACCCATGCTTGTCGTGGCCCGATGAACGTCACCACGAGTTCCGTTACCGCCATGATGCCAGGCTGGGCGGCGATCATCTTTCCGATCCTGCCGCGCAAGGCGGCGGACACCTGGCCCCCGATGAGGATGTCGCCATTCCGTGCGGCGAGCTGGAAGGCGACAAGTCCGAGCAGCATTCCGACCATGATGGCGGCGATTCCGTCGGAAATTCCGGACCCAGTGGCCTGGTGGAGCGCGATCCCTGCAAAGGCGATCAGGTTACCGACCAGCGCCGCAGCATCTTCCGCGAACACCGCTCGCACGACGGGGTCCGAGGTTAGATCGAGGTGCTCCAAGAGTGTTCGCTCCAGCGCCCGGGCCTCTCGCTTGAGCTGCCGGTGGGCCTGGATCAAGGACGCGCCGTCCAGACAAAACGAGACGAAAAGGACCAGGTAGGCGATCCGGAATGACAAGATTGGTTGCCGGTGGACCAGCCCGTCGATCCCTTGATGCACCGAAAGCAAGGCGCCGATTGCGAACACTCCCATGGCAGCGATGAGCGCCCAGAAATACGCCGCGCGTCCGTGGCCGAGTGGATGCTGCGTATCCGGCGGGCGACCGCTGCGCCGCTGGGCGATGAGCAGCAGCGCCTCGTTGCCGCTGTCTGCGAAGGCATGGAATGCTTCTGCCCACATCGCGCTCGACCCCGTGAACAACGCAGCCACTACCTTCGCGAGAGCGGTGGCGAGGTTCGCGACCAGGGCAACCGCGACGGTAAGGAGGCTGTCCGCTGTTCTGGAACGCATGGCTCATCTGGCCTACGTCTTCAGCTCATCGCCGGTTGTGTCGATGTCCACGCCCCTCGCCGACGCCCCTGCCGTCTACGCCTGGTTCCTGATCCAGCCGACTGGCGTGGGACGGCGGGACGGGAGGCGCTGATGCGACCACCACGGCGGCTGGGCGAAGCAGCCGCTCACCCGCGCGATAGCCTTTCTGTACTTCGTGCAGCACCGTGCCGGGTGTCGCCGCGGTGCTGGGTGTCTGCGAGATCGCGTGGTGCACCCGAGGATCGAAAGGCTGGCCCTTGGCCTCGATGGGCGTCACCGAATAGCGTTCGAGTTTGGACTTGAAAAGGCGCAAGACCAACTCGACGCCATCCTTTACTGACTTGACGTCATTTTCTCCGCCTCGTTTCCACGAAGCAACGGCACGCTCTAGGTTGTCCGCGACCTCCAGGAAGTCGCGCAGAATCGTCTCGCGTGTCTTCGCCTCGTGCTCGGTCATCTCCTTGCGAAAGCGCGTCTTGTAGTTGTCTAGATCGGCCTTCTCGGCTTCCAGAGCGGCCACCCGTTGCTCCAGGCTCGCCATCGCGAGGGGCGACTCTTTGGCAGACGCCGGATCGTCGCCCACAAGTTGTGCGGCGTCGGGGATTGGACAGGAATTGCGTCGTGAGTCGCCGTTGTCGACCATGGAAGACGATTTCGCGCGGAATACAGCCGCGCCCTCCACTCAGGGCAGAAAGTCTCTGCGACGAAACAATAAGCAAGATGCGCGCCATGACGTCCAATCACATCTACGGGGAGGGGTGCTGACATGGTCAATCAATATGAATGGGCACCTACGTCGCTTCGAAGGAATTGGAGGTTGCCCGTCCGCAGTGTCAAACTCGTTGACGCGCCAAATTCGTGAAACTGCAGAGCAGACGCCGCGATCCGCGCATTTTGTCGCAAAGTGGCCTCGGGGACCGAGGTCAAATGCCGTGGCACGCATTGTGCTGATTGTGTCCCGTAAACGGGCGCAGAGCCCGCTAGGGACCGAGGCTAGCGGTTCATGACAGGCATCCTGAAGATCGCATATAAGCTGCTCGTTAACGACAAGGGCAAGTTTGCAGCGCTGCTCATAGGGATCACCTTCTCGGTCTTTCTCATGATCCAGCAGACGTCGATGTTCGCCGGCATGATGCGAAAGGCATCCGCCACGGTGACCAACACTGGTGCCAAGGTCTGGGTGATGGACCGGGCCGTGACCAGCGTCGCGAGCAGCATCCCGATGCCCGATTTCATGCGGGACGCGGCCCGAAGCATGAAGGGCGTGAAATTCGCTGTTCCGCTCTATCTAGGCGCTGGGCTCGCGCGTCTGCAGGACGGAACCTACCAGGGGGTGTCGATTATCGGGCTCGACGACAGCAGTCTTTTCGGTCGCCCCGAGCTGATCGAGGGTAACATCGAAGATATCTACGCAGAGAATGGCTTCGTGGTTGTGGAGGACGCAGAGTCTCCCAAACTGGAGAATCCCAAGCTCGGAACAACCTTCGAGATCAACGACAACCGAGGGGTCATCGTCGGTATTGCCAAGGTCCCGGCCAGCGGACTGTTTGGGATTCCAACGCTCTACACGACCTTCAGCCGGGCCATCCAGTACATCCCATCGCTCCGATCGACTGTCAGCTACATCCTCATCGAGCCCACCAGCGTCGCCGCGATTCCCGGTATCAAGATCGAGATCAACAAGCTGGGATACGAAGCGCTCACGGAAGACGAGTTCATCGATCGAATCACCAATTTCTACAAGTACCACACGGGAATGGGCACCAATATTCTGATCATGACGGTGATCAGCTTTATCGTTGGTCTTTCCATCTCGGCGCAGACGTTTTACACCTTCGTGTTGGAGAATCTCGACAGGTTCGGCGCGCTCAAGGCGATGGGAGCGAAAGGGCGCGAGTTGGTCTACATGCTGCTCTTCCAGGCAGGTATTACGGCCCTCGCTGGGTACGGTCTGGGCATCGGGCTGTGCACCATCCTCATTGCAGCGGCGAGGCTTCGCGTGCCTGACTATGCCTCAGTCATTACCTTCGGGAACCTGGCCTTGGCGTTTGGCATGGTTCTCGTCATCGCCGCGATCTCAAGCTACATCGCGGTTCGTCGCGTGCTCAAGATCGAGCCCTTCGACATCTTTCGGAGCTGACCATGAACGCCATCGAAGCCAGGGACTTGAGCAAGTGGTTCGGCGAAGGCGAGACTCGAACCAACGCGGTTCAAAATGTAGCGTTCGACGCCCACTTTCAGGAGATGCTGTTCATTGTCGGACCATCGGGCAGTGGAAAAACCACCCTGCTCAGCATGCTCTCGGGAATTCTTCGTCCCAACCAAGGCACCGTCAAGATCAAGGACCAGGACATTTGGAGCCTATCTGCAGACAAGCTCGCCGACATGCGACTCCACACTGTCGGCTTCGTCTTCCAAGACTTCCACTTGTTCCCCAAACTCACGACGGTCGAGAATGTAGCGGTGCCTTTGATTCTCAAACGGCGAAAATGGGACGAGGCCATCAAAGAGGCCCTGCAGGCTCTCGAGAAGGTTGGGATCGCCCAGCGCGCTGGCCTGTCGCCGCAAAAACTGAGCGGCGGCGAGCAGCAGCGTGTCGCCATCGCCCGAGCCATCGTCAGCCAGCCCGACATCCTGGTGTTGGATGAACCGACGGCTTCGCTCGACGGCGACACCGGACGGAAGATCGTCGAGTTCGTGAAGCGAGACATTTTGAATGCACAACGTTGCATCATCATCGTGACCCATGACGACCGAATTTCCGAATTCGCTGATCGAATGATCAAGATGGAGGACGGCAGGGTCATGGAGATCGAGAAAGGACAAGGCCATGCGTAACAAGATCATTTTCACTTTGGTCGGTGTCGGCGTGCTGCTCGCACTGGCGAGCGCCTACGTCTACGCGCGCCCGCCGAAACCACAGTCACCGGTTTTTCAGCCCGCCTCCAACCCGTATGCGCAGGGAATTTTTGCCAACGGAATCATTGAGAGCTATCAAGCCCACGGCGAAAACATCAACATCTACCCGGATGTTTCCGGTACCGTCCGAGAGATCTTGGTCGCGGAAGGCGAGAGTGTGAAGCAGGGCACGCCGCTGCTGGCTATTGACAACACCGTGCAGCGAGCGACCACCGAGCAGCAGAAGGCCCAGGCGGACGCCGCGGGGTCATTGCTTCAGGAGCTCAAGGCCCAGCCGCGTAAGGAGAATCTCGAGGTGGCACGCGCCCAAGTCGAGCTGGCGACTGCGAGCCTCAAGAGCGCCCAGGACACGCTGAACAAGCAGCAGCACTCTTACGACCTGGAGCCGCGTTCGGTCAGCAAGGACACCCTCGACACAGTTCGAAACTCGGTCAAGGTGGCGAAGGCGAATCTCGACGTCGTTACTCGCCAGTTCGATCTCACCAGGGCGGGGGCCTGGACCTTCGACATTCAGAACCAGAAGCGGCAGGTGGAAGCGCTCTCCAAAGCATGGTCCGCATCCACAGCGCTGCTTGCCAAGTACACGGTTCGCGCGCCGACGGATGGTGTGATCCTCTCGATTCAGGCTGCCCTGGGCAGCTACGTGTCTTCGCAGGGCGCTTATGGCACCTATACGCAGGGCCTAGGCCCCATCATTGTCATGGGCACCGGCAAGTCCAGCGGATACATGAGCGTGCGTTGCTACGTTGACGAGATCCTGATTCCCAAGCTGCCGTCAGCGGACAAGATGGTGGCGACGATGTCGATTCGCGGCACGGCCACGACGATTCCGCTCGAATTTGTCCGACTGCAGCCGTACGTGAGCCCGAAGATCGAGCTCTCCGATCAACGGCTCGAGAAGGTCGATCTACGCGTGCTGCCGGCCATTTTCCGCTTTCAGCCCCCACCAAACGTCGAGGTCTATCCGGGAGAAATGGTGGACGTCTACATAGGTGCGCGAGACGCTACGGCGGTGTCGGCGCCTGCTCCGCTGAGACTGAAATCGCCATTGGTGGAATACGTCGGTGAGCAAGGGGTGACGTCGCCGAATGCCCTGTTGGTGAACCGGCCGTGAACACCATGCTTCCAGGCCAACGACGGCAAAGCGGCTGGATCGTCGCGGCTTTCGGATTGGCTGGCTGTGCGCTGGGACCCAACTACGTGCGCCCCGACCCTCCGAAGACCTCCAGCTATACGGCCAGCCCAATCCCAAAGGCAACCGTTGTGGCCGATGGCCAGGCCCAGCGCTTCGAGGATGGGAAGCAGGTTGTCGCCGACTGGTGGCGTCTGTTCGAGAATCCGAAGGTGGACGCCTTCATTACCCAGTCGATGGCCGACAACCCGACCCTTCAGGCGGCACAGGCCACGCTCCGACAAAGCCAGGACATCCTTCGGGCGGGCTATGGCGTCTTCATCCCGCAAATCGGGGGTGATGTCGGCGTGAGCAGGCAGACCTCCAATTTGAGGCTCATCGGGTCGACGGCGCCGAACAGTGTCTTCAATCTCTTTACCTTATCGGCAACCGTCAACTACACGCTCGACATCTGGGGAGGCCAGCGGCGGCAGGTTGAGGGGCTGCGAGCCCAGATGGAGGGGCAGCGATACAACGTCATGGGTACCTACATCATGCTTGCAGGCAACGTCGTGAACACCGCCATCGCCCAGGCGGCCTATCGCGCACAGATTCGCGCGACTGAAGATCTGATAGTCCTCGAGAAGGAGCAGGTGAGCATCACGCGGGCTCAGGCGGAGTCAGGCACAGTGCCGTTCTCGAACGTGCTCAGTCTGCAGAGCGAGCTCGCGAGCACCCAAGCCACGCTTCCGCCGCTTCGGCAGAAGATCGATCAGGCCAACCACCTGCTCGCGACGCTGCTGGGGTATGCACCGGCTGACTTTTCTTCAGCTTCGGGCACGCAGGGGTTGGAGATCAAGGATTTCAAGCTCCCGGATAGCTTGCCGGTCTCGCTGCCATCGGAGCTGGTGCACCAGCGTCCTGACATTCTTCTGGCAGAGGCGCAGCTCATTAGTGCCAACGCGCAGATCGGCGTCGCCACAGCAGCCATGTTTCCCAGTCTGACCCTCAACGCCACGGTGGGAGTGAATAGCACGTCGGCTGCCAACATATTTCAGTCAGGCAACTTGTTCTGGAGCCTGGGCGCGAGCCTGGTTGGTCCGATTGTCGATGGCGGAACGCGCTGGTACCAACGAAGGGCCGCCATCGAGGCGCATGACGCCGTGCTGGCCAGCTATCGCCAGACAGTTCTCAACGCTCTGGCGCAGGTCGCCGATACCCTGCGGGCGTTGCAGCACGACGCCGAAACCCTGAGCGCACAGGCCGACGCGGTACATGCCGCATTCGATGCCTTGCACCTGACACACATCAACTACCAGACGGGAATCGCGACGTATCTTCAGCTATTGATTGCCGACGAACAGTACCACCAGGCGACGCTGGCCTATGTTCAGGCACAGGCGCAACGGCTCCAGGACACCGTCGCACTCTACGTCGCACTGGGCGGCGGTTGGTGGAGCGTGCAAAAATGAGACGGGTTTTCCGCTGGCCTATCTGAATGCATCTCCGGGGACTTCCCTGCTGCCCAGGATGAACCCCATCGACGCGCTACGCTTCGACTGAGCCGCCCGCTTGGAAGCTCGGGTCGGAGTACGCCTATATGTCGACGTCCTCATAGCCGCTGAAGGGTACCCACATGCTCTTTTCGGTTCCGATCACGGTACTGTAGGAGTGGAGCATCCCGAAATTGGAGCACTTGACAGAGTAGAAATCCAGACTCCGGTTCTGGGCGAGTTCGCTTCTTATCTCGTCGAGCATGACTACGCTGGTTTTCTTCTCGGTGTGGATCTTGCTGATCACGAACTCCTGGTCC
>PMKP01000283.1 GCA_003157775.1 Myxococcales bacterium | reverse complement strand
GTAGTTGAAGTTGAACGCGCTGACGATATCCATCGCGCACTGAAACCCGTGTTCGTACACGTGCTCTTCGGTGTCCCAGATTGGCTTGCCGATGGCAATCACATTTGCGGGCGGCGGTGTTCCATTTGTGCTGCCAAATGAAGCCGTGGTGTGGCTGCCGATGGCATAGATCGCGCTCTTCAATGTGGCATTGGTATTCATGTCGGTGGCCCAGGTCCAACTGGTGCTGCCCCAGTTGTCAAAGGCGTGAATGCCCACGTTGGTGAGGCCGTTGCTGTTCAGGGTAGTGCGAAACAGTTCTGCCCAGCTCTCGTTGTTGCCCTTTTCGTTACGGCATCCCATGTAGTCGATGTCGAGACCGTGGGCGGATTTCGCGCCCGTGATCCACTTGGACAGGTAGTCAGCCGTGTCCTGCGACCAGAAATTGCCGTTGCCGACCCATGCCGGGGCCGACCACGCCGTGGCATCCAGCACAATCGCCGGGTTTCTCGCCCTTGCCTGTTCCATCAGCCGCCACTCGTAGCCGCGATAGTAGTTCTCGTCGGTCTTGGAGTGCATATGGCTGAGCTCCGAGCCCTGGGTCGAGTTCCCGTCGCCGCCTACCTCGATATACAGCTCTTGCAAAGCCGCCCCATAGTTTGGTTTGAAGAGGTAGTCGAGAATCTGCGTGCGCTGGGGCTCGACATAGTCCATCAGGAGGGGGGAGGTTCCGCCGCCGCCGCTCACCGCGCCGATGCCATCATAGGTGCGCCCGGAGCCGGCGCCATCGATGGTGATGGTCTGGGCAAAAGCGTCGGCACTGCCGCCCAGGCACCACCCTGCCGCCGCCACGGAGACCAGAGCGAGCCCAATGCGTGCGGTGGCGGAAGTCATGGACAGCATCCTTCAAGTGACGCCTTGCCAGCAGAAAGGCACTTCATGAAACTCCTTTCAAGGTGGGCGTTCCCATCCAAGATCGCGATCCCAGCCACCCTCGAAAACATCCCCCCGAAGACTGCGGGGAATTCCCGCCTGACTCTTCGCGCCAGAAGCTACTCGATTCCAAGTAATTCCTTAATTGTATCAACTCTAGGGCGGCTTCGAAGCTAGACCTTCTGCAATTCTGCGTGCGCAACTGCAAGATGCTGAATGAAATCGCCCTGCGTTAGATGGCTTCGCGGTCCCAAGAGGCTGACCAAGGTGCACAATAGCCGCCATGCGGCCCGCCCAGCAGTCCATCTCCCGCGCGAGCTGATTGACCGGCGTGGCCTTTACGCCAACCTGCTGCAGCTACAGATGGGACTCGACGAGCGCAGCATCGGAGTTCTGAAACAGGGAAGACATCCCGGGTGAAGCCGACGCCCGCGCTCCTGCCGGCCCGAGCCCGCTCTTTTCTTGAAAGTTTTTCCCGGATGAGCGCCCTTGTTGGTTGCTAGTTGCAAGGAGCCCAATGACCATCACACGGCCACGACTGTTCAACCCCTCTCGATACCGCTTGCTCGGAGCAGCCCTCGTTGCTGGGGCGCTATTCTCAGCCTGCGCCAGCGGCACAGAGGCCCCGTCCTCGTCGTCGGGTGGGCTGCAAGCCACCGGGGGACAGTCCAGCACCGGCGGCGTTGCCAGCAGCGGCGGCGCCGTTGTCACAGGGGGATCGACAGGGACTGGCGGGCTCGTAGCCACGGGCGGGTCCGCAGCGCAAAGTGGGATGATGGCGCAAGGCGGGTCAACTACGCAAGGCGGATCGACTGCGAAGGGCGGGTCGGCAGCGCAAGGCGGGTCGGCAACGCAAGGCGGGTCGACTACGCAAGGCGGGTCGACTACGCAAGGTGGGTCGACAACGCAAGGTGGGACGACAGCACAAGGGGGAACGATAGCGCAAGGGGGAACGACGGGCCAGGGAGGCGCGGGCGGCCGTGACGCCGGGGCCACTTCACCCGATGCGGCCCCACGTGATGCCGCCGCGGACCGAACCAACACGACCGGCGGCGCAACCAGCACAGGTGGAACCACGGGTACAGGTGGAACCACGGGTACAGGCGGGGCCACGGGTGCGGGTGGAAGTACGCACACGGGAAAGTGGAATTTCATGCCTTTGGGCGACTCGATCACCGCTGACACCTGCTACCCGAAGTTCCTAGCGCAGGAATTCACGGCCAAGGGACACACGAACTACCAGTTCGTGGGGACTGTTCTAAACAACCAATCCTGCAATAGCGCTCCCAACGTCCAAACCGAGGGACACGGTGGCTATCTCGTGACCTTCCTGACGACAAACACGCCATCGCGAACCGGGCTGGGCACATTGAACGAGTTGACGACGTGGGCCGCCGAAAAGCCCGACATCGTGCTCATGCACTACGGGACCAACGACGTGTGGAGCAGCGTTAAGTCTGCCGACATCGTGTCGGCCTATCTGTTCGTCATTAACCAATTTCGAAGTCAGAACCCCAATGTGATTTTCTTCGTTTCCAAGATCATTTCCATGAATCCTTCGGGGTGTGGAAACTGCACGTCGGGCGTGGCCGCTTTGGACGCCCTAGTCACCCCAGACTGGGCATCTGCCAACTCCACGCCCACATCGCCCATCTACATCGTCGATCAATCGGCTACCATAAGCACGAGTACAGACACAGCCGATGGTGTTCACCCAAATCCAGCTGGCGCTCAGAAGATGGCCGACGTGGCATACGCCGCTGTTGCCGCGACGAACTACTTCTGAGTTGACCGTCGCAGTCTACGGCAACTTCCGCGTTTCTAATTTCCGATCGCCATGATGGCAAGGCGCGCCTGCGCGGGAGGCTGTTCTGCCAGGCGATTTAATGGCAGTTGCATTTTCCCGCGCCGAACCCCAAGCTATTATAGTTCGTAGCTGGTCTGTGTCCCAGCAGTTGGTCAAGATCGACATGCGGAAAAAACCTCTCGCGCAAGTGTTTTTCGGGGCGATCCTCATCGTGGCTTCGTGCGGCCGTGATGGCATCATGCTGTCTTCCCAAACCGACGGGGGCGCCGGTCAGACTGGTTCGCGTGGGGCTGGCGGGACGAGCGGCGGGGGGGGCTTTGGTTTTTCGCTCCCAGATGGTGGGATTGCAGCGCTGCTGGGGGATGGCGGTGCCGGCCAGCTCATCTGCGGGACCGGAGTTCGGCTGGGCGTGTCCTGTTCCGGCAGTGTGCCTCTTTGCCTTCTTCCGAGCCTCGGTGGCGTCTGTACTTGTTTCTCCGGCACCTATCTCTGTCCGGCGAGTACGGCCCCACCCTCGGCGTGTCCGCCGGGGGCAGCGACCGGAGTGAGCTGCAGGTCACCGCTTTCCACTTGCTTGGGTGGATCGGCGGTTGGCTGCCTTTGCGGTTTGGGAACCTACACTTGCCTCTAGAATAGTTCATAGCCTTTCCGGAGGTACACCATGGAGAAGACGCGCAGCCCAGCCGATTTGATCCAGTCAGCCCGGGCCTTCCAGGAAAGTCGCGTGCTGCTCACCGCCCTGGAGCTGGACGTGTTCACCACGCTCGGGGAAGGCGCCACTGCGGCGGAGCTCTCCCAGCGGCTGGGCACGGATCCTCGCGCCACCGAAATGCTGCTGAACGCGCTCGTGGCAGTGGATGCCCTTGGCAAGCGCGATGCCGTCTTCCGCTGCACCGTGGAGTCAAAGGCGCTGGGGCCCGCGCAGCCAGGCCTGCTGCACATGGTTCATCTCTGGGACACGTGGTCCAGCCTCACCGAATGTGTGAAATCCGGCAGGGCGGTCCGGTCGCGAGGTCCCGAGGGCTTCCCCGAAGCGCGCACCCGCGCCTTCATTGCCGCCATGCACGCGCGGGCTCAGCAGAGCGCCCAAGAAACCGTGCGCCTCTCCGGCATCCGCGATGCGAAGCGCATGCTGGACGTGGGTGGCGGATCAGGCGCCTTTTCCATCGCCTTCGCCAAGGCGTGTCCGGAATTGCGCGCAGAAATCCTGGATCTGGGGGCGGTCGTGCCTTTGGCAGAGGAATACATCCACGAGGCGGGCCTGCAGAGCCGTGTCCGTGTCCGGCCCGGGGATATGCGTACAGCAGAACTGGGCGAAGGCTTCGACCTGGTGCTGCTCTCCGCCGTCTGTCACATGTTCAGCGAAGACGAGAACCGCTTACTGATCCGGCGCTGCGCCCGGGCCTTGGTGCGCGGGGGCCATCTCGTGATCCGCGAATTCATCCTGCAGGAAGATCGCACCGCGCCTCCACACGCGGCCCTCTTCGCTCTCAATATGCTGGTGGGCACCGAGCACGGAAACACCTATACCGAGAGCGAGTACCGGACCTGGATGGAGGATGCCGGCTTTGCCACCATCACCCGCCCTGACCCCGAGGGCGATGTACTGGTAGGATCGAAAATCTGACTGACCCGCCGAACCATGCGATGGCCGGTCGCGCGCGGCCGCGGTCCCGCTCTTGCTCCACATGCATTACAGTCGGCGAGGACCTGGCAAATTGGTGACTTTCAGCTCCACTACCTTCTTTGGCTCGGCTGGGTCGTTGCTGATGAGTTGCAGCTTGCCGATATTTTCGGCGTGCTTCCCGGGCGGGGGTTCGTTCCAGGTCACCCTCACTTTGAATACTGCGTTCGATTCCGGCCGCTCGATTGCGGCTGCAAAAGGGCCTTCGAGCACACGAACCCACAACAGCCGGAAATTCGGCTTCTTGCTCCGGACCAGCAGAACGCGCTCGTGGCCCTCGCCCTGTCCGCCGCCGAACCTGAGGCTGTCCGGCTCTACCTGAAGCGTGCTGGCCACGCTCCAGGTCAGTTGCAACTCCAGTTTCTCTGGCTTCGCTAGGCCGGTGGCGACGGTCACCTTGCCAGATCCGGCGGCCACCCTGTCGCCATTGAGCTTGAGCTCCAGCCCCTTCTTCACCGTGCCGCCCGCCTGCTCCTCAATCGGGCGCACGCTCAATGCATTGAGGATGGGGTCCTTGTCCGCGTCCACTGGCGTATCAGCGCGCCCTTGGCTTTCCAGCTTGAGAACTCTCGGGCTCGCCTCACCCACCAGCTTGCCGGTCAGCCACACCTTCTCCACCCTCGGGACGCCATAATCGGTCACCACCCGCACATAACCCTGCTCCAGCGCTAGCAGTCGTTCCACGTTGGCGGCTAGGGTGAGTGTGGCGTGGGCCTGGCCCGTGGCGTTCGATTCGACCGTGATCGTGGTGCGGCTGGGCCCGACCCGGTTGTGGGTGTCGAAGCTGGCGTCGATCTCGCCGGTACCGCCCGGTGCAATCGAGTTGTTCTTCAGTGCAGCCACCGTACACCCGCACGACGCATGAGCACTGCTGATGAGCAGCGGGGCATTGCCTGGGTTCTTCACCACGAAGACGTGCCGGAGCTTGTCGCCCTCAATCACCGTGCCGAAATCCTGCAAGACGGTGTCGAACGCGATCTTTGCTCCGCTTGCACCCGCCAACGCCCGCGCAGATTCGGCGCCTGGTCTGGGCCGACCTCTGCATCCGAGGATGCACAGGGAGAGAACCAGCCCTGCAGTGAGCCAGGCTTTTGCAGCTTCACGAAGCATCGGAGGAGAGTACCAGCAGATGATGACCAGAGGGGAATTTGGTCTGCACCTTGACCGTATGCGACGAGATTCCGGCCCACGACCGGCGGTATGGGGATGATCGCGTCCGCTCGCCGGCTGCAACCGTCCTGGTCACTTACCGCGCAAGCATGGGCAAATTCCAGCGATTTCCAACCGCCCGGATCCCCGGAATTCTGCGCAAGACGATCAGGATGGCCCGACTGACCCTTCCCGGATAGACTGGTGCCCTGTATTGCCGGCCTGATGACTGGCGAGTCGGGAAAACCAAAGTGACCTTCACGAAGACCCTGGGGACCTTCGTCGCGACAACCCTCGCTACGGCATTTGGCTGTGGCGCGAACGATGGAACCGAAGTTGGGTCTGGGGGCGCTCTAGCGTCAAACGGCGGTGCCGGTGGCACGTCGGCCTCCGACACGAGCAATGGCGGAGGCGCGGGCGCTAGCGGTGGGGTCCCCGCAGGTGGTTCGATGTCTGGCGGCGGCGCCAGCAGCGACTGCCCCGAGAGTGTCTCGGCAATGTGTGGCATGGTGGCCGCGCACAACGCCATTCGCGCGGCCGCGCCCGACGCAAGTCCGGCGCTCCCGCCCATGACATGGGACGCCACTTTGGCGGACTTTGCCCAAGCCTACGCCAGCACTTGTCCTGCGGGGCACAACCCCAATCGCATAGTTGAGGGCCAGACCGCCGGCGAGAATATTTTTTTCGCCAGCTGGCCCAATCTGTTTCCGCCTGTGGAGGTGGTCCAATACTGGGCTTCGGAACAAGCCAACTATGCCTATTCGGCCAACACGTGCGGTGGAGTGCCGTATACGTCATCGACGTTTAGCTGCAGTACTTGCCCAGAATGCGGGCACTACACCCAGATTGTCTGGCGCACCACTATCAAGGTCGGCTGTGGCGCGGTTTCGGGTTGCAGCGGCACCTTTCAACAGGTCTGGGTCTGCGACTACCTGCCGGCGGGAAACTTTGTTGACCGCGATGGAAATCTCCAGTTGCCATACTAGTGCCGCCAAAAGGGTCCTGACCACATGATCGAAGATGGCGACGAGCGATTGAACGACGACGAACAAGACGGCGAGAAGCCGGAGACCGTCGGCAAGATAGACTCGTCCGACCCGATCGACGACTGGCTGCTAACCGTGGGTGGCGAGAGCATCGAGATCGTGGACTCCGCGTCCCAGCTAAAGGGGACCGAGAAGTTGGTCCCGGACGCAGCCGTGCCCGAGGAAGAGGCCGAGCCGGAACCCGCCCCGGCCGCCGAGGAAGAGGAGGGGGAGGACAGCTACAAGACCAACGATCCGGTGCGCATGTACCTGCGAAAGATGGGCTCGGTGTCGCTGCTAACCCGCGAGGGCGAGGTGGAGATCGCCAAGCGCATGGAGGACGGCGAGCGTCGTGTGCTACAGGTGGTGCTCAATTCCAGTGTCGCCATCGAGGAGACCCTGGATCTGGGCGACAGGCTGCGACAACAGAAGATTCGGGTCAAGGAGGTGGTCCAGGACGCCGACGAGGATGACGCCGAGTTCGATGAGAGCTGGCACGTCGAGCGGGTGTGCCAGGCGATGCAGAAGGTGCGTCGGCTGCGCCAGGAGTTGCAGAAGGTCGAGGAGAGGAAGACCGCGAGCGAAGCCGCGCGCAAGAAAGTCATGAACCGGGTCGCAGCGATCAAGCAGGAGATGATCGATGCCCTACAGAAGATGCGCCTCAAGAAGCAGCAGATCGATCACATCGTCGCCCGGCTGAAGGGACTGGTGTCGCGCATCGAGGCCGCCCAGCGCGAAATTGCCGACTGCGAGCAGCGCGCCGGCATGCCCCAGCGCGGGTTCCGCAAGACCCTGCGCGAGATCCGTTCCTCGCCCCTGCGCCAGCGTGCGGTGGCCAAGAAACTAGGCCTGCGCCCAGACGAGATCGAGGAGCTGGCCCGGGTCATCGACAACGCCAGGAAGAAGGTCAAGAAGGTGGAGGACGAGGCCACCATGACCGAGCAAGGTCTGCGCGAGACGGTGCGGGAGATCCAGGAGGGCGAGCGCCAGGCCCGGCAGGCCAAGGCCGAACTGGTCGAGGCCAATCTGCGCCTCGTGGTCTCCATCGCGAAGAGGTACACCAACCGCAACCTGCAGTTTCTCGACCTGATCCAGGAAGGCAACATTGGCCTGATGAAGGCGGTTGACAAGTTCGAGTACAAACGCGGCTACAAGTTCGCGACCTACGCGACCTGGTGGATCCGGCAGGCGATCNNCACATGGTCGAGATCACCAACAAGGTCATTCGCACCAGCCGCTCTCTGGTGCAGAAGCTGGGACGCGAAGCGACCGCGGAGGAGATCGCCGAGAAAATGGAAGTGTCGCTCGACAAGGTCCGCAGCGTGCTCGCCATCGCCAAGCAGCCCATCTCGCTGGAAACCCCCATCGGCGCGGAAGAAGACTCGCACCTGAGTGACTTCATCGAGGACAAGAGCGTGATTCCGGCGGCCGAGACTGTGATCTCCATGGATCTGGCGGAGCAGACGCGCAAAGTGCTGGCCACCCTCACCCCGCGCGAGGAAAAGGTGCTGCGCATGCGCTTCGGCATCGGCGAGAGGTCGGATCACACTCTGGAAGAGGTGGGCCAGGACTTCGATGTCACACGCGAGCGCATCCGCCAGATCGAGGCCAAAGCCCTGCTCAAGCTGCGCCAGTCGTCGCGCAGTTCGCGACTGAAGAGCTTCATCGAAGGATAGGACGGGTTCGCCGCGCTGCTTGGGCGCCGGGGAGCCAGCACGCATTCTGCTGTCCCCGCGGCCGCTGGCGCGAGATAATCGGCGCCATCAAAGGAGGACTCCATGGCAGAACCTACATTGGAGGAAGCGCCGAAACGGAGACTGTTGCGACGGGTGCTGGCAATTGCTGGACTGGCCGCGGCGATCTTTGCCATAGCGATCGCTCGCCGGAACGTGGCACCCCAGCGCAGTGGGCCGCTGGAGGCGCGCATGGAGTTGGCGGCCGGCGAAGTCTTGGTCGAGCAGGCGGGCAAGCGCGTGCGCGTGGGATCGGGCGCAGCGGTGCTGGCCTCGGCCAAGGTGACGACCGGCCCCGGGTCGCGTGCGCTTCTCCGCCTGTCCGACGGGGCGGCGCTGTTCCTGCGCGGTGGCACCAGCCTGCAACTCACCCCTGACGGAACCACCCTGGAGGCGGGCGAAGTCTGGTTGGAAGTGCCGGTGGTGGACCGCAAGCCGGGCGTGCTGAGCTTGGGCGAGGCGACCGTGTCCGCAGCCGAGAGCGGGCTTTCCATTCGCCGCGATGCCAAGGAGGCGAGCGTGTACGTGGCGCGCGGGCTGGCGCATGTGAGTGCCCCGGGCGGGCGGGTTGAGGTGCGCGCGGGCGAGCGCGCGCGGTTGCAGCCAGGCGCCACGCCGCAGGTCGCGCCGGTGGCGTACTGGGAAGACTGGACCGGCGGCATGGCCGACCAGCGCCTGGCAGGCGGGGCAGCAGGCGCGGGACGCATCTACGGCGTGGATTTCGGCCGCAGCGGAAGCCCGGCGCGCGCCCTGGAAATCACCCGCCAGGCGGTGCGCGTGAACTTGCGCTCGGGCATCGCCGAGACCGAAGTGGACCAGACCTTCTTCAACCCAGGCGAGCGCGAGGTGGAGGGCTGGTACTGGCTGACCGTGCCCGAGGGCGCTCTGGTCACCGGCTTTGCCGTCGAGAACAACGGGCAACTGGTCGAAGGCGAATTGATCGAGCGCAAGGAAGCCGCCCGTCAATACGGGGCTGCGGCGCGCGCCGGTTTTGAACCTGCACTGCTGGAATGGATCGACGGCCGCAGTTACCGCGCGCGCATCTACCCAGTGAACGCCGGCAACACGCGCCGGGTGGTCACGCGCTATCTAGAGTTGGCACCGCTGGTCGACGGACGCCTGCGCTACCTCTTCCCCTTGCGTTGCGAGCCGCCGGTGCGCATCGGCGAGTTCTCGCTCGCCGTGGATCTTGGCAAGGCGGGCAAGAGCATGGATCTATCCACCCTGGAAGACGCGCGCATCGAGAACGGCGGCCAGAAGGTCACCATGCGCCGCTCGGGCTTCACCGCGCAGGCGGATTTTCTCTTGGAGGCCAAGCTGAAGAAGTTGCCGCCGCCGGTGCGGGTGGCGCGCTTTTCCGCCGGGGCCGAGACCGCGGACTTCGTGATGTTGCGTTACGTGCCCGACTTGGACTGGGCCGCGGTCACGCAGCAGCCGGGCGCCGTGGTGGTTGTGGTGGACACCTCCGCCGGCAACGATGAGAACACGCGACAACTGGAAGTGGCGGCCGCCGAGGCCATCCTGCGCGCGCTCTCCGATGCCGACAAGTTCGCCCTGGTGGCACTCGACGTGCGACCTCAGGTGCTGTATCCGCCGACGGGCCTGGCTGCTGCCACTGAGACTGAGGTGGGCAAGGCGCGCGAGTTGCTGGTGGCGCACCCGCCTGGGGGCGCCACCGATCTGGGCGCCCTCTACGACGTGGCCCTGGCCCGCCTCCACGGCAGCGAGCAGCCTGCGGTGATCTACATCGGCGACGGCCTGGCCACTTCCGGCGAGATCGGCGGCGAGCGGCTGCAGGCAGCCCTGCGGCGCAGCCTGGCCACTTCCCGAGCGCGGCTCTTCACTGTCGCGGTGGGAGGCGAGGCGGATTACGGCTTCCTCGATGCTCTGGCGCACGCAGGGGGCGGCAAGAGTCTGCGCGTGGGCAACGCCGAAGAAGCGGGTAGTCGGGCCCTGGAACTGGTCGCGGCGCTCAAGACACCGACCATCACGGATTTCCAGCTCGACGCAGGCGCGGGCCTGGACGAGGTGTTCACCTCGGCGGACGGGAAGGTCTCTTGGGGAGGCGAGCTGGTCCTGCTGGCGCGTTCGCACCACGATCTGCCGAGCCAAGTCAAGGTGAAGGGCCGCTTGGCTGGGCACCCATTCGAGAAGAGCTACGCAGTCGAGGAAGAGGACGAGTCCGTGGCTGCGCTGGTGCCACGCCTTTGGGCCGCGGCGAACATGAAGAAGATCCTGGGCGCAGGCGGCGGCGCCGACGAGCAGCGTGGAACCCTGGTGAAGCTGGGCCTGGACTATGGCCTGATGACCCCGTTCACCAGCTTCCTGGCGCTAGAGAGCGAACAGGCGTACGCGGCGCAGGGGATCCGGCGCGGGAAGCGGCCGAGCTACGGAGGGTTGGCGACGCAGAGTGCGGCTCCGGAGCAGAGTGCGGCTCCGGAGAAGAAGGAGGCACAGAAGGAGGCTGTTGAAGATAGTGACCACATGATGAGGTACCGCGAGATGGCGAGAGGAGCCCAGTTGCAGGTTGCTCCCGCGGTTGTTCCAGAGCCGGTCGCGCCGCCGTCCCCACCCGCCGAATCCGAGCCTGTCGGCAATCTGGCGGGCGATCTCAAAGGGCACCGCCACCTCGGGGACCACTACCTCTCCATCGACGGTTGGTCGCTTTCGCTCGAAAAGGAAAGGGTTGAGGCAGCTCAAGTCCAGCGGGCGAGGCCGGCAAAGAGCGCGGCCCGTCGCTCCAGGGCAGATTCGCCCAGCGGGATGGCGATGCCTGCAGCCAAGCTCGAAACGCGGCGGAGCCCATCCACCGTCGCTGCCATCATGCCGGCGGCGTGCAGCGACGCCAGCGAGCGGCCGCTTTTCGAGCGCGCTCTGCTGTGGTTCAAGCGTCTGCAAACCGCGACCGCGCCGGGCGAACTGGCCGAACGCTATCGCGCCGCCATTGCTGCCTGCGAGCTGCCCGACTGGCGGGCCGAGGCGCTCTTCCTGCGTCTGCTCGCTCATCACATGGAAACTGAGGCAGCCGTGGCCGAGATCTTCGATTTCCTCAGCCCGCGGCCCGACGCGCGCTTCTATTTGGCGCGCGTGCTGCTGCGCCGAAACGCGGGCGACGCCCTGGCCCTGGCCATTGAGCAACGTCTGTTCAGCACGCACGTGCCCTGGGACAAGGTCGACCTCGAACTCTCCGCCATTGGCAATGTGGAGACCCGCATTGCCCGCTTGAAGGAATACCTGGCGCGCGCGCCCAACGATCCAGCGGGCGGCATGCGGCTGGTCAAACTGCTGGCGCGGGCCGGGCACGCGGATGAGGCGCTGCTGTTTTCGCGCAAGCTGAAGGCCGCGGGCCTGCTCACCCCGCGCCTGGTGCTGGCGCTCGGCGATCTGCAAGCCGATGCGGGCCAGACCGACGACGCTATCCGCACCTATTCGGAAATCGTCGAATTCGATCCGCGCAATCAGGCCGCGCGCCAATTGCTGGGCGATGTGTACCTGGCGCATGGCTGGTACGACCTGGCCTACGCGCAATACACAACCCTGACTGAAATGGCGCCTGACAATTTGCTGGCATGGCTGCGCCTGGCCGCGGCTGCCGCGGGCGCCGGCCGCACCGACGAAGCCCTGCGCATCGAGCGCAAGGTGGCGCGCTCGCCGGGCAACCCGGGGCCCAGCGATCCGCGCCTCTTCGCCCGTTTGGCCGCGGCCGCGCATATGGCGCGCCTGATAGCCGAGCCGCCCAAAGACGTGGACAGCAAACATCTGGTGGAAAGCATGAACCGCGACCTGGCCGAGTTGCAGCTCTTCCAGGGGCCAGGAACATTGGTTCTGCTTTCGTGGGAGGATTTGGGCGCCGATCTCATTGCACGCGCCGGCGGCAAGAGCCCTGCGCTGGCTGGTGAAACCACCGACGCCGCAACCGTGGGCCTGTCAGCCCTGTTGTTGCCAGCGGGAAAACGCAGCGGCGTGCAACTGCAGGCCCACCTACGCAGCGCCCCGCCCTCGCGACCGCTCAAGCTCGTGGTTTGTACTATCGACCACGACGGCAAGGCGTTCCAGGTGAACGTCAAACGCGTGGAACTGGCTGCTGGGCAGGGTGACGTGGGGCTGTGACAGACCCCTTTCAGCTAACCCGCTAGTAGTTCGAGACTTTGAGATCGCAAAATGCGATCTCAAGAACCGAGCGTCGGGAGGGCGACGTGCCAGTCGAAGGAGTCCTTTTGAGTCCTTCACGTCCCCTACGCCGCCACCGTGTACTTGCTCTTGCCTTCGCCCCAGTAGGATTCATAGATGTGCTCGAAGACCGCCTCGACGGTCTTGTCGAAGGCAGCGTCGTCGAAGAGGGTCTGGGGTAGGTTGTCCAGGGCGTCCTTGATGGCGACCTTCACGGCCGCGCGTGATTGCTGGCCTTTGCGCCAGTCGATGACCAGCTTCGGGGCGATCTTCTTGGGTAGGTCTTTGGCGATGGTCTTGAGCAGCTTGCGGTCCTTGGCGCCTGACTTGCCGCCCGCGCTCTGCAGGAGATCGTAGACGGCCAATTGTTCAGCGGTCAGGCCCTCGCCGCTGCCGCGGGCTTCCTCGGCCTCAAGGTTCTTCATGAACGCCAGCCGGGCATCGAAGAACTCGCTCACGTTTTGAGAACCAGCGTTGTACTCGGCAATCATCTGCTCGAATCGCTCACCCAGTGCAACGCGCGTGGGATTCAGGTGGATCAGGGCGGCAACCCTGGCGCGGGTCGCGACGATCAGGTCTTCGGTGCTGGCGGCCTTGTGCTTGGTCTTGTCGAAGAAGCGCTTCAAAGCCTCGAAGTCGATATTCCCGAGGTGAATCCGGCCGCGCTCCGGGTCCTGGGGACTGTCGCGCAGCAGGAATGCCTTGGCCGCCACCGATTCATCGAGTAACCGATCCACGGCGGTCATAACCTGGGTGATGTCCACCGGGGCCTCCAAGCCGTGCAGCCCGCGCGCGATGTCGGTCAGCGCGCCCCGGTCCGGGGACAGGGCTGTCTTGTCGTCGCTCATGCTCAGGGCGTGATAGAGGCGGAGCGCAGCGATCGGGATGGATCACGATCGAGCGGTCAAGCTGGCCCGGGATCTGAGGGTCCGTGGGAACTTCCTTCCTCCCAGGCAGGATCCTGATCGCGAGTGGTACCAGAAGCTCCTGACTCCCGCAGCGGGCAAGCGCAATCGGTAGACGAGTGGCGGATGCCAGCCGCACTTACGACCTGGCCTACGCCTTCCGCGCTTCAGCGCACGAATGCGTGGTTCCCCAATTGCGCCGCTCAATTCGCGTTTTCGGTTCGTACGTCCACCCGCGAGCGACGCGAAGCTGTTCGAGAACGCTGGCCCCGAACAGGATCGGAGCCGCGGTCGCGCCGATCCATCGTCCTGCGTATCCGCATTCGACGTTGATCTGCCGTCGCAGCGACTTCACCTGTGGGCGAGCCCCGAGTGGGGATATCAAAAGCTGGGCAGCGAACCGGACGGCGCGCGCCTGCTGAACGCAGCGTGCAAATTGACTTCAACTTGCGGTCCCAATACCATCTCCGAACTCCGTTCTCGCTTACCGGGATGCCGCCTGCCTCGCTGGCGAGTGATCCCAATGGTCCCAGCGCCGCACACCTGGCCGCCATTCGCTCGGATGAGCCGATGCCGCCTGCCTTTTCAATCTGGAATCGCTGGGAACTCCCGTGCCAAGAGCCAGGCGACCAATGCTTCGTTGCTCCAATCGAGCGCTACAGGTGGCTCCAAGAGCACTTGGCCCGAACGGGCGAGGCGGTTGTTCTCCACATGTGGGAACCCAGCACCATTTGTCCGGACGGCGGCACGGAACTGTGCGGTACGGACGCACATAAGTGCGTACCACACAACGTTGTAGCGTACGAGATCGGCGCAGACTTCCGTGTGCGCCTCTACGACCCCAACTTGCCTGGACCCACCTCACTCGATCTGATTGCGAGCGTACCAACGTATCAGAGCGGCAAGTATCAATATACATTGTTCTGCTTTGTGCCCGTCTTTGAGCCGTGGGTCGACGGTGAATACCAGCAGCTGACGCATGAGGCCTTCACCGACCACCCGTTCACGACTGGCGGCCGGCTGTCAGTGACAATTCCTGATCACGTTGTCCCAGGCCTCCTCACGGTTCAAGGAATCGTCGGCTCAGCCCCATCTGGCTGCAGTGCTGCGACCGACGTGGTCGTCTACCTCTCGAGCGACCAGCAATCGAGCCCGCCCCTTTCTGTCACCGTTGCTCCCGGCGGGACATTCTCGGCCGATATTACTGCACAGTTGGGAAAGAACGTCCTGACACTCGTCGCGGGCACAACCAGCGACACCGGCGAGAAAGGCAGCACGGGCGCGACCCTGACAGATGTGCTCTACGCCTGCCCCTCCGGCCAAACCTGGAACCCCGATGCCCAGCCGCCGGCTTGTGAGTGCCCCTCCGGCCAAACCTGGAACCCCGACCCGGCGCCCGGCAAATGCGAGTGCTCAAAGCATGCCGACGGCACGTGCGACATTGCCACGCCTGACACTGGCGTATGCCCGGCGCGCGAGGCCTTGGACCCTACCGGCGGAAAGTGTTGGGCAGTGTACAGTGGCACGATGACTCAATGTGCGACCGACTGCACTCCATGCGACTTTTGTTCGGGCGGCTCGCTCTGCGGTGCTCCAGCCTGCGTCACCCAGCCCACCGCTTTCGGCGTTTCGGACGCCGGGGATGTCGACATCTGGCCGCGCGGGCAAATGCAGTCGGTGTCGAGCCAGCTCAGCAATGGAGCATTTACCCTCACGGTGGGGCTTGTGACCGGCCTCCAGACGATGACCACCGTCTATTCGGGCACGGTCGACGGGGAGACCATGTCAGGCACGATTGCGGGTAACGGCACGACCATACTGGGCGATGTCCTCACCGAGACAGGGACCTTCACTGCGACGCGGGTTGATCCGAATGCGAGTCCGTAGACGGCAAGCACGTCCCGCCGATATGAAAGGCATATCGAAGGACGCGAGCAAAGGGAACGGAATTCACAAGACCACGGCCCTATTCAGCTATTGCGGGCTTGTTCCGCGGCCCGCCCCGCGTCGGCGTCTGGGCCGCAAGCGCGCTACATTTGCCGCTAGTTCATTGTAGGCCTGGCGCGAGACCTGCCGGCGTACGTGGGTCATCTCGTGCCAGATCTCGGCTTCGCGCTGCTCGGCGCGGGCCAACTGGCGCAGGTCGAAGCGAGAGACTCGGCTGGCCGGCAACCTGCCCAGAATGCGGCCGGGCGCCTGGCCCGCCAGATCCCTGAATACGCCAGGGCCGAAGCGATCGTAGTAGAAAATGGTGTGCGCGGTCGACAGCGACCCGGCCCAGGGATAGCTGCGCAAGAGCCAACCCGACGCCAGTTGCTCCAGCGCCCGCTCCAGACGGACGCGCTCGCGCTCACGCTTGCCCGGTTTGCGTTCGGCAAAGAACAGGGCGGTGCCCAGCTCGTCACCCTGCACGGTCCAGATCTCGCGCAGTCCGAAGCGCGTCGGATCGCGCGCCACGCGCGAACCGTGTGTGAGTTCGAATTGCCCCACAATGAAGGCCGCGATATGCGGCGCCTGGCGCTCAATGAATCGCAGGGTCGCCATGGCTTCACTGAAGGTTTCGCTGGGAAAATCGGAAAAGCACATCACCTCGGCCGCGATGCCCGCCCGGGCCAGGTTGCGCACGACTGTGGCCGCGCGGCCAGGCGTGATTCCCTTGTCGATCAGGCGCAGCACCCGCGGGCTTGCCGACTCAACCCCCAGGCTGCACGCGACGGCTCCGCCCCGGCGCAGCCCCTGGCAGCGCTCGCGTGTCAGGTATGGCTCGGGCCGCAGGTCAGTGCCCCAGCGCAGGTCCAGGCCCGTCCTTGCCAATGCGTCGGCCAACCGGCACAGCATCGCGGGCGCCACCGAGTCCTGCGACAGATAGAAGAAGCGCGTGTCATGGCGGATGGACAAAGCGGCTAGGTGCCCGACCACGGTGTCCACCGCGCGCTCACGGTAGCGGGCGGTTCCGGTTGCGGCCAAGCCGTAGTGGCAAAACGCGCAGCGGCCCCAGTAGCAGCCGCGGGTGGGATCGTAGGGCAGAAGCAGATGGGGCGAAAGATAGCGGTCGAGCGGCAGGCCGTCGAAATCTGGCGCGGGCAGCGTGCGCAGATCGACCGCAGGCGGCCCGGGCAGAATGCGCGCCCCCAGCACGGGATCGCGCAGCACCAGGTTGGGGATTCGGTGAAGCGCCCGCGGCGTCCCGCGCCCATCGGCCAGAGCGCGGCACAGTGCCAGCAGGGTGTGCTCGCCCTCGAAGACCACCGCGCTGTCAAAGGCCCCCAGTGCCTGCGCGAGTGCGCGACCCTGCAGCCGCAGCAACACTTGGGTAATGGCCGGCCCGCCTGCGACCAGGTGTGCCTCGGGAAAGGCGGCCTTGAGCTTGAGTGCGAACGAATACGCGGGCACGAGCTGACCCGGGAAGCACACCGACAGGCCGATGGCGCCCACCCGCGCACGGCGCAGACGGGGTACCAGCTCGCGCATGAGGTAGCCGTCGAATGGATCGCGCTCGGGATCGGCATCGCGCGCGATCTCGTCCGGCGTGGTCAGGGCGAAGGGCGTCCGGTACGCGGTGAAGTCGAGCTGCAGCGGCGCGCGCGCGGCCGCAATCACGCGCAGGCCCGCGCTGACCGTGGCAACCGCGTCGGCATACAGTGTGGAATGATAGAAGCGTTCGCTGGTGCGCAAAACGTCCAGCGCCGCGCCAATCTCGCCCGGCACTGCGCCTGCTTCGCCGTGCACCCGCAGAAGGGTCAACAAGTCGAGTTGGCTCTGGTGGTCGAGCGTACGCCGGCGTTGCAGGTTGGCGATACGCCGCTCGATGCGGTCGCAGAGCAGGACCATTGGCTCGCGCCTTAGCAGGGCCAGAAAACCTTCCAGATTGGCATCGATGGGCAGCACCTCGATGCCCTGGGGACGCAGGAATCCCGCCAGTGCCGCAACCGCAGGGTAAGGCGCCGTGGGATCGCAGGCCGGCGGAAAGATGAGGGCAAGTTTCACGTGCCCAGGATATACGTGGTTGAACCCATCGCGAACATATCCGACCGCCGAGTGCGGCAGGGCGCAGCCGCCCGGCCACCCGCGTTCCTGTTTGCCAGGCGTGACAAGCGGGGAAATGTTAGAGTAGTTGATTCGCAAGCATCACGGCGCAGGAAGGAAGGCCGTTCAGAAAGTCTGTTCGAACTTCACACGCACGCGCATCCAACTGAAGGGGAATCAACATGAAGGGCAACCAAAAGCTGATCGACGTTCTCAACCAGTTGCTCGCCGACGAGCTGACCGCCATCAACCAGTACATGGTCCACTCCGAGCTTTGCGCGAACTGGGGCTATGAACGGCTGCACAAGGTGATCGAGAAGCGCGCCGTTGGCGAGATGAAGCACGCCGAGAAGCTCATCGCCCGCATCGTGTTCTTGGAAGGGATGCCGGTCGTGAGCAAGCTGAATGCCCTGCACATTGGGACCGATGTGCCCCAGATGATCGCGAACGATATCGCGGCCGAGATCACGGCCATCCGCGGTTACAACGAGGCTATCCCGCTGGCCATGCAGGTGCAGGACGCGCCTACGCGCGAGTTGCTGGAGTCGATCGTCAAGGACGAGGACGGCCACCTCGACATGCTGGAGTCCCAGCATGACCAAATTGCGCAGATGGGCGTGGGCACCTTCCTCGGCCGGCAGATCGAGGGAGACTGACAGGTCTGTTCGCTACTCCGCAGCCGGCGTCGCCAAGCAGGGAAAGGACGATCGAGAAACGGGCTAGACCATTGCTCCTTTGCTAGTTCCATCGGAAGCACCGCTTCGGACTGGGCCGCCGGGCGATCGCGCCACGGTGGCCGCGGCCATCGAGGTGCTATCGGGCAGCGGGAAGCGGCGCGGACTGGCGCGCCTGCTGCCGTTCCTGGGACCGGCCATTATCGCGTCGGTGGCGTACGTCGATCCGGGCAACTTCGCCATCAATCTGCAAAGCGGCTCGCAACTCGGCTACACCCTGCTCTGGGTTGTGGTGACCAGCAACCTGATGGCGATGCTGATCCAGACGTTGTCGGCCAAGCTGGGCATCGCCACCGGGCACAATCTCGCGGAACAGTGTCGGTTGAGTCTTTCGCGGGGACTGTGTTTCCTACTGTGGGGGGTGATGGAGATCGTGGCCATGGCCACCGATCTGGCGGAATTTCTGGGCGCAGCCCTGGGCTTTCATCTCCTCTTCGGTTTGCCAATGGGGGTTGCCGGCCTGCTCACCGGAGTTGTCACCTTTCTGCTCTTGGGCCTGGAGCGCTATGGATTCCGCCGCTTGGAACTGGTCATCGCGTTGCTGGTCGCGGCCATAGCGGTTTCCTATTTGGCGGAGCTTTTCCTGGCCCAGCCCGACTGGAAGCAGGCGGCGTTTCATTCTATGGTCCCCAAGTTCGGCGGCACCCACGGTCTCTTGCTGGCTTCCGGCATCCTGGGCGCCACGGTCATGCCGCATGTGATCTTCCTGCACTCCGCCCTGACCCAGGGCCGCGTCGTCGCTTCCGGACTCGAGGAGAAAAGGCGCCTGCTCCGATACGAGACCCTCGACGTTGTCCTGGCCCTGGGGCTGGCAGGCGCCATCAACGGCGCGATGCTGATCATGGCCGCCTGCACCTTCCACGCGCGCGGTCTGGTCAACGTGGACGCAATTGAGAAGGCGTACCTGACCCTCCAGCCGCTCTTGGGATCGGCCGCGGGCACGCTCTTCGCGATTGCGCTCCTGGCCTCGGGCCTGTCGAGTTCTGCCGTGGGCACTATGGCTGGCCAGGTCATCATGCAAGGCTTTCTGGAATTCCGCATCCCGCTCTGGGTTCGGCGGGCAGTAACCATGGCACCCGCACTGCTGGTCATCTGGCTTGGGGTCAACCCGACCTGGACGCTGGTGCTTAGCCAGGTCGTGCTGAGCTTTGCTTTGCCCTTCGCCGTCGTCCCGCTGGTCGTGTTTACCAGCCGCAAGCGCTTGATGGGCCCTCTCGTCAATCGGCCGGCGACCACGGCCGTCGCAGTAGGGATCGCCACGCTTATCCTCGCATTGAACGTCTACCTGCTGTGGGAAACCTTGTTCAGGAGCTGACGGCCATGTTCAAACACCTGCTCTTGCCGCTCGATGGAACCGCGATGGCCGAACGGGTGATCCCGGTGGCGCGCGGCTTGGCCCAAGCCAGCGACGCCCGCATCACGCTTCTGCATGTGCTCGAGGGTTCAGCCCCGAAAGAAAAGCACGGGCAAGCGCACCTGCAGAACAAGGCTTCCGCCGAAGCCTATCTGCGCGCCTTGGTTGCGCGCGAATTCCCTTCCTTGCCCAGGGTCGACTGGCACGTCCACGACGAAGCCGCACGTAACCTGGCCGAGAGTCTCGCGCTGCAGGCGCGGGAATTCCAGCCCGATCTGGTGGTGATGTGCGCCCACGGCAACCAATGGCTGAAGTGGCGATTGCGCGGCAACCTGGCCCAGCGGATCCTGTACGCGCTGAAGAATCGCTCACCGAGCAAGACTCGCGTGCCCGTGCTGCTGGTTCAGCCCGACGAGCGCGGAAAGGTGGACTACCCATTTCACCACATTCTCGTGCCCATTGACGGCGTCGATGAACACGAGGAGGGGTTGGGACCCGCAGCGCAACTGGCGCTGCAGCTCAAAATTCCAATGCTCCTGTTCACGGCGGTCCCACCCGCCGATGCGCTCAAGGGCCAGGATTCTGCCACTGCCGCCTTGCTGCCAAGAGCCACGGAAGAAGTCCTGCGCCTCGCCGAGCAAGAATCCGCTCGCCACCTCACCGTCCATGTCCGCGAATTGCAAGAAATGGGTGTCTCCGTCTCGGGCCGGGTCATGCGCGCTGATCCGGCCGAAGGCGTGCTCGCCACCGCACGAGAAATGCACTCCGACTTGATCGTCCTCGGGACGCACGCCCTGTCCGCCACGCAGGCGTTCTGGTCCGCCAGCATGACGCCGAAAATCCTGCACCAGGCCCGCGCCTCCTTCTTGCTCGCCCCGGGCGAAGGCGACCCGCTTCTACCGCCGATACCGCGCTGCGATAGCGCAGGGTAACGAAGCCAACCAGCGTAGTCTCAGGGCAATGTAGCGTCCTCCTGGTGCTGCTAGCCGCTCGGTTGAGCCGCGAAGGCATGCAGACGGCACTTTTCCACAACGGAGGTAATCGATGCGAACTCCACGAAGTGCGAACCATGGTCAGGCTGTGACGGCGCGCAAGCGCATCTTGTTCCTGCTCTCGATGGGGTTGGCATGCTTCTCCATCAGCACACCAGCCATGGCCGCTGTCACCATGCCCGGCTTGTTCAGCGACCACATGGTCGTGCAACGCAACATGGAGGTGCCGGTCTGGGGCACGGATACCGCCAACCAAAGCATCACTGTGAAGCTCGGCACCCAGCAAGCCACCGGCACCGCGGGAACTGACGGGAAATGGACGGTGCGCCTGCCCGCCCAAGACGCCGGGGGACCCTTTTCCATGACCGTGACCGGCTCGTCAACCGTCACCGTGGCAGACGTCTATGTGGGTGAAGTCTGGCTCGGCTCGGGACAGTCCAACATGGGCTACACGATGCAGTGTGGGTACGCTGGCTGCGCAATGGACAACGCAGCGACAGAAATCGCTGCCGCCAACTACCCGCTTATCCGCACCACCAATATTCCGGTCTCACCGAATGCGAATCCGGTGAGCAACACAACCCTGAAGGCCACATGGCTGGTGGTTTCGCCGCAAACGGCGCCTGGCATCTCCGCCATCGGCTATTTCTTTTCGCGAGAAGTGTTCAACAATCTGAACAATGTGGCCATTGGCTTCATTCAGAGCTCGGCCGGTGGTAGCTGCATGCAGTGCTGGCTCTCGAAGGACGCGCTCGCTTCGATTCCCTCGGTTGCCTCCGACCTCGCGTCGTTCGAGGCCAATCCCAGTTACACCAATGTCCACAATCCATACATTTGCTACAACGGCGGGATTGCCCCCCTGATTCCCTACGCCATTCGCGGAGTCGTCTGGTACCAGGGTGAGTCAGTGACTTGGGGCGGGGAAACCTACCGGGATCTTCAGGTCGGACTCATCTCCTCCTGGCGACAGGCGTGGGGACAGGACTTCACCTTCCTTGTCACCCAACTGCCCAATTACAACATCTCCAGTTCAGGTTGGCCTGTCCTGCGCGAAGCGCAGCTACAGGCGACCCAGATTCTTCCCAATGCCGGCATATCGGTCAACATCGACATCGGCGACCCCAACTACGTGCATCCCTCGGACAAGGAGGATCAAGGCCAACGTTTGGGCATGGCAGCGCGAGGGATCACCTATGGGCAGACAGATTTCGCCTACTACAGCCCGATATAC
>PMKP01000127.1:36351-37556 GCA_003157775.1 Myxococcales bacterium | reverse complement strand
TCCAGCCGGTGAAGCGGTTCTCCTGGTTCCACGTGCTCTCGCCGTGGCGAAGCAAAACGAGCTTGTACATCGCGGTCTCCTCTCTTACTTGGCGGGAAGTATTTGTAGCATGCCCTGGTGGGCCGAGGGGCCAGCCAAAACCACCAGGCCGTCGGGCCACGCCTCGATCTGGATGAAGGTGTCGCCGGCGGCACGATAGCGCCACACTTCGCAGGTTCCTGAAATGCGCCCGGGCGTCCGGCCGCTGGTCGCCACCTGGGCCTGGCCCGCGAGCACCCGCAGGTAGGTCTGGCCCTTGTAGTAGATGTTGGCCGGCGGCGGCGCGGTCATGTCGAGGTCGTGCACTTCCTTGAGAAACAGCACGCGTTCGTCGAGCTCACCCACGAGCGGCTCCATCCACAAGACGCGCGCGCCGTCGACCAGGCGCGCCAGCACCCGTTTGCGGCGCCCCACGCGGTAGGTGATGAGCCCCTCGACCAGGTAGTCGGTCCCGGCGTAGCTGACGACGTCTTTCAGGTGAAGCTTCATGGGTGGCCTTTTGCGTCCAAGGGACGCCGGTGATGAGTATCTTGCCTGGCTCGCGCCTTGACAACCCTGGACACCACCGTTAAGCAGGCATGGTGAAGTTTGAGCTTGTCCGGGTTCTCGACGATGCGGGACGCGTGCTGCATCCCGAGTGGGAGCCTGCCATTCCGGCCGGTGAGCTGCGCCATATCCTGCAGACCATGGTGCAGAACAGCCTGCTCGACGAGAAGCTGATGCGATTCCAGCGCCAAGGCCGCATCGGCTTCTACCTCACCGCCTGGGGTGAAGAGGCCACCCTGGTGGGGCCGCTCTGGGCGCTGCGCCCCAGTGACTGGATTTTCTCCTGCTACCGCGAGGCCGGCGCCGCGCTCCACCGCGGGTACCCGCTGCGCACCCTGCTGTGCCAGCTCTACTGCAACGCCGAGGATCCGGTGAAGGGCCGGCAGTTGCCCGTGCACCACACCGCGCGCGAGCTGAACTTCGTGTCGGTCAGCTCGGTGGTGGGCACCCAGATCCCGCACGCGGTGGGCATGGCCATGGCGGCCAAGCTGAGCGGCCGCGACGATGTCAGTCTGGTTTACTTTGGCGATGGCGCCACCTCGACGGGCGACTTCCACGTCTCGTGCAACATGGCGGCCGTGCGCAAGGCCCCCTGTCTGTTCTTCTGCCGCAACAACGGC
>PMKP01000127.1:24155-36318 GCA_003157775.1 Myxococcales bacterium | reverse complement strand
CTCGTCGGACGATCCCACGGCGTACCGCGATCCCAATGAGCCGCGCGAGTGGGAATGCCGCGATCCCATTCGCCGCTTCCGTGCCTACCTTGAGGGCAAGGGATTGTGGAATGCGGACGAGGAACGGAAGTTCGTCGAGACCTGCGAGCAGGAGTTTGCGGCGCTGGTGGCCGAGGTGGAGAGCCTGCCCAGCAAGTCGCCGCTTTCCACCCTGTTCGACGACGTGTACGCCGAGCGGCCCTGGCACCTGGACGAGCAATTCGTGGAGGTCGACCGCGAGGTTCGCCGCCACAGGGCCTGAGAGTTGATGTAGACTTTCGCAACCCTGGCGGGCTGGTGGCCCGCAGAAGAGAACGTAGCCATGAAACAAGTTGTGTTTCTGTTCGCCGTGGTCTCCCTCTCGTCGCTTCTGGGCTGCGCTTCGACGCATCCCCAGAAGTTGTCGGATGAGGAAGCTGCCATGCAAGAGCTAAATCGCCAGAGATCAGAAGGCGACAACGCTCAGCCCGCGCCCAAGCCGGCCCCCAAGCCGGCGAAGAAGAAGTAGCCCAGACGCTCGGGAGCGCCAGCCGGGCCAACCCCTGCTACGCGGTCTTGACGGATTTAACCTTCAGCCGCGGTCCGGTCATGGCCAGGGAAAGGGCCGCCCGGTCGACGGACCCGTCGATCTCCACCCGTGCTCCGTCACGCTGCAGAATCGGATCGCTGCCCTCCACCTCGTAGGCCGTGCCGTCGTCGGCCACCAACTGAAAATGCCCGCCCTCAAGGGCGCTGTGCCTGATCGTACCGCGGAACTTGGCCATCGTTGGAGTATAGCGCCTAGCCGCGGAACGCTTGCGCGATGGGGTAGCGGCGGCCGGTGCCAAATGCCTTGCCAGTGATCTTGAGCCCGGGCGGAAGCTGGCGCCGCTTGTACTCTGACTGGCCCATCAAGCGCATGACCTCGGCCACCACCGCGGGATCGAAACCAGCGGCCTGCAGGGCTTCGCTGTCCAGGCCGCGCTCGACGTGGGCCTCCAGGATCGCGTCCAGCACATCGTAGGGCGGCAGGCTGTCCTGGTCTTTCTGGTTGGGCCGCAATTCAGCCGATGGCGGCTTACTCAAGGTCGATTGCGGGATGACCGGACGCTCGGCATTTATCTCGTGGGCAATCCTGTAGACCAGGGTCTTGGGCACATCGGAGAGCACGGCCAAGCCACCGCAGGTATCGCCGTAGAGGGTGCAGTAGCCGGTGGCGATTTCGCTCTTGTTCCCGGTCGAAAGCAAGAGAGCGCCGAGCTTGTTCGACAGTGCCATGAGGATGCCGCCGCGGATGCGTGCCTGCAGGTTCTCCTCGGTGACATCGGCTGGCCGGCCCGCAAAAGCCGGCGCCAGGGCTTCCAAATAGGTGGCAAACATGGGCTCGATTGAGATTGTGCGGAATTGGATGCCCAGCGCCGAGGCCAGCGCGGCCGCGTCGGCGCGCGAGTGGTCTGACGAAAAACGCGACGGCATGGCCACGCCGAGCACGTTAGCCGGCCCCAAAGCGCGCGCGGCCAGACAGGCAACCACCGACGAGTCGATGCCGCCCGAAAGCCCGACCAGAGCGCCCGAGAAGTGGCAGCGCCGGGCATAGTCGCGGGTGCCCAGCACCAAGGCTTCCAGGGCCGAGCGGGCATCAGATTCCACGGCCGGCCTGATCGTGCCGCGACCCGCATCCAGATCGACCACGACCAAATCGGCCGCGTGCTCGGCGGCGCGCGCGATCACCTCGCCGCGCGCGTCCAGTGCCAGGCTCGATCCATCGAAGATCAGGTCATCCTGACCGCCGACCTGATTGACGAAGACCAAGGGGCGAGCCCAACGCCGGGCCACCTCGGCCAACATGCGCGGGCGCAGGTGGCGCTTCTCCATAGTGTAGGGCGAGGCCGCAATGTTGATGAGCAGGTCGGCGCCCGCGGCCACCAGCTTCTCGATGGGATCCTCGCGATACAGGCGCCGGGGCCAGAAATCGCCATCGTTCCACATGTCCTCGCAGATCGAGATGCCGAGGCGATGGCCGGCGAAGTCGACCGGGGCCACGGTCTGGGCCGGCTCGAAATAGCGCCATTCATCGAAAACGTCGTAGGTCGGCAGCAGCGACTTGCGATGGACCGAGACGACGCAACCCTGATGGATGAGCGCCGCGGAGTTGGCGATCCGGCGGCCCACCGGCGACTCGGGCAAGAGCTCCGGAAACCCGACGATCACCGCCGCCGAGCGGCCGGCGGACCCGCTGCCCACCCGAGCCACCAGTCGGTCAAGGCTGCGCATGCCCGCCTGCACGAAGGCGGCACGTTCCAAGAGATCGCGCGGTGGATAGCCCGAGAGAGCCAGCTCGGGAAGCACCAAGAGATCGGCGCCGGCCGTTTCCGCCGCAATCAAGGCATCTTCGGCCAGGCGCAGGTTGCCGTCGAAGTCACCCACGGTGGGGTTTATCTGGCCGAGTGCAATCTTCACGTTGGCTACTACCTACGCTCGATACCCGATTGCGTCCAGGGCTGCGTCGTGCAGCGCCGGACGCAGCGCTCGGAAGCGCGGGTCTTTGTGCACCGTCGGATGGACGAAGTTGGTGAGCAACACGACGCAGGTTTCGCACTCAGGGTCGATCCAGAGCGAGCAGCCAGTGAAACCTAGGTGGCCAACTGCTTGGCGAGACAGACGATCGCCGGCGAGCGATCCCGTGGCCGCCGGCCCGTCCCAGCCGAGACGCCAGGTCGACCCCGGGATCCCAGCCGGCCGCCAGAACATACGCAGCACCTCAGCCGGGACAAGAGGCGCGTCGCCTGCCGGCCCAGCATCGCGCCAGGCGGCGCACAAGGCGCCGGCCAGCCGAAGCAGATCCGCAGCGTCGGCGAAGAGCCCGGCGTGACCTGCTACCCCGCCCATGGCAAAGGCGTTGAGGTCGTGCACCTCGCCGCAAAGCATGCGCTCGCGCACCGAACAACGCTCTGTAGGCGCGAGCGTCCGCCCCCGAAGCGCCGCCGAACCAGCGAAACCCGTGGAGCGCAGCCCGAGGGGCGCCCAGAGTAATATCTCAGCCAGCGCCTCCAATCGGCCGCCCAGGCCGCGCTCCACCAGATCGCCGAGGAGAATGAAGCCCAGGTCCGAGTAGAGCGACCGCGTCCCTGGCTGAAAGGCCAGTGGCTCTGCCGCAGCCAGGGCGATGATGCGTTCCCGACCGTCTGCAGGAGCCACGCCTTGGTTGATGACCTGCTCAAAGAACGGACGATGGGCGGCAAAGCCGGCGGCATGGGCCAGCGCCCGTCGCAGGGTTACCTCGGGCCGGGCTGCCAGTGCCGGCAAATGCTTGCCGAGCGGGTCATCCAAGGCCCAGATCCCGCTGCCGACCCCACGCATGACCAGCAGGCTGGTCACCACGGCCTTGGTCAGCGAGGCCAGATCGTAGACCACGTCGGTCGCAAGCTCGTCGACGAGTGGGACGATCTGTCGATGACCAAACGCATCAAGAAACCGCACTTGCCCGCCCTGGGCAAGGCCCAAAACCAAACCCGGAGTCACGCCTTCGTCGACGGCACGCTGGGCCAAGGCGCGGACAAGGGTGAAATCGGCAGCCATGTCCGTGAGGCTATCAGTTTTGGGCTTGGATTTCGTGTAACCCAGCGAACCCGCGCGCGAGTATGATGGAGAGTTGGAGTGCCCGCGCGGACCTGACAGCGATGAGATTCGGACAATACGAGCTCTTCGACCGCTTCGCCGTCGGCGATATGGCCGAGCTGTACATGGGCCGAGCTCTGGGCGAAGAGGGCTTCGAAAAACCGGTGGCCATCAAGCGCATCCTGCCGCATCTGGCGGCCGACGAGCGCTTCGTTCGCATGCTGCTCACCGAGGCACGCATCCACGCTTCGCTGTCGCACAAAAACATCGTGCAGATTCATGATCTCGGCATGTCGGCGGAGGGTGAGCATTTCATCGTCCTCGAGTACGTGGATGGCCGCGACCTGGGCGAGCTGCTCGCGGTCCTGCGCAAGTCATCCAGCCCGGATGGCCTGCCCAAACGCCTGGACGATGCGGTCGCCCTCTACATCATGGGCGAGTTGTCCGAGGGCGTGCATTTCGCGCATGAGCTGCGCGGGCCGGATGGCCGGCCCACGGGGCTGGTCCATCGAGATATCTCGCCTGACAATGTGCTGCTTTCCTACGCCGGCGAGGTGAAACTATCGGACTTTGGCGTGGCCAAGCGGCGCACCGACAACTCGCTGGTGTCATCGCTCAAGGGCAACCTGGCGTATATGTCGCCGGAACAGGCGCGCGGCGCGACCCTTGACCGGCGCAGCGATATCTACTCATTGGGCGCGGTGCTGTTCGAGCTTCTCACCGGGTATCGGCTGCGCGATTCATCGAACCAAGCCGAGACCTGGCGCCAGGTGGCCTCGGGCCTGGTGTTCTCGCCCCAGCAGCGCCGGCCGAACCTGCCGCCGCCGCTGGCGCGACTCATCGCCGATTCGCTGGCGCCGGATCCGCGCGATCGCTTTCCCGATGCACGCGTCTTTGCGGACGCCTGTCGCGCGGCACTTAACCTGGTTCCGCGCCCGCCTTCCGGCGAGGCCACCGAACTGAAGCTCTTGCTGCGCACGCTGTTGCCGCCCGGTAGCCTGACCAAGCCCCGGCCGGCATCAAAGGTGATCCGGCTGGCGCCCGATCTGTGGGCCGACGAAACCGCGCCCGAGTCCGCGATTCGCGTGCAAGCCGACGTCGCCGGGCGCGCGGGGGCTGGCGCCGCGCAGAGGACGGCCAGCGGACCAGCCCCGGCCGGAAAGTCGCCCCGGCCTACTCTGGCGGCTGTGCAAAGTGCCGTGTTGGTTGCGCCTCCCCAGATGATCAACCCGCGTCCCACCCTGCCGGCCCCCTTTGGGGCAGCAGGCTCGGGTCAGACTCCGGCCCTGATGCAGGTGACCCGGCGACGTGGGCTCTGGACGCCTGTCCTGGTCGTGCTCTTCTGCGTCCTTGCCGCGGCCGCGGTGCTGGTTCACCTGGCGGTGGTGCCGCTTCCCGTGGCCGCGGTGTGGTTTCAGCCCGCAACCCTGCTCATCGAGTCGCAGCCCGCTGGCGCCGAGGTCGTGCTCGACGGCATGAAACTTCCCACGCCCACGCCGGCGCGCGTGCAGGTGCGCAGGGATCTGGCCGTGCACGCGGTCGACCTGCGCAAGCAGGGCTTCTTGCCTGCCTCCCGTGCCATCCGCTACGACCGAGCGGTCGACCTGGCGCTCAGCGTGGCGCTTGATCCCGATACCCGGCGCTAGGCGGGCCCGTCTCAAGCCCCGGCATCGACGGGAGGCGGGCACCAAAGACCGCATTGTCCACCATTGCAGCCAACATACTCACCTGTGCACCCTAACCCTACGCATGGGCAATCGATGGGTTTCGGAAGCTGGTTGGGGCAATACAATGCCCAAGCAGCTTGACTGGCTTCACATCTCTTCTTGCTTGATATCGGTCCGCCGCAGCAATAGGTGCCGGTGCACTGGCTCGAGTCTGTGGGGGCTTTCCCCCAGTCGCACGACGTGCAGTCGGCATCACTTGCGCAAGTGTCTAGATCGGTAGTGGATACTGAACCGTCAGCAGCCGAAGTTGACTCGCCTATGCCGGTTGCGCCTCCTGCGGCTGGGGCACCGCCGTATGCTGCCGCACCGCCGAGAGACAGCGTATTTCCCGTACCAACAACCGCCGTGTCGAGGCTCGTGCGTCCACAGCAGACCACGGAGAGCGTGACCGAACAAACCAGGAAGAAGTCTAGGTGACGCATGGAACCAGTGCCTCCGGTCAGAATTTCNNGTCGAACAGGTCTACGACGACCTCATTAGCCGCCACGTTCACGCGCGTTGGTAAACGAGCGATCCTTGCCCTTGGTCTGGAAACCGATCTGCCGTTTGGTTTTCTCAGGCGTGGCCATCAGGCTTCGGACGGCGTCGAACAGGGCCACGATGTGGGTGTTGTGGGTTGCGATCTTAATGGCGCTGGTGAGGGGCCGCCCGGCCACGACACCGCCTCTCACGCCGCCGCCTCCGCGCTCCCCTGCCTCGGCAGCGACGCCGCCGATGCCGCCCTCGCGGTTTCGAGATCCTTCGCATGCGCTTTGCGGTGGTCGCGCGCCAGCAACACGTAGATCGACGGCACCGCGAAAAGCGTAAACAGCGTGCCGATCGACATCCCGCCTACCAGCACAATACCAATCGAGTTGCGCGCCACTGCGCCTGGGCCAGTGACCAGGGTCAGGGGAAACAGTCCAGCCACTGTCGCGATGGTCGTCATCACAATGGGACGCAGCCTAGTCGCGGCTGCCGCCTTCACGGCTTCGATCTTGGATAGGCCGCGCTCTTGCTGGACGTTGGCGAATTCCACAATCAGGATGCCGTTCTTCGACACCAGGCCAACCAGGGTCACCAATCCGACCTGCGAGTAGATGTTCAGTGTCACAGTCCATCCCGCAGTAAGCGGGAAGGTCAAACCAGGCGGGCCCTGGAATTTCAGGAAGGTGAAGATGAGCGCGCCGAACATGGCCAGGGGCGCGGAGCCGGCCAAAATGACAAAGGGATCGCGGAAGGAATTGAACTGCGCGGCCAGGACCAGGAAGATGAGCACCAGGGCCAGGGCCATGGCGGGCAGGAACTTCCCGCTCTCCTGGCGAAGCTGGCGCGACTCGCCGGTGTAGTCGATGCGATAGCCAGGGGGAAGAATCTTCGCCGCCTCGCCTTCCAGCACGCGCAGCCCATTCTCCAGCGAGCGCGACGGGACGCCCGAAATCTTGACCGCATTGAGCTGCTGGAAGCGATTGAGGGTGCGCGGTTCGATCTCCTTGCGGATTTCGGCGATCGCACCCAGTGGCATGAGCTGTCCGTTCGGCCCAGTGACGTAGATGCGCTGCAAGTTATCGGGCGTCAGTCGCCCGGCACGCTCTACCTGCGCGATCACCTTGTACGCCCGTCCGTCGATGGTGAAGCGGTTGACGAAGTGCCCGCCGACCATCGCCGCGAGATCGCCGCCCACTTGGCCCAGGCTGATTCCCATTGAGGCAATCTTGTCGCGGTCGAGCACGATCTCGGCCTTGGCCTGATCGATCTTCACGTCGCTATCAGGCGGGAAAGCGAATTGGCCGCTCTGCATGGCCGCAAGCTTGAGGCGGTCGGCGAAACGCGTGATCTCTTGGTGGTCCGCCGTCGAGGCAATCACGAACTCGATGGGCATGAGGCCTGCGCTGGGCAGGGCAGAGGGCAAGAACACCGGGGCACGTACACCAGCGATGTTGGCCAGCTTGAAATTGGTCTCATTGGCGATGGCGAAGATCTGCCGACTGCGCTGATCCCAGGGTTTGACCAACATGCCGCCGTAGCCCTGGAAGGGAAACGTGATCTGGAATGTGTTCTCGAACTCTGGTGTCTCCTTGAAAATGCGTGTCACCTCGGCGCGGAAGGGGTCGAGCTGCTCCAGTGTGGCGTTGGGTGGCACCAGCATCGCGCCAAACACCACCCCTTGGTCCTCATTGGGGGCAAGCTCTTTGGGCGAGAACACGTACATGGGAACCACCGCCAGGGTGAGCGCAAACCATCCGAGGTACACGGCGCCGCGGGCCCGGAGGGTCGCGGCGAGCATTCGCCCGTAGATGCGTTTGAACCAATCGAACCCGCTGTCAATGTGTCGCGGTAGCCAGCCCGGCTGGTACACCGGGTTGAGCAGATTGGAGCACATCATGGGCGACAGGGTCAGCGCGACCACGCCCGAGATGAACACCGCGCCTGCGAGTGTGAAGGCGAATTCGCGAAACAGCGCTCCCGTGAGCCCGCCCTGGAATCCAATGGGGGTGTACACGGCCGCCAGGGTGATGGTCATGGCGATGATCGGGCGCACCAGCTCGCGCGCGCCAAGGAAAGCCGCCTCCAGGCGCGAGCGACCCTCGCGCACGTGACGCTCGCAGTTCTCGACCACGACGATGGCATCGTCCACCACCAGACCGACCGACAGTACGATGGCCAACAGGGTGAGTAGGTTCACGGTGAAACCGAATACCTGCATCAAGAACACGCCGCCGATGAGCGACACCGGGATGGCGACCACGGGAACCAGCACTGTGCGGAGCGAGCCCAAGAAGAGGAAGATGACCACCATGACGATCAGCACCGTCTCGGCCAGGGTGGTGACCACCTCCCTGATGGCGCTCTTGATGTACTTGGTCGAATCGTAGGCCACGCCCACCATCATCCCGGTGGGCAGCTCCCTACGGATCTGTTGCACCTCGCGGTTCACCCGGCCGATGACGTCGAGCGAGTTGGCATTGGGCAAGACCCACACGCCCATGAACACCGCGCGCTGGCCGTTCATGCGCACGTCCTGGTCGTAGTTGTCGGCGCCCATCACGACGTCGGCGATGTCTTGCAGGCGCACCAGCGTGCCGTTCTGTTCGCGCACCACGAGCTGGCGAAATTCCTCAACGCTGCGCAGATCGGTCGACGCCGTCAAGTTGAGCTGGACGAGAGCGCCCTTGGTCTGGCCCACGGCCGAGAGTGCGTTGTTCGCGGCCAGGGCGTTGCGTACCTGCGCAGGGCTGACGTTCAGAGCCGCCATACGGTCCGGTCTCAGCCAGGCGCGGATGGCAAAGGTGCGGCCGCCCAAGATCTCGGCCCGTTGCACGCCCTCGATAGCGGTCAGGCGCGGCTGCACGATGCGAATGAGGTAGTCGGTAACCTGATTGTCTTGCAAAATGGTCGAGTTGAAGCTCAGGTACATCGCGGCGGTCTGGGCGTCGGATGGCTGCAGGCTGATGGCTGGTATCTCGGATTCGGGGGGCAGATCCGCCCGCACCTGGTTCACCCGCGTGCTGATGTCGGCCAGAGCCTTGGCGCCGTCGAAGTTGAGCTTGAGGCGCACGCTGATCGTCGACAGGCCCTGCACGCTCTGCGATTCGATGTAGTCGATGCCGTCGGCGGCGGCAATGGCCTGCTCCAACGGGGTGGTGACGAAGCCGCGCACCAGATCCGCGTTGGCGCCAACGTAGACCGTGGTCACCACGATGCTGGCCGCCTCCAACTTGGGGTACTGGCGGACGTTGAGCGAGCGGATGGCTTGCAGGCCGGCAATGATAATGATCAGGCTGACCACGATCGCGAGAATCGGCCTGCGGATGAAGAGATCAACCAGCCTCATGCGGCCTCAGCGGTTCTCGGGGCGGGGCGCGAGCTGGGGCTCGACCTTCACCGAGTTGTTGATCCTGACTGGCGCGCCGTTGCGCAGCTTGAAGGCGCCTTGCGCGACGATCTCCTGTCCCGGCTTGACACCTTCTAGGACCTCCACGAAATCCCCGCGCGACTCGCCGGTCTTGACGAACTGCTGGCGCGCGAGCTTGGCCGGCTTGCCGTCCGGTCCCGTGACCGCGGCGCCGTTGTCATTCTTCCTGTCCTCGACCACGAAGACCGAGTCGCCGAATGAAGCGTGCACTAGCGAGGTTGCCCCAACCATGGTCACGCTTCGCTTTTCGGGCAGCACCACCGAGACGTTGACGAACATGCCGGGGGTGACCAGCCCCTCCATCTTTCCTACCGTGGCCCGGACCCGGCCGCTGCGGGTTACTGGGTCCAGCGTCGGATCGATGGCGGCAACCGTAGCTTCGGCGCGCGGACCGGGCAGCCCTTCATTGATTCGCACCGTCATTCCCACCGCGAGTTCGTCGAGCTGCTGCTGCGGCAGGGTGAAATCGACGTAGTTTGTGTCGGTGGACTGCAGGACCGTGATCGCCGTTCCGGGGTTCAGGTACTGGCCGAGGTTGATGAGCCGGATGCCCAGCCGGCCATCGAACGGGGCGCGCACAGTCTTGCGATCGATCTGCGCCTGCAGTGACGCCGCGTTGGCGGTCGCGGATTGCAGCGCACTCTCGGCGTTGTCGAGCTGCGCTTTGGGTACAGCGTCGTCCTTGAACAAAGCGCGCGCTCGTCCGGCGGAGATGCGCGCCAGGCCTGCCTGTGCCTGCAGCGAGGCAAGTTGGGCGCGCTCGACCCGATTGTCGAGATCGACCAGGACTTGCCCGCGGCGCACAGTCTGCCCCGACTGGAACTTGATCGCGGTCACCACCCCCGCCGCGTCGTTGCTCACCGTCACCCCGCGCGCGGGGGCGATGGTGCCCACGGAAAAAAGCCTATTCTCCCAGGTGTCCTGCTTCGCCGCTCTGGTCCCCACCACCTCGGGTGGCGGACCCGCTGCGGAAGCCGCGTGACCGTAGGCAATCAGCGATTTGATTTGGGCGAACTTCACGCCTCCCAGACCGCCGAGGAGAGCGAGAACCCCCACCATGACAACGAAGTACCGCACGACCATAGGATGCCGCCCGCTGCGCAGGAGGCTCACACTTCATGCCCCGGTTGGCGAAGTCGGCCTTGCCTTGCTGGAAAACGCGCAAGGCTTGCCGGCGCGCACTTCTGGCCAGTCTTTTCGGAATGCGCTGGGCCAGTGCAGCATGTCTCAGGCGCCGTTTTGCCGCTAGCGGGAAGGCAAACCAATTCTGTGCTAGAAATCCGTGCTACTTCTACGTGGCGTGACCCCGAGTGCAGATCTGGTTCGGCACCGGACGCCCGCGCGGAAAACCTAGGGAGATCTCATGCACCCATTGCCCGATGCGCTGGTAGAGCGCCTGAGGAATCGACAGGCCGTACTAGTGGCCGGCGCTGGCTGTTCCGAGTTGGCCCAACTTCCCGGCTGGGCCGCACTCGGCCAGTGCTTTCTCGAATGGGTTACTGCCGAAGAGGACAAGGCCGCGCTTGCCGATCTTTTGCAGAAGGGTCGCTTGACCTCGGCCTTGGCGCTGGTGCGCGAACTGTTTCACGAAAGCACGCTGGGCGACGTGTTGGCGGATGCGTATGGCAAAGGTGTTCGGGTGCCCGATGCCATCAGGACCGTGGCCCACGCGCCTTGGCGCGGCCTGATCACGACCACGTTCGACGCGCTCTGGGCTACCGCCCTGGCCGACGACGCCGAGGTAGTGAGCCGGACGGCGTTTGCCGCCAACGCTAGCTCGCTGGAACACGGCCACGGCCGGTTTCTCTTGCAGATTTTCGGTCGCGCCGACGTGCCCGCCTCGCTCTGCTTGGCCCCCGCCGAGATTCCGGCGAAGATCGGTGCCACCGGCGCGGCGGCCTTTGTCGCCAGCCTCTATCACAAGTGGTCGTTCGTTTTCGTGGGCTATCGGCCCGACGATCCGGACTTGACCCTGCTGGTCCAGCGCGTGCTGGGCGCGACCGAGACCCGGACGCCGCATTTCCTGCTGGCGTCGCAGTTTTCGGACAGTGACGCGCGCCTGGTGCGCGCCGAGCTGGGCCTGGTCCCGGTTTCCGTGGACGCCTCTTTGCAGGAAACCCTCGCAGCCCTGGCCTCTCTCTGTGCCCAGCCCGGCCGCAAGCCGGCTGACGACGAAGTGGAAGCCTGGTTGGAGCTCTTCGTGGCCGATCCCGGGGATTGGGAGGCGCATGACGGCCTCAATCGAGGCTTGGCCCTGCTGCGCGAACACAAGGAATGGGAACGCATGGTCGGCATCATGATCAGCCGCGCGGAGGTCATGCATGAACCGGCTGCCCAAGCGGCGGCTCTGCGCGAGGTGGCTTTGCTGCTGGAACGGGAGCTGGGCGCCACTGATCGAGCCTATCCCGTGATGATGACGGCGCTGCGCCTGCAACCACGCGATGCCGACTTGCTCGCCGACGCCAAGCGCTTGGCGGAAAAGGTGGGCCAGTGGGACGAATTCGTCAAGGAGGTCGTCCAGCTCGCGCACGAGGGGGCTGACGCCGCGGATTCGACCGAAATCGCGCTCGGCGTGGCGCGAGTGTGTGCCCGGGACACGGCCCGCGTCGACGAGGCCATCGCGGCCTTCGGCAAGGTGCTCGACCGCGATCCGCAGAACCCCGAGGCCTTGGCCGAGTTGGAGAACCTTTTCCGCCAGGCCGAACGCTGGGTTCCCCTGCGTGCTCTCTATGAAAAGATGCTGGCGCGGGATCCAAACAACAACGCGGCCTTCGCCAATCTCGAGGCGCTGTTGCGCAAGACTGAACAGTGGGCGCCTCTGACGTCCCTGCTGGAAAAGGAGCTGGCGCGCAATCCGGCTGATCCGGCGGCTTTTGCCAAACTGGAAGAGCTCTATCGCAAGACC
>PMKP01000127.1:0-24101 GCA_003157775.1 Myxococcales bacterium | reverse complement strand
CGATCTGCTCGAAATGCGCGCGCAGCGCAAGGGCGACCCCGAACTGGCGCGCGGGCTGCGCATGGAGCGGGCCAGCCTGCTGCTCGACAAGCTGAAGGACGTGGAAAGTGCGCTGGTGGTGGTCCAGGGTTTTGCGGCCGAAGATCCGGCCGCTGCCGAGGCGTTGTATCTGAGGGCGCTCGACAGCGATCCCAACAATGTGGTGGCCTTGGCGACGCTGGCTGAGCTATGCAGCCGCAAGGGCGAGTTCGAGCGCGCGGCCAGGTTCGCGCTGCAGGGCGCGGAGAAGACCCAGAACCCGATGGAGAAGGGGCGCCTGCTGGCCGGGGCGGGCATCTTGGCCCTCGACCATTTCGACGATCCAGAGGGCGGCTTGGATCTTCTCACCCGTGCCGTGGCCGCCGATCCAGAGCAGGTGAGCGCGGCCGAACGCCTGGCCAAGCTGCGCGAGGCGCGCCAGGAATGGCCGCTGCTTGAGCCGTTGCTCGACATGCTCCTGCGCCGCGCGCCCGCTGATGACGACGCAGCCCGGGCCATGCTGCACGAACGGGTCGCCCGTTGCGCGAAGCAATTGGGAAAGATGGATAAGGCGATGGCCAACGTCGAGGCCGCCACCAAGTTGTCCCCGCACTCCCTGCCCCTGGCGCAGGCGTCGGCCGACTTGCACTTCGAGCGTGAGGCGTGGGCCGAGGCGGGTGCGGCCTACGAGCGCGTCTACGCCCTGGGCCTGACCAGTTTGAGCGCGCCGGAACGCGCGGCCATTTGCGTGCGCATGGCAATTTGTGCGGAGCGGATCGCCGACAGTGACGCCGTCATTCACTTTCGCGAGGAAGCGGCGGCCTTGGAGCCGCATCAGCGCAGCCACTTGGAGGCACTGATTGCGCTGCGCACGGCCCGCCAGGAGTGGCGCGAGGTGGTCGATCTGCGCCGCAAACAGCTTGCCCTGGTCAGCGACACGGACGAGCGCGCGCAACTTTGGGATGAGCTGGGCGACATCCTGCGCGAGAAACTGAATGACTCCGCCGATGCCGTGGCCTGCTACACCAAGGCGCTGGCGGTGGAGCCCGAGCGGCGGCAGACGCTGTACAAGATGCTCGACTACTACAGCCAGGGCAAGCAATGGAGCAAGTCGGTCGAGACGCTGGAGACGCTGTCCGGGCTGGAGAGCGAGCCGGCCATCCGCGCCCGCTGCCGCTACACCCTGGCCGCCATCTATCGTGACGAGATGAAGGACAATGCCAAGGCGGTGGAGGTTTTCACGCAGGTTCTGGAGGACGATCCGATGTTTGTGCGCGCGTTCGACGCCATCGAGCGCATGCTGATCGATAGCCGGAGTTGGAAGGAGCTGGCGCGCGCCTACCGCCGGCAGTTGAGGCGCTTGCCCGCCGAGGCGCCGCCTGAGATCAAGCTGCGCCTGTGGGACGCGCTGGCCGCGGTGGCTATGGGGCACCTCAAGAACCGCGAGAGCGCGCTTTTGGCTCTCGAGGTCGCCGCCAAACTCGACCGGGACAATTTCGCGCGCCAGGCGCAGCTCGCGCAAATGTACCAGGAGGCAGGTCCCTCGGCAGTTGGCAAGACCATCGCGCAGCACCAGTTGCTGATCAGCAAGAAGCCCGACCGCGTCGCTTCGTATCAGGCGCTGGCGCCACTTTTCTATCAGATGGGCGCCCACGACCGGATGTGGTGCGTGGCCGCGGCGCTGGTCTATCTGGGCAACGCCGATCCACCCCTGGCCAGCTTCTACGAGAGTTACCGGCCCAGTCAGCTTCCCAACCTGGCCGGAAAAATGAACGAAGAGCTGTGGCGCAAGATCTTGCACCCGGCAGAGGATTCCTATGTCAGCGCTCTGCTCGGCTTGCTGGCACCTGCCATCGCCATGTCCAGTGCGAGCCCGCACAAGGCCATCGGGGTGGACCGGGCCGCACGGGTGGACCTTTCGGGCTCGGCCTGGCCGCACGCTGCAGCCTTGCGCTACGTGGCCAACACCATTGAGGCGAGCCTGCCTGACGTCTTCTTGAAGAAGGACGCGCCGGGCACAGTGAACATCGTTAACCTGAAAGAGAAGAACAGCCTGACCCCGACCCTGGTGGTGGGCCCGGGTTTCGAGCAGTGGAGCAGGCAGAGCGAGGTCATCTTCGACCTGGCCAAGCGGATGGTACTCATGCGCTGGGAGCGGTTTCCCCGCTTCTGCCTGGGCACGCCGGCTCTGCTGGAGATCGCCGTGCGCGCGGGGCTGCTGCTCGGCGGGTGCCCGATCGGCAATGGCCCGCACGGTGACGAGGTGGACAAGATGGCCAAGACACTCGACCCGCTGCTCTCGCCGGCATTGCGGGCCGAGCTGAAGGTAGTGGCGAGGAGATTCGTGGAGGCGCGTGGGGACAAGCTGGATCTGCTGAGTTGGATCGCCGCCGCTGACCTCACCGCCGGCCGCGCGGCCCTCGCCCTGTGTGGCGATCTGGGCGCAGCGGCGCGGGTGATCGCAGTGGAGCCTTCGGGGCAAAGCCCGTTGTCGGCGCGCGAGCGCATCAGTGACCTATTGGCCTTTTCAGTCAGCGAGGACCACTTCGCGGTTCGCGCAGCGCTCGGCTTGCACGTGAACCTCACCCCGCCTCCGCCCGAGGCCGGCAGCCTCGCCACTGCCCGGCGCCGGATGAGCCACGTGCAGATCAAGTCGGCGCCGTAGCAGCTCGCCGGCCGAAGAAACGCGAGGGAGAACAGCAGGTTTCTCTTCTGTTTCGCGCGGTTCGACAAGGGCGGCACGACCCGTAAGAACCAGTTCACCGGCCTAGGCGCCTTCCTGGCCTATTTCTAGCCAATTGGGCGGGCATGCCTCGCCGAAATACCCCGCCTGCGCCGCGTCGGTTACGGACATTTCACCCGCCGGAAACACACCGGCAACCTATTCGGGAGGATGCTCACCGGCATGAAGAAGATCGAAGCCATCATCAAGCCGTTCAAGCTGGACGATTTGAAGGACCGGCTGCGCCAGGTGGGCGCCCAGGGCATGACCGTCTCGGAGGTTAGAGGCTTCGGCCGCACCGGCGGCAAGAAAGAGGTGTATCGCGGCTCGGCCTATGTCGTGGACTTCATCCCGAAAGTCCGCATCCAGATTGTTGTCGACGACGATCTGGTGCATCCCATCGTCGAGGCGATCTTGGCCACCGCGCGCACGGGAGAGATCGGGGATGGCAAGATCTTTGTCAGTGACGTGGCCGACGCCATCCGCATCCGCACGGGAGAGCGCGGCCACGAGGCTCTGTAGGTGAAGACGCGGCGGGCGCGCGATCTACGGCACGTATGCCGGGCCTTGACCGTTGCGCAGCAGGTTTCCGCGGCCGGTGGGCCAAGGCAGGCACTTGGTTCCTGAGCCGGGCACGTTGAACACGTCCACGCCGTGGTCGAAGGTCAGAAGCACGATCTCCAGGGTGCCGTCGCCGTCGAGATCCGCCACCGACGGCGCTGCAGGCACGCCGATGCCGTTTCTTTCGTTGTTATTCTGTCCTGGCAGCGGGATGTCGTAGAGTTCCGCGCCGGTGTTGCTCAGGATTACCAAGCGCCCGGCATTGGCTGAAAGCGAGTACGTGCCAAACACGATCTCGGGCACGCCGTCGCGGTTCAGGTCCACCACCACCGGCTCGGAAGCAAAGGTCTTGGCGGCGCCCTTGGCGTAGTCGTAGTGCCACAGGATCTGGGCATCGGGGCCGACCGCGTAGATCGCGCCGTCGTTGATGGAGGCAATGATCTCGGGGTGGCTGTCACCCAGGATGTTGGCTAACACCGGCGCGGGCACGCCGTCGGGAGGGTACCAGTCGCCACTGGGGCGTGGCACTGGTTTGGCGCTCATGGGCAGCGTCTCCCATCCCGGAAGACGCATGGCACTGTGTGCGCCGCTGTCTTGCGCTCCCTGCAGAACCATGAAGGCATAGCCCTGGGTCTCATAGGGCTCCTTCATCTCGGCGTTGGGAATCCCGATCACTTCGTTCTTGCCGTCACCGTCGAGATCGGCCAGCGAAGGCGGCGACGCGGTCCACTGCAGCNNTTGATGTCGGGCCAGTCGCCGGTGTGCAAGTGGTAGTGATTCTCTTCCACTTGGGGATCGGCCCAGCGGATGAACTGGCCCCAATCGAGTGGTTGGTTCAAGTATTGGGTCTCCGGATTGGTGAAATAGGGAGCGGCGCGAATCGAGGTCCCGTCGGCCTTGAAGGCGTTGATCTGGTGGTTGTCGAAGGTGACAATCACCTCCTGCTGAGCATCGTCGTCGATGTTGCCGATGCCCACGTTGAGGCCATAGCAGCCATAGCCATGGTGGCCCTCGCCATTGGCGTCGGCGTCGCCGCCTGGGCCGGTGAGCGTGTTGTAGCGCGGCCAGGCCGGCCAAGTGACGCCGGCCGGCTGGAAGGGCTTGCCATTGGGCGAGAACGCGAACACCTGGGCGCTATTGGGATCGGTTTCGGTGGTGGTGACCACCACCTCAATCTGGCCGTCGCCGTCGAGATCACCCGCTGCCATGCCGCGGACTTCTGGCTCGGTATCGCCGCCGATCGTCGTCGCGAAGGCGGGCCAGCCGGACTTGATGGTCAGGGTTCCATTCTTCCATTCGTAGGCCGCCACGGCTCCGTAATCGGCCCCAACCACAATCTCGATCGTGCCGTCACCGTCGAGATCGGCTACCACGGCCGGCGCATAGATGCGGCCCTGGGTGTGGTCCTTCTCCTTGATGGTGGCTAGCGTGTTGCCCGCAATGTCGAACACGAACAAGCTGTAGAAGGGCGCAACGATCTCTTTCTTGCCGTCGCCATTCAGATCGACCAACCCAGGCGAAGAGAACCATCCTGTCTCCTCGCTCTTCATGTTGCGCACGAACACCGGCTGCGCCACTGGGGTCGAGCCGCCCTCGCTTTCACACGTGGTCGTAGGAGCCACGCTGCCGTCGGGAAAGCTGGTGTTTGGCCCTGCGCCGCCGCCTGGCTCTGCCGAGGAGCACGCGAGTGCCAACGCCACGCAGCCGATGAGTCGCTCTTTCATATTCTCCCCGGCGTATTGTACACCCAGCTTGGCTTTGACCGCGTGCCGCGGGCGCGAATTACTCAGATGAGAGCGACTACGTCCACATTCCACGCAGTCGCGCAGCCACATCCACGCGCGCGCCTGCGGGCGCTGTCGTTGCTTCTTCGCTAGCCCGCGCGTCCGTCGGCGAGCAGCAGTCGAAGCGGTCGAGCAAACTTTCGGGCAGGAAGCGCGATCGTGGGGTGAACACATGCCGATCGCCGTACCGGCTCTGCTGCCGCACGAAGAAGCGCAGCGGGTGGACTAGCGCCAGCGTGTTCTTGGCTCGGGTCATGGCCACATAGAGCAGTCGCCGCTCTTCCTCGATCTCGTCGGGACTGCCGGTGGCCATGTCCGAGGGAATGCAGCCATCGGCCACATTCAGCACAAAGACCGTGTCCCATTCCTGTCCCTTGGCCGAATGGATGGTGGACAGGACAAGAAAGTCCTCGTCAAGATGGGGCGGGCCAGCTTCGGTCCCCACGGCCTCGGTCGGATCGAGAATCAATTCGGAAAGAAACCGCTCGCGCGTGGGCGCCGCATCAGCCAGCCGTTCAAGCTGGTCGAGATCGCCGAGCCGTGTGCGCACATTGTCGTAGAGAGCCTCGAGCAAGGGTTCGTACCAGCGCCGCACCAGCCCCATCTGGCCGGGCCAGGGCGTGGCCGCGTTGCCGAGCCGCTGCATCAGCTCGACCAGGCGTGGCCAGTCTTCTTGGGCCGCGCCCGGCGGAGCAAAGCCGGCCAAGGTCTCGCCCAGGCTCGCGCTGCCCCTGGCAAGGGCCTGCCACAGTCGTTCCGCGTATTGCGGCCCGATGCCGGGTAGCAACTGCACCACGCGAAACACGGCCAAGCCGTCTTTGGGATTTTCAGCCCAACGCAAACAGGAAAGTGCGTCCTTCACATGCGCGGCCTCCAAGAAACGCAGGCCGCCGTACTTGACAAAGGGGATATTGCGCCGCTGCAGTTCAACTTCCAGCGCGTCGCTGTGGTGGGCCGCGCGGAACAAGACTGCCTGCTGCCGGAGCGCCACTCCTGCCTCGCGCTGTTCGAGAATTCGGTCTGCGACCCAGTTCACCTGCGCGTCCTCGTCGGCCACTGTGACCAAACCGGGTCGGGCGCCACCCCGCCGGCTGGTGAAGAGATCCTTGGTGAAGCGCTCCTTGGCCAACCCAATCACCGCATTGGCCGCGTGCAGGATCGCCTGGGTGGACCGGTAATTCTGCGCCAGGGTCAGCACCGTGGCCGGCGGGTCATATTGCTTGGGAAAATCCAGGATGTTGCGCACGGTGGCCGCGCGGAAAGCGTAAATCGACTGTGCATCGTCGCCCACCACTGTGACCCCGTGGCCACTCGGCTTGAGCCGCCGCAGGATCTCGGCCTGCAGGCTGTTGGTGTCCTGGTACTCGTCGACCAGCACCTGGTCGAAGCGTCCGCCGATCTGCTGGGCAACCGCTGCATCGCCCAGCAGGTGCAACCAGTAAAGCAGGAGATCGTCATAGTCGAGCACCTGCCGCTCGATCTTGGCGTCGACGTAGGCGGCGAAGAGTTGGCGCAGATCGTCTTCCCATTCCAGACACCAGGGGAATGACTGCTCCAGGCAGCGATGCAGGTCGCCCTGGGTGTTGGTCACGCGCGAATAGATGGCGATGCAGGTGCCCTTGCGCGGGAAGCGCCGATCGGTGCGGGCCTGCCCGCGCGTCTGGCGTATGCGATCAACAAGATCCGCGGCGTCCTCGCGATCGAGCAAGGTGAAGCTGGGATGCAGGCCCACCACGGCGGCGTTCATGCGCAGGAGGCGGTTGGCGATGGCATGGAAGGTTCCGGCCCAGGGCAAGGTTCCGTCGACGTCGCGCACGCGCCCGGCCAACCGCGCCGCCCGTCGGGTCATCTCGGCGGCCGCGCGCCGGGTAAAGGTGAGCAGCAGGATGCGCTTGGGATCCGCGCCGCGCCGAATGAGCCCTGCCACTCGATGCGCCAGGGTCTGCGTCTTGCCCGAGCCTGCGCCTGCGATCACCAACAGCGGCCCATCGCCGTGCTCGACCGCAGCGAGCTGGGCCGGGTTGAGCGTGTCGTCGTGCGCGCGCACCTGCATCTCATCAATACTATGCAAATGTTCAGCTTAGGCAAGTTAGGATGCATCTTCCTGGGATTCAAAGTGTCCTCGCGCAGCCATTCTTCTTGGAGCAACACGATTGGATACCCGTGCCGCCCGTAGTGTACCAAGCCAGGCTGACACGTGCTCAAAAGTGATCCGCGCACGCCTTGGCCACAATCACATGCGAAACTCCAACAATGCGGTGGTCTACTACCACTTCTTCGCGAGCCACAAACCCGTGGCGGGCAAGATCGTCAACGACAGCATGAAATGGTACGGCCTTGCCGAACGACGGGCCGGTGCTAGCTTGGTCAGCATGGCAACCATCGGGATCATCGGTGCGGGTAAGATCGGCAGCCAACTGGCTCGGCTTGCTGTGAAGAACGGCCACAGGGTGGTGATCGCCAACTCGCGTGAGCCGGCGACCCTGTCGGGCTTGGTCGCGGAGCTGGGACCGAACGCGCGCGCCGCGACGGCCACTGAGGCAGGAGCAGCCGGCGAGATCGTCGTGGTGACGGTGCCGCTCAAAAACTATCGGGCCATTCCGGTCGAGCCGCTGGCGGGAAAGGTTGTGATCGACACCAACAATTACTACCCGCAGCGGGACGGCCACATCCTCGAGCTCGACAACGAGTCGAGCACCACGGCGGAACTTCTGCAGGCGCACCTTCCAACTTCCAAGGTGGTCAAGGCATTCAACCACATCTACGCCGCCGCGCTCACCGTCGAGGGACAGCCAGCCGGCAGCAAGAACCGCCGTGCCCTGGTCATCGCGGGAGATGATCAGGCGGCCAAGGCCACCGTCAGCCGTCTTATTGATCAATTCGGCTTCGACGTTGTCGACGCCGGCCCGCTCAAGGAAGGATGGCGCATCCAGCGCGACACCCCCGGCTACGGTCCGCGACGGAATGCCGCTGATCTTCGCCGGGATCTGGCGGCGGCGAAGCGCTACGCGGATCAGTAGGAGGAGCCCGTTGCCCCCTTTGGGTGGGCGATGGGGGTAGTCTATGGTGGGAGATGTGGTCGCTCTCTTACCTGAAATGTCCGGAAAAATGCGCAACCCTTGCGGTGCGCGGTCCCACGCGAGCACAATAGAGTGAGTGGCGCTTTCGCCGCCAAGTGACGTCAATGGCTGAGGTGCAAGCTGGTCTTCCTCGTCGGGGGCCTCGTCTGGGGCTTCTGGCTGACGCCTTTGACGACGAGTTCCAGAAACAGGTGCTGGTGGCGGCAGAGCGCGAGGCACGAGAGCAGAGCTTGGATTTCGTGGCCATCTCCGGCGGCATGCTGGGCGTTGAGTTGCAGCACCCCAAGGGCTTCGTGTTCGACATTGTGGGCTCGCACAACGTGGATGCCTTGCTCATTTGCGCGCACACCATCGGCCACCATGTGACAGTGGACCAGATCGCCGCCTTCGTGCGGCGCTACGATCCCCTGCCGTGCGTCTGCCTGGGGGTCGAGATACCGGGCATGTCTTCGTTGCTCATGGACAATGAGGTCGGGATGTACACTGCAGTCAAGCACCTCATTGCGGCCCATGAGCGGCGCAAGATTGCCATGATTGCGGGCCCAACCCCCAACCCCGAGGCGCAGGCGCGCTATCGCGGCTTTGTCCGGGCGCTGGCCGAGCAGGGTATGCGTGCCGATCCGCGCCGAATGGGACTTGGCGATTTCAACCGCGCCAGCGGCAGCCTGGCGGTGGCCGAGCTGTTCGACCGCCGCGGGCTTGGGGCGGGCGAGGTGGATGCCATCGTGTGCGCCAACGACGTCATGGCTTTGGGGGCGCTCGACGAGCTTGACCGGCGCGGGATTCGGGTGCCGCGCGATCTCTCGCTGGTGGGATTCGATGATCTGGACTTTGCCCGCTACGCGCGTGTGCCGCTCACCACCGTGCGCCAGCCGGTGACTGAACAAGTCCGCCATGCGGTTCGCAGTTTGGCCGGGGCCCTGCACGGAACCCCGCTGCTCAAGCGCGCCATCACCTTTGAGACGGAATTCGTGCGCCGCCGTTCTTGCGGGTGCAACACGCGAAGCCGCGAGCGCGTGCTGTCCTGGCCCTTGCCGGGCGAGGCACAGGATTTCGCCGAGGCCTTGCGGGTCCGCCAGAAGAACGTGGTCGCCAACCTCCGTCAGGCCGCACACAGCGGATTCGACTTTGTGCCCGAGGACTGGGAAGAGCGGCTGTTCTCCGCCTTCATCGCGCAGGTTGCCGAACCGGAGGTGCCCGCTTTTGTCAACTGCGTGGAAGACATTTGCTATGCCCTGCTCCGTCGGGATAGCTCGGTTGGTGCCACGCATGACGTGCTCTTGGTCTTGCGGCGCGATGCTCTGGCCTGCGTCCACGATGCCGCCACCCGGGGCCGTGTCTATGACCTCATTCAGGAGGCGTTGCTGGTGTCGAGTGACATGGCGGCCATCGCGCAGGCTCAGCAGCGCGGCGAGCTGGTGGCCCTCATGGGGAGAGTGGCCGAGGCCACCGCGGCAATGCTGGCAGCGCCCAGCTTGGACGCGCTCGGCGAGGCAGCGGCGGAGCATCTTCCCCGCCTGGGAATTCGAGCCGGTACGATCGCACTGTTCACCCAGCCCAACCGGGTCACCGAGGAGAGCGAGGCAACGCTGGTGTTTGGCGAGAGCGGTCGTTGCGAAGGCCCCCCGCGCTTTTCCACGCGCCAGATCGCGCCTGGCGGTTTCCTCGATGGCCGTTCGGTGGTCGTCGTGCCGCTTGGTTTTCGTGGCGAGCGGCTGGGCATGGCGTCGCTCGCGTACGGCGCGCCCGACACCATGCTCTATGAAGAACTGCGCCTGGTGCTCAGCTCGGCGGTTACCGGCGCCCTGCTCGCGCGCACGGTCGATCAGGCCCGGCGTGAAGTCGAGAAGCTGGCCATCACCGATCCGCTGACCGGCCTGTACAACCGGCGCTACTTGTCCGAGCGTATCCGTGACGAATTCGTGCGTATGCTCCGCCACCCGCGCAGCCTAAGCCTGGCCTTGGTCGATCTCGACGGATTCAAGCAGGTCAACGATCGCTTCGGCCACGAGGCCGGCGATCGCGTGCTGGTGACGGTGGCGCAGCGCCTGCGAACCGGGCTGCGCGAGGTGGACATCGTGGCTCGCTTCGGCGGGGACGAGTTCGTCATTCTGCTTCCCGAAACCGACGGCAGCCAGGCGTGCATGGTGTGCGAGCGCATCCTGCAGGCCCTGTCGGGCCAGCCCATCGACGAGCACGGCATCGTGGGCGCGACCTTCGGCGTCGCCACCACCGATGGCGACGGTACCGCGATCGACCAGGACGATCTCTTGCGCCGCGCGGATCACGCTCTTCTCTGCGGCAAGCGAGCCGGCAAGGGGCGAGTTTTGCACTTTGATGATTGTCCGGCGGCTTTGCCCGAGAAGTAGCTGACGAAAGTCTCTTCGGCTAGCAACTTTCCGGCGTGGACGCCGACAACAAGAGCATGTCGCGCGGCTGCGTGCTCACTCTCATGTTCATGCTGGGACTGGTCCCGCCGGCTCGGGCGCAGAAGGCCACCCTGGAGGGCGTGGTCAACCTCAACACCGCCTCGCCCGAGGAACTGCGCCTCTTGTCCGGCGTCGGGCCGGCGCGCATCCGCAACATCCTGGCCTATCGCCACAAGCATCCCTTCCGCACCGTGGAAGAGTTGGCGCGCATCAAGGGCATCGGTCGCAAGATGGTGCGGCATTTGCGCGGCCACCTGGCGGTAAACGGACCCACCACCGCCCAGAAGATCATCCGTCCAGTAGCGCCTGTGGTGGGCCCGCCCGCCGCTGCCGCGCCGCCGGCCCGTCCCCAGGCGCGGCCTTTGCCTGGTCAACGTCCCCCTTTGCGCAAGGGCGAGCCCGCCCATCAGGCCATCGCCGCCAGCCAGGGCAATTCCTGCCTGCCTCCGCCCTGATATCCAAGAAAGGGGCGCTTGCCCTCCGCGGTCCGGCAGTGCTAGTCGGATGGATGTGACCACCATCTTGGTTCCGCTCGGCCAGAGGAGCTACGAGGTCTGCATCGCGCCCGCAGGCGCGACAGACATGGCACAGAAAATCGCCACGGCGCTAGGCAAGCCAACCGGGGTCGCCGTGCTGGCGGACAGCCGCCTCCTTCAGCTATCGCCGCGGGTGCAGCCATTGGTCGAGGCTCTGGCAGCACTTCTGCCTGGCGTCCGGCGCCTGGATCTGCCGGCCGGCGAATCCGCGAAGACCCTGGCGGCTATCGAGCGTACCTGCGATTGGCTGGCCGGCAACGGCTATGATCGAGGCGCTGCTCTGGTGGGCATCGGGGGCGGCGCCACTAGCGACCATACCGGCTTCGCCGCTGCCATCTACCTGCGCGGGATCGCATACGCAACCTGCCCCACCACCTTGCTGGCCATGGTGGACGCTTCGGTGGGCGGGAAGACCGGGGTGGATATTGCCGCCGGCAAGAACCTAGTGGGCGCCTTTCACCAGCCGCGCGCTGTGATGGCCGATCCAGGGTTCCTCGATTCGTTGCCCGCGCGGGAATTTGCGGCCGGAATGGCCGAGGTGGTCAAGGCAGGGCTCATCGCCGATGCAGCCCTGCTCGACACGCTGGAGGCGCACGCCGCCATGCCGCCGGCGGTGCTGGCCAAGATCATTGAGGCCGCGGTGCGGGTCAAGGTGGAGGTGGTTGCGGCTGACGAGCGCGAGAGCGGTCGGCGTGCGATTCTGAATTTCGGCCATACCGTTGGTCACGCCATCGAGGCCGCATCCGGTTTCCAGCTTCTGCACGGCGAGGCGATTTCGCTCGGGATGGTTGCGGCGCTGGCCCTGGGCACCGCCCGCGGCGTGACCGAGCCCGGGTTGCTGGCGCGCATGACCGCGCTGCTGGCGCGCCTTGGGCTGCCGGTGGACGTGAAGCACCGGCTTGCTGCGGACGTGCTCGACCGCATGGAAGTCGACAAGAAGCGCGTATCGGACGCTGTCCGCTTCGTCTTGGTGCCGCGTCCCGGCCAGGCCATCATCCAAGGCATCACCCTGGACGAGCTCAAGCGACAACTTCTTGCCGCGTTGTAGCGCAGCCACCTGTCAGTCGTGCCGGAAAAAAAGTATGCTCTCGGCCTACATGTAGTATAGTGGCATCTATGACGCCGCGCGGTTCCAGAAAATCCTTTCCTATCGGCCTGTTGCTTCTGACAGTTCTTGGCTGCGCCACGACCACGACCGAAACCTGGCAAGTCCGGCCGCCGGTTGTGCGCGCGTCGGCGAGCGGTCCGCCGCCAGGGCTATTCAGCCACAGACGGCGGGCTGTCTCCGACCACGCGAACACCGCGGTGGGCGTGGTGGAGCGGTCGCTGCACGAGCGCGGGATCCGTTTCGGCACCGATGGTACGTCCGGCTCTCTCTATCAGTTTCTGCATGCCCAGTATCCCGAGGTCCCGGCCAGCGAGGCGCGGCCCGGCGATGTGCTCTTCTTCGACATGGGCGATGGCTCAGGTTGTGGCGGTCACACTGGCCTGGTCGACTTGGTCGACAGCAACGGCCGTCTGGTGTTCCGCGAGTGGCGCGACGGGAGCGCCCGCCGCAGCTATGTTCATCCGGGCCAGCCGCGCACCCGGCGCGATGGTGCGATCATTCTGAACACCTTCCTACGCGCCAAGCTACCTGACGATTCGCCGTCCACTCACTACTTCGCCGGTGAACTGCTGTGTGGCGTGGTGCGGCCGCAGTCGTAAAAAACTTGCCCTACTTTTCGACCGGCGTTATCCAACAAGAATGAGCATTGAGGTCGAGCGAGCCACGGTTAAGTGCAATGCTTGTGGAGCCCACGTCACCGAGCTGCGTCGGGGACGTTGCTGGGCTTGCTACATGAAATGGGCCGAGATGCGGCCGGTCCCCCGGGGCGCTAGCTGCGTCTTGTGCACCGATCGCCGTCGCGAAAACCTTCGCCTGGTCGAGTTGGGCGGGCGATCGGTCTCTCTCTGTCACCTGTGCGCCGCGCGTTTGCACAAGATGGCCGATGTCCCGCTGACCCTGGAGGAGCTGCGCTCCGCGCTTCGTCGCGACCGGCGTGAGTCCGAGCGTCGCGGGGGAGGTCGTGATCGGCGCGTCTTCCCGCGCGAAAGGCGCGTGGGCGATCGGCGTTCTCCGCCGCGGGATTCGGCACGCGATGCGAGCGGCGCCAGCGCGAGGATGCCAGATTTCAGCGACCTGGAAATCATCGTCGGGGACGACGACATCGAGGAAATCGAACAGACTCTGGTGCGCGAAACACCCGTGAAGTAGGGACTACGGTCCGGGCAGCTCAATGTTCCATTCGCGGCCTTCGCGCACCAGCGACAGGGCGTGTCGATCGCCGGTCGATGAGTAGACCTCGACCTCGGCGTTGTCCCGATCCCGGCGCAGAAGGCGCGTCCCGGACGGCTCCCAGGCCGGCGGCGCCCAGCCCACAGACAGGAAGTCCTCGGGCTTCATCATCATGCGGCCGCTCAGACGACGACTGGCGCTCTGCAGGGCTTCAATGCGCGCCCTGGTGGCAGGCCCCAGGCGCTGGAGCACGCTGCCCCGATCGCCGACGCGAGCTGCGGCGATGAACAGACGCACGGCTCCCTCGGGGTTCTCTGGTCCATCGCCCCCTGAACAGCCGGCGAGCAGCAGGAACAAGACCCATGGCGCCGCTCGTACCATCAAGGCGCCTCAGTCCTTGGGGCCTGCTATGCCCAGGCGCTGGCGCACACGCGCCATGGTGTCCCTGGCCACGGCACGCGCCCGCCGTGCGCCTTCGGCCAAGATGGTCTCAAGTGTTTCGGGCGTGGCAAGAAGTTCTTCGCGTCGGGCGCGGATGCGATTCATGTCCGCCTTGATGCCCTCGAAAAGCCACTTCTTGCAGTCGATGCAGCCGATACCGGCCGTGGTGCACCCCGCGCGCACCTCGGCCTGCCGTTCGGCGGACGAAAAGAACTTGTGCAGGGTGAAGATGTTGCACTTGTCGGGGTCGCCGGGATCCGAGCGCCGCACGCGCGCGGGATCGGTCGCGGCGGTGCGCAACTTGTTCCAGGCTGCCTCGTCGCTCTCGCGCAGGGAAATGGTATTGCCTAGGCTCTTCGACATCTTGGCCTGACCGTCGAGGCCGAGGATTTTTGGCGTGGAAGAGTAAAGCGCCTCGGGCTCGGGAAAGGTCTGGCCGAAGCGCGCGTTCCATTTGCGCACGATCTCGCGCGCCAGCTCCAGGTGTTGGCGTTGGTCCTCGCCCACGGGCACGCGCGTGGCACGGTAGATCAGGATGTCTGCGGCCATCAGGACAGGGTAGGTGAAGATCCCGGCGTTGACGTTGTCCGGGTTTTTTTCAGACTTTTCCTTGAACTGGGTCATGCGCCCGAGCTCGCCAAAAGGCGTGACCGCGGAAATCGCCCAGGCCAATTCCGTGTGCTCGGGAACGGCAGACTGCACGAAGAGGGTCGACTTCTCAGGATCGATGCCACAGGCGAGGAGGTCCGCGGCCATGTCGCGCACCCGACGCTGCATCTGGGCGGGCTCGAAGGGCTGGGTGATGGCGTGGTAGTCCACGACGCAGAAAAAGCAGCGGTAGCGGTCCTGGAGCGCGACCCAGTTGCGCACGGCCCCCAGGTAGTTTCCAAGGTGCAGCTCGCCCGAAGGCTGGATGCCGGAGAATATGGTTTCGCGCGCGGTTGAGGGGGCCATGGTTCACGCCGGTTGTAATCGGCGTCGCCCTGACGGTCAAGCGCAGGAAGAAGCTAGACACGTGCCCTCCTACATTCACCGCGGCGGCGGTTGCGCCCGGGTGAATACAAGACTACCGTTGCAAGTCACATATGAGGAGGACATCATGAAGCGCGTCCCACTCTGGGGGCCGATTTTCGCCGTTCTGGCTTGGGCCGGGTGTTACCCAGCCACCGTGGTTCCGGTGGGGCCAGCCTATGAGGCAGCGCCCCCGCCGCCCGGCCCGCCTCCTCCGGTCGTGATGGAGGCGCAGGTGTACGTGGCCAACCAGCCGCCCCCGCCACCAGCGGAGTACCCGCCGCCTGCACCTGGTCCGGGCTACACCTGGGTCGCGGGCTATTGGGACTGGACGGGCGCCGAGTGGTATTGGATCGGGGGCTCTTGGACGCCGGTGCGTCCCGGCTACCTCTACGTGGCGCCCCGTTACGTGATTGTCGGCGGGCGTCCGGTCTACGAGCGTGGCTACTGGCATGACCATGAGGGTCGCCGAGACTATTACTACGCACGACCGGCTCCCATGTATCGCGGGTCCCCGCAGCCAGGTCGTCCGGGCGTGTGGAACAATCCACCGCCAGGACCTGGTCATCACCCCGAGGGCGCGTGGAACAATCCACCGCCAGGACCTGGTCATCACCCCGAAGGCGCGTGGAACAATCCACCGCCGGCACCCGGGCATCACCCCGAGGGCGTGCATGGCAATCCACCGCCAGAACCGGGTCATCCGGGCGTACCGGGCGGCCCCGCCGCAGGCTCGCCCCATCCGGACAGGCGAGGTAACCCCGGCGCGTCGGCACCGTTCGCTGCTCCAGGGCCTGCGGCGCACGCTCCGGCCGCACCTGCTCCAGCCGCGTCCCCACCCCCGCAGGCTGGTATGCTTCACTCGCACGGGCCGACCGCGGCCCCGGCTCCTACCCCCGGCCACATGCACACCTCACCCGCCGCTGGCGGCAAGCAGGCCAGCCCGCGGCCTGCGGCCCCGGCGCCTCGTCGAGGCAACGACAAGAAGAAGTAGCGCGGCTACAACACGTACTGTGACAGATCCTCATCCTTGAGGATCCCTTGCAGCCGTTCGCGCACATAGGCGCCGTTGATCGCGATGGTGCGTTCACCCAGCTCGGGCGCTTCGAAGGCCAGTTCGTCGAGTAGGCGCTCCATCACGGTGTGCAGGCGGCGCGCACCGATGTTCTCCATGCGGGCGTTGACCTCGGCGGCAGTGCGCGCGATTTCGGCGATGGCGTCAGTCTGAATGTCGAGATGGATCTTCTCCGTCGCCAACAGGGCGATGTACTGCTTGGTCAGGGCGTTTTCCGGCTCGGTCAGAATGCGCACGAAGTCTGCGTCGGTCAGCGAGTCCAGCTCGACCCGAATGGGGAAGCGGCCCTGCAGCTCGGGAATGAGATCCTTGGGCTTGGCCACGTGGAAAGCGCCAGCCGCGATGAAGAGCACGTGGTCGGTCTTGAGCGGGCCGTACTTGGTCGACACCGTAGACCCCTCCACAATGGGCAAGAGATCGCGCTGCACGCCCTCGCGCGACACATCGGGCCCGTGACCACCGGTCTCGCGACCCGCCACCTTGTCGAGCTCGTCGATGAAGATGATGCCATCCTGCTCGGCGCGCCGAACCGCCTCCTTGGTGACTCGTTCCATGTCGATGAGCTTGGCGGCTTCTTCCTCGGTCAAGGCCTCCAGCGCCTCAGGGATGGTCAGACGCCGTCGCTTGGTGCGCTTGGACTGGGGGAACATGGACTGCAGGTTGAGAACCATCTCCTCCATGCCGGTGCCGGAAAACACGTCGATAAACGACTGCGGCGTGTCGCTGGTGTCGATCTCGACCGACTTGTCGTTGAGCTTGCCCTCGTGCAGGAGGCGGCGCAGGTTCTCGCGCGTGCTGGTGTCGGCTGCGGGCGCAGCCGGGACCTCCGGCGCCGCGGGGCTGCCGGCCAGCGACCCCATAGGCTGGCGCGCGGGCCGAACCGGGGGCAACAAGACGTCGAGCAAACGCTCCTCGGCGTTCTCTCGCGCGCGTGGCCGCAGACGCTCGCGCTCCTCTTCGCGCAACATGGACACCGCGGTTTCGGCTAGGTCGCGCACCATGGAATCCACGTCGCGGCCCACGTAGCCCACCTCGGTGAACTTGGACGCCTCAACCTTCACGAAGGGCGCGCCCGCCAGCTTGGCCAAGCGGCGTGCGATCTCAGTCTTGCCCACGCCGGTGGGGCCGATGAGCATGATGTTCTTGGGCGAGATCTCGTCGCGCATGGGCGGCGGCACCTGCTGCCGGCGCCAGCGATTGCGCAGAGCCACCGCCACGGCGCGCTTGGCCTCGCGCTGGCCCACGATGTAGCGATCCAGCTCCTCGACGATGGCCCGCGGGGTGAGCGCCTCGGGGCGCCTTTGGGAACTGGACATCAGCTAGAGCTCCTCGAACGCGAAGTTGGTGTTGGTGTAGATGCAGATGTCAGCGGCAATGCGCAGGCTGCGCTCGGCGATCTCGCGTGCCGAAAGCTGCGTGTCGGCCAACAAGGCGCGCGCCGCGGCCACGGCGTAGGGACCGCCCGAGCCCACCGCGGCGGTGTCGCAGTCTGGCTCGATGATGTCGCCGGTCCCCGAGAGCATCAGGATCTTCTCGCGATCGGCCACCAGCAGCAGCGCCTCCAGGCGGCGCAGCACGCGGTCGGTACGCCAGTCCTTGGCCAGCTCGACCGAGGCGCGCAGCAGGTTTCCATTTGCCTCTTTCAGCTTGGTCTCGAATTTCTCGAACAGGGTCAGCCCGTCGGCGGCCGAGCCGGCAAACCCGGCCAGGATGCGGCCCTCGTCCAGGCGCCGGAGCTTGCGCGCTGTCGCCTTGACCACGGTCTGCCCCAGCGTAACCTGCCCGTCCCCCGCTATGACGACCTTGCCGTTGCGGCGCACGACCAGGACCGTGGTGGAGTGGAATTGTCGCGTGGGGAGCCGGCCGGCTTTGCCGGCCGCGCACCACCGCGGGAGGGTTTGGGAACCCTCTGAGGGTTCCCATCTGAATCGTGGCCTCATGGGGCGCAGCCTAGCGCGTTTTTAGCAGCGCGCGAGGGTGGGAGCGATCGTAGACGGCCATCAGGTGATCAATGTCGACCTGAGCATAGCGCTGGGTGGTACGCAGGCTGACATGGCCGAGCAGCTCCTGGATGGACCGCAGATCGGCGCCTTCGCCGAGGAGATGGGTGGCGAAGCTGTGGCGCAAGGCGTGGGGCGACACGCGACGGACGCCGGTGAGAAGCTCACGCCGATCCAACTTGCGGCGCGCCTCGCGATCGGAGAGGCGCTGGCCTCGTCGCGACAGGAACAGGGCCTGGCCGTCGGCCGACCTGGCCTGGGCCGCGTGGCCCGCGAGCAGGGTGGCACGCAAGGGCAGGTAGGCTTGGATGGCATCCCAGCCCTTGGATCCGAGCGGCACGATGCGGTCCTTGCGGCCCTTGCCCTGGCGGACCGTGATGCGCGCGCCAGCGCCATCCGGGACCACGTCGTGAAGGTCCAGGTGACAGGCCTCCGAGATGCGCAGGCCTGCGCCGTACAACACTTCCAAGAGCGCTTGGTCGCGCGCTCTCTCCGTGGCCTGGACCGCGTCGTCACCCGCCGATTCGAGCAAACGCGAGGCCTCGTCTTTGCCCAAAAAAGCGGGCAGGTGGGGCCGGTGCTTGGGCCCGCGCAGGCCCGCTACCGGACTGCCTGAAAGCAGCTTGCGTCGCACCAGCAGCCGGAAGAAGGTCTTCATCGACGACAGCTTGCGGCCCACGGTAGCGGGATCGTTGTGGCCGTGCAGACTGGCCAGATACGAGCGACACACCGTCGTGGAGAGATCCGCAGGGGTCAGCGCTTGCGCAGCATCCTCGCCCTTCACGCCACGGGCGTGGGCGAACAGCTCCTCGAGATCGCTCAGGTAGGCTCGCAGGGTGTGGGCCGAGGCGCGTTTCTCGCTGCCCAGGTGCTGGCGAAAAAGCTCGAGCAACGGTTCCATCCGCTAGGATGCTAGCGCCATCCTGACAAGCGCGCGAATTACTGGCACGTTTGGCCCGTGGGCCTGGCCGATGAACATGGTAGCCTGAAGTTGACGGAGCGGGCCCAGCCCGCGAGGCTCCACAGTCAATGGCTTCAACTCCCCACGATTTCCAGAGCGCCGACCGGCTCGATACCCACCGCAAGGCGCTCTATATCAACCTCGACGAGCGTCGCTACGGGACCTTTGCCGAGATCGGCGCAGGTCAGGAGGTGGCGCGCTGGTTCTTCCGGGTGGGCGGCGCGGCGGGCACCATCGCCAAGAGCACATCCGCGTACGACATGGCGGTCAGCGACGCGATCTATGGCCACACCGAGCGCTATGTGTCGCGCGAGCGGCTGCAGCGTATGCTCGACTACGAACACGAAAAAAACCTGACCCGCCTGAATGCGGCCCGCGGCGAAACCACCGCGTTCTTTGTGTTCGCCGACACAGTGGCAGCCAAGAGCTTCCGCAATGACAAAGACTGCCACGGCTGGATGGGGCTCAAGTTCCAGAGTCGTCCTCGCGATCAGGAGAGCCAGATCGTGCTGCACGTGCGCATGCTGGACGGGGAAGCGCAGCTCCAGCAGGAGGCGCTGGGCGTGGCAGGCGTCAATCTGCTCTATGGCGCGTTCTTCCTGCACCACGAGCCCGAGCTCTTGGTCGAGTCGCTGCTCGACAACCTATCCACCCAGCGCATCGAGATCGACATGATCGAATTCTCGGGCATCGAGTTTCGTCACGTCGACAATCGCCTCATGAGCCTGAAGCTGGTGCAGCTTGGGCTGTCACAAGCGGCCATGTTCAGCGCCAAGGGCGAGGTTCTGCAGCCCAGTGAGGTCCTGCACCGAACGCCGGTGCTGGTGGAGCGCGGCACCTTCCGGCCCGTAACCAAGGTCAACATCAACATGTTGGATTGCGCTCGCGCAAGCTTTGCCCAGGCTTTGGGCGAACCCGCTGGCACCATCATCGAGCTGGCGGAGATCACCATGCGCAACCTGCTGACCGAGGAGGGCGAGATCGATCCACGGGATTTTCTGGCGCGCGCCGATGTGCTGGCGGCAGCGGGCAAGACGGTGCTCATCTCGGACTACTTCGAGTACTATCGCCTGGCCACCTACCTGCGGCGCTGCACCCCGGAGGCCATCGCCATCGTCTTGGGTGCGGGCAGTCTGATCCCGCTGCTCGATGAGAAGTACTACACCAGTCTGGGCGGCGGCATCCTGGAAGCATTCGGCCAACTCTTCCAGAAGAATCTGACCATCTACGTATATCCGTGGCTCGATCCGGCCGGCAAGAAGCTCAATACCGTGTCGAACTTGGATGTGGCTCCTGAGTTGCGCAAGCTTTTTGGCTTTCTGGTGGACCGCGGCGCGATCGTGCAACTGGAGAACTATGATCCGCAGATCCTCCACATCTTCACACCCGAGGTCCTCCGCCGTATCAAGACGGGCGACGCGAGCTGGGAAGACATGGTGCCGCCGGAAATCGCCGAGGTCATCAAGCACCGTGGGTTCTTTGACTACCGGCCTGGTCAGTCTTGAAATATCATCGGCGCTCGACGATCCTTGCACGCCAGACGAGCCCACGCCATGCCCGACCTACCGCCGCTTGACCTGCCCGCTGCCAGCATCCTCGACCTAATCGGCCGCACGCCGATGGTGGAGATTCGGCGGCTCAACCCCAACCCGCGGGTGAAGATTCTCGCCAAGCTGGAGAGCTTCAACCCCACCGGCAGCATCAAGGATCGCATCGCGCTCAAGATGATCGAGCAGGCCGAACGCGAGGGTGCTCTCTTGCCTGGCAAGACCATCCTGGAGCCGAGCGGGCCGAGGGGATCCTGGTCGGCATGAGCAGTGGCGCGGCCCTATTCGCGGCCCGCACTATCGCCCAGGAGATTGAGTCTGGCGTGATCGTGACCATCTTCCCTGATCGGGGCGAGAAGTATCTGAGCACCGACCTGTTCCGGGTGTGAACCCCGAAGGGGAATCGGCCGATTTCGTGCGCGCCGGCCTGGCACCGTCCCCGGTGTCCCACGCAGGCAAGGCTTTCGCACGGGACGAGGGTTCAGCGCGTGAGCAGGTAGGTCAGGCCCGCACCGGCCGCGGCCACAAGAATGAGCCAAGGAACAACGCTGTTTCGCGGTTTGCCCGTGCTGGTCGGCTGGCTTTCCGGCACTGCCCAGGGGAACCAAATTTGCAGCCGGCAGCCCCAGTAGAACTTTCCTTGCTCTTGGGTGGATCAGACATGGTCAGAAACCATAGCACCCAACGACTCGACGGGCGCTGATCGCAATCTCTTTGCCGGTCTATGGTGGCGGCGCAAGTTCTGCGCACAAGCGCTGCGGAATCCAGAAAGCCATCACGAAAATTGTCGCGAAAGGCGAAGGGCCGACAGGTCGACGCCCCCCCGCAGAGGATGTCGGAGGAGTTTTTCTGAGCCGCTCGATGGATGCGGGGGAACCTTACCCTCGTGCGAGATGTATGCAGGAGGACTTCTTCCATGACGAGTGGCTATTCGTGGCGCAATCCGCGGGCGACGGCGCGATTCTCCGCGGTACTCACGACCTTGGCAGGCGCAACGTTGATCTGGGGATGTTCCTCGGGCACGTCCGCCGGGTCGTCTAGCGGTGGTGCTGGCGCCGCCGGTGGCGCTTCGGGCGGTGCCGCTCAGTCAGGCGGCAGCATTGCGACAAGTGGCGGCGCCACGATTGGCGGCAGTTTGGCGGTCGGAGGCAGCGTCGTATCCGGCGGGATTTCTGTCTCGGGTGGAACGACCTTGTTGAGTTCGACCGGCGGCAAGACACCCGACTCGGGTGGAACGGCCGCATCGGGCGGACGCACCGGCTCGGGCGGTGAAGTCGGGCCTGGCGGCTCGGTCGCAGAAGGTGGCTCGCTAGCCAGCGGAGGGAGCATAGCCACGGGCGCGGGTGGCACTCTCGCAAGCGGAGGCATGGCGACCGGTGGAATGCGGAGCACCGGCGGCGAAACAGCTGCCGGCGGTTCACTTGCGACCGGTGGCGGCAGTGGAACTGGGGGAATCACCAGCGCTGGCGGTACAAAGGCCACGGGTGGAACAGTTTCAGCCGGCGGGACGACCACTGGCGGCGCGAGCGGCGGTCGTGTTGGTTCGGGCGGTACCACCGGTTCGGCTGGAACCTCCGGTGCGGGCGGCAAGACAACGGCCGGCACCGGGCCTTGTGACATCTTTGCAGCTGGCAATACCCCCTGTGTGGCAGCCCACAGCACGGTGCGGGCTCTCTTGGGCGCGTACAACGGCAACCTGTACCAGGTCACACGCGCCTCGGACAACACGACGAAGGACATCGGAGTGCTGAGCCCAGGAGGCTTCGCCAACTCGGCCACGCAGGACACCTTCTGCACAGGCACGACGTGCACCATTTCCATCATCTACGACCAGTCTGGCAAGAATAACCACCTCAAGCAGGGGCCCGCCGGGCAGAGGAAGGAGACGCCTGACACCCTGGCCGCCGCGACGGCCCTCAAGTTCACAATCTCCGGTCACACGGTCTACGGCGTCCACCTCCCTGTCGGATACGGCTACCGAGTCGACCAGACCACGGGCATCGCGACCGGCGACCAGCCGGAGACCGAATACATGGTGACGAGCGGCACCTTCTACAACGGCAGTTGCTGCTTCGATTACGGAAACGCCGAGACGGACAATCATGACGATGGCGCGGGCACCATGGAGGCTGTCTATTTTGGCAACTGGACGTCTCAGGGAAAGGGGGCTGGCAACGGTCCCTGGGTCATGGCGGACATGGAAAACGGCGTCTACGCGCAAGCCAGCTTTGCCGCGAACCCCAACGATACGCCGCTCACGTCCCCGTATGTAACGGCGATGGTGATCGGGAGATCCGGGTCGTTCGCGCTCATGGGCGGTAACGCGCAAACCGGAACCCTTACGAGCTTCTACGACGGCGTACGTCCCAACGGCTACAATCCGATGAAGAAGCAGGGTGCCATCATTCTCGGCATCGGCGGCGACAACACCGCCACCGCCCAGGGCGATTTCTACGAAGGCGTCTTGACCTCGGGCGCGGCGTCCACCGCAACGGCCCAAGCCGTCCAGGCGAACATCGTCGCGGCTGGGTACGGCAACTGACGCGATGATGGTGCCATTCGATAGAGCCCCACGTTTGCCGCACCTCTGAACGTGCCACTGATGGCACCATGCCCGCGCACCATGCCCGCGCGAAGTTGCGCCCGATGGGCAATCGCTGCCTCGCCCCTCACAAGGCTGCCCCTTGCGACCCGACGGCACTGCTGCTAGGAAGACACGAGGAGGACAGCCATGATGCCCCAGCATGCTCGTCCGTTAGTATTCTCTATCCTGATTGGGATTGCAGCCTGTGGTGGTGGCCACTCCGGCAGCCCTGAAACGGGAGGGAGAACGGGGGCGGGCACGATAGACGCAGGAGGCGCGACGATAGGAACCGGAGGAACCGTCGGCCACGGCGGCGGTTTCACAGTGACGTACGACCCGAATGGCGCCACGGCCGGCACCGTCCCGCTCGATGCCGCCGCATATACAGACGGCCAGACCGTCACGGTGCTGGGGAACACCGGGAACCTCGCCTACGCCGGGTATACTTTCGTCGGCTGGCAGACGAAAGCGGATGGATCTGGCAAAGCCTACGCGCCGGGGGACACCTTCATGATGGGAGCGGCAAGTATCACCCTGTACGTTTTGTGGGCTGGTGGGTACGCCTACACGGTGAGCCACAATGAAGGTGCTGAGGGCGCCATCTCCCAATTCGTCATCGGCCCCAATGGAGCACTCACCCCGACGCCCACGCCGACGGTTGATTCCGGAGGTCATGACACGTGGTGGGTCGCGGTCGACCCACTGGGTAGGTACCTCTACGCAACGAATCCCGCGGCCAACAATCAACAGGGAACTCTCACACAGTTCACGGTCAATCAGACGAATGGGTTGCTCAGCCCCATGTCGCCACTGACGGTTCCCTTTCCGCCCGCTTGGAACTCCGCCCCTCTGAAGGGCGTGGCCCACCCTGCGGGCCCCTGGTTCTATCTGATAAACACGCAGCCAGGGGTTGGAGGAGCCGTCTCTCACTTCACCATTGGCGCAACTGGTGGACTCACGAGCCCATCGCTCCTTATGGTGGGCCAGACCCCTGGGAGCACCGGTCCGTATGCCATTGCCATCGATCCAACTGGCAAGTACGCCTACGTCGGAGCTACCGTGCCTGGAGGCGGC
>PMKP01000454.1:5296-9694 GCA_003157775.1 Myxococcales bacterium | reverse complement strand
GCCTGGGGTCTTGCACAATCTGTACAACGGCCCGGCTGGCATTTGTACACGAAGTACAATTTCGTGCGACCTCAGCCGCCTGATCCTGCTCGATCTTGGCGGAATCGCGTGCCTGGCGGCGGTGGCATGGCGCTTGCTGAAGTACCGCGCGACCACCAACACAGGAGAACGTCATGTCGCCGCGCAGGGATTCACCATGTCCGTCAAGCTGTGATACCGTCGCAGTCTGCCAACCAGAAACCTGGAGGTTTGAGATGTCCGCATCGTGGCTACGTCTTTTCGGCTTAATGATCGTTTCGGCATGGCTCGCGATCGGTTGCAGCGGGCCGAGCAAGATCGAGGTGGGTGGCACTTGCGTGCTGAACAGCGACTGCAATGATGGATTGGTGTGCACCTGGGGCAAGTGCCACACCGCCTGTCACACCTCCGCCGACTGCCCAGCGGGAGAGAGTTGCCTCACCGCCAGCGACCAATCGAATGTATGTCAGCTTTCGGTTGAAGCACACTGCATATACGCCAGCGACTGCCAATCACCGCTTACCTGCGCCGTGGATCAGCAGTGCCGCAATCAGTGCCAGAAGGACATGGATTGCCCGACCGGGCAGATCTGCACGACCACGAAAACTTGCGCCGAGCCGAATCAGGTGGACTCGAACAAGAACCTGTTTCCCCCTGACGGCGGTTTTCGAGGCTCGGGTGGTACTGCGGGCCCCGACGCCAGTGCAAGCTGCCCGACAGGAGCAGAAACTTGTTCGTGCTACGCGAATAACACGTGCAACACGGGCTTGACCTGTGCGTCCAATCTTTGTGTCAGACTCGGTGCCACGGGCGGCGCGGGCGGAACAGCCGGTGACGCCAAGGGAGCAGGCGGGAGCACGGGCAGCGGGGGAGTTACGTCTACTGCTGGAACAGACGCCGGGACAGTGATTGGAACTGGCGGCATGGGTGGCGCAGGTGGAGGCACGACCAGCGCGGATGGCGGCGGCTGCCCAGCCGGAGCAGAGACTTGTGCGTGCTACGGAAATGGTACGTGCAACGGGGGGTTGCTTTGTCTGTCCAATCTTTGCGTAAGACCGTTGACCGGGGGTGCTGCTGGGGCAGGCGGGACGTCGGGCACCGGCGGAACGGTGAATACAGGGGGCGCTGTCATGGGTCCCGATGCCAGTGTGGGGACAGCGCGCGACTCCGGGACGGCTTCAACTTCCGCAGACGCGCCTCCAGATGGCCCTGTCGATGCAGCAAGCAGCCCTGACACGAGCGCCAGCGGCGGCGCAGGTGGCGCAGGCGGCACGACCAGCACGGGTGGAATCACGAACACGGGTGGCACCACGGCAACCGGCGGCGCCCCGAGCACTGGTGGAATGACATCCAGCCCGCCAGACGCGGGCGTGGACCGCCTTGCAGCAGCAGATGCGACGCCCACGCCGAGCCAAACCGTGGCGCTCTTCCATTTCGACGGGATTGCAACCCCCACGGTCCTCACTGATAGTTCTGGAACGGGCAAAGTAGCGACGATCACCGGCAATCCCGTCATCAGCAGCGCGCAATCCAAGTTCGGCGGGGCGAGCTTGTATATCAATGGCAACAGCAGCGCCCATACAAACTACGTCACCGTCGACGGAGGAAACGACTTCAACCTTCCGGGAGACTTCACGCTTGACTTTTGGTTCTACCCTGTTGCTTACCCGAATACTTGGGGCGGGATTGTCGGTATTGTCGATCCGCCCGATGCAAACTTTGCCAATCACTTGGTTGCCCTTTCATGGAACTCCAGCGGTGCTCAGCTCCATTTCATGGTCCTATCCTCAAGTACCGTGGCGCCGACGCCGAACGCTTGGCACCATGTTGCTATCACGCGCGCTGGAACGACTTTCAGGGCGTTCTTTGATGGTACGGTCGTCTACACGAACCCGTCATCCAGCGTCACGTTTTACGGGCTGCTTACCTTCTCGAACTGGTCCTCCAACGGCGACAACGGGGACTTCAACGGATTCATCGATGAAGTTCGAGTGGTGAAGGGCACGGCCGTATGGACCGGCGATTTCACCCCGCCGACGGCGCCGTACACTTCGACGGACCTTCTGCTGCCCGACGGCGGTACGCCGGATGCGCCACCTCCGACGACCGACGCGAGTCTTGGGGATGCAGTTCCTCAAGAACATAACCTCATGCTCTGGCTGAATTCCGCCACAATCACGGGCTTGACTGACGGCGCAAACGTCGCGACTTGGTCGGACGGAAGCGGCAACGGAAGAGACGTCTCCGCGGCCGGCACGCCGCCGATCTACCGGGTTAACCAGATGAATGGGCTTCCCATCGTTCGATTTGACGGAAGCAGTGATTCGTTGGCGACAGCGGGCAACTTCGGCCTGTCTGGTGATCCATCTTTCACGGTGACGCTCGTCGCGAAGATATCGTCCTCGAACTCACCGTCCACGGGGCCGTGGATGTGGGCCTTTGACGACCTGTCGCACGCGCTCACCGGCGCGTGTCTGCAGTGGCGCAACGGCACCTTGGATATCGATACTGGCAATTGGAACCAGGCCTATCCGCCCGCAAACAGTTTCGCGGCGTACGCGGACGTGCCATCGATAGTCACCATTCGTCGCACACCCGGTGAGATCGGGCAGACCACGGAATTCTTCTTTGACGGAAGCAAGCAGACCGTGACTGGAGCGTCGGCAACGCCAGCAATGACTGATGGTTTGTTCCTCGTCGGGTCATGGTCTGGCGCACGCTCGATCATGGATGTCGCAGAACTGCTCGCGTATGGGATCGCGCTGACGGATGCCGATCGCGTGACCCTGGAGTGCTCCCTAGGCGCCAAATACAACATCACGGTCGCTGGGTGCAGCTAGGGACGGTGAGTTGCCCACTGCGAGCAGCCGAGCCACGTCGCCCCGCTACGGGTCAGGACTTTCGAACCATGCCAATCTCCATTGCTACAAGAGATTATCCCTGCTAACTTCCAGTAGTGCCCGGAATTCAAGACTCAGCGCTTCGGGTTCTGCTGGCGGATAACCCCTGGCTGACGGGCAGGTCCAGCCCGCCCACGGATCGCTTCGTGCCGGCCGCATACGTCGCACGCCACACCCGGCTGAGTGCGGGCCAGCGGGTTTGCCTGGTCGTGGGCCCCAGGCAAGCGGGCAAGTCCACCCTGATCTGGAAGACCCTGCTCGATCGGGGCCAACCCTTCCTGTACGTCAACTGCGACGAGCTGGCGCTGCGCGATGCCCTCAAGTCTCCCGCTCTGTTCGTCAGGGCGCTGGATGATCTTCTCCCAGCGGGCGCGGCGGTGTTNNGCAACCGGAAGCTCGTCTTTCGATCTCGAGGCGCGCACTCGCGAGTCGCTGGCAGGCCGGGCGCAGCGCCACCTCCTGCTCCCGTTCTCGCTGGCGGAACTGGCCCCGTCGCTCGCGGGCCCACCGGCACTGTGCGAGCACTCTCTCGATGAACTGACCGACAGGCTTACGTGCTATGGCGGTTACCCCACGGTGTTCACCTCGGACACGCCAGAAGCCGCGCTCACTGGGCTGGTCGAATCATTCGTGATCCGCGACGTCTCGGACAGGTTCCAGGTGCGCAACCCGGCCGCTTTCCGCAAGGTGCTGGAACTGGCGGCGTCCCAGATCGGCAACCTGTGCAACTACTCGGAGTGGGCCGCGGTGGCAGGCGTGGCGGTAGAGACCGCGCGCGAGTACGCCAGCCTGCTCGCCGACACGCACATTCTTCGCTTGGTGAAACCTTTCGTGGGCGGCAAGCGCGCCGAGATCACCAGCGCGCCCAAGGTCTTCTTCCTGGACAATGGCGTACGCAATCGCCTGTTCGGTGGCTTTGCCACACCCGAGTTGCGACCGGATCACGGCGCCCTGGCCGAAAACTTCGTTTTCACCGAGATCTGCAAGTCGCTCGGGCCGGTGCTGGATGACATCCGCTACTGGCGCAGCAAATCCGGCGCCGAGGTCGATTTGGTCATCGTACGGCAGGGCCGCATCGATGCCGTCGAAGTCAAGGCCGGCGACAGCCGAGGGCTGCTCGACCGTTCGGCCATGAGTTTCATCGACGCCTACTCCCCTCGACGATTCTTTGTAGTGAGCTCCCGCGCGCACCCCGCCACCAAGCTGGGCAAGACGCGCGTTCGCTTCGTCAAGCCCCACCAGATTGCACAGGCCATCCAGGAAGATTGACGCTCGCTCGCGCCATTGGTAGGGGCGATCTGCGGTCGCCCCGCTAGCCCACGGTTTTGCACAATCTGTACAATGTCCCGATAGCGGCTTGTACACGAAGTACAATCCCGCGCGACCCTGCCGACACGATCCCGCGCAATCTTGGCGGAATCGTTCACCTGGTGGCGGTGGCATGGTGCTTGCTGTAGTGCCCGGGCGAAAGGAGCCCCAA
>PMKP01000454.1:0-5199 GCA_003157775.1 Myxococcales bacterium | reverse complement strand
ACGCCTGCTGGGCCGGCCCGTGGTGGAGATGGTCAGGCTGCCTGCCGACGCAAAGGAACTGGCGCCGCGGTTGGATGGCGATCCGGTCGCCGAACGCTTCGAGCTTCTCCACCTAAGCGGAGTCACCTACCGCCACGCGAGCAACAGGACGTCGGACTTTGAGTTCCTCTTCGACAACGCCAGAGGGTCAGATTCCGTGCAAGAGATGCTGACGGCGATCGGCTACTTCTTCGAGATCCTCTCAGTCCCGGCCGATGATCTCTGGGTGAACCTTGGTCCGGCCGAGACGGATCCGGTGATGCCGCCATCACTTCGCGAACTGGAGATCGGGCGGGTGCTGCTCGACGCGGACCTACTGCTCAAGAAACTGACGGCGTCGCTGCTCCATCCCGACAGTCCAAGCGGTCGCCTCTACTGGGCTACGCTGCAGGACGAGTTGCGGCTGCGCGACTGGGCCGCGCCAGTCGGCTTCGAAGTGAGCTTTCGTCTGTGGATGAGGCCCGACAAGTTTGTGACGGAAAACCACGGCGCCACCATCCTGGTCAAGCAGGCCAGGCTCGCCATCCAGGGTGAAGGGACGCATGGGTCGAAATTGAGCCTCGCTGGCGCAAATGGCACCGTGCAGCCCCAAGAGGGCAAGGCGGCTTGGGCCGTCTTCCAGGATCGCGTACTTCCGCTCCTGCAGCGCGAGCTGAATTGCGGGCGGCGGTTCGCTCCGCTTCGGCAATTATGCTTCTCGTTCGCGCTGGCCCACGCCTTTCGCGCGCAATTCGATAGGAGAAGAGCCAGCTGGCGCATGGACCATTGGCGGCGGCCAGGCGACCCGGCTGGCAAGCCGCTGTCCATCGTCGTGGCCGAGGCGAACCAGCGCACGCAAGACGAGTACCGGCGGCTTTTCGACCAAGGCGTGTTCTACGTTGTGCGCCGCGAGCCTATGATGGGAACGCACGAAATGGCGGTACGCTCGTATTTCTCCGGCGCGGCTGACTTGCGGCCCTAGCGTCCGGCATAAGCCGCCCGGTGTGGTCGTGCCGCTAGCTTGCGCCCCAGTGTGGACAGCAGTGCGCCAGGCCTGGACCCGGCCGTGAAGAGCGCCTTCATCTGCAAGTCGATGCTGACCGAGGGGTCTCCGGACTCGATCTTGGCGATGCGCGACTGGCTCGAACCGATAAGCTTCGCCAACGCCTTCTGCGTCAGGTTGGTGCGTTCGCGTGATGCGCGTACCTCGTCGCCCAAAGCAAGTCTGATCTCGATCAGGGCCTCTTCCGCCGGGGACAGACCCAGAAAATCACTCGCGTTTCCCACGGCCCAGCCACCCTGTTCGAGGCGTTTCTTGGTGTCCTTCTTCATGCTTCACTTCCTTCCGCTCGCTCGCGGTACTGTCTGAGCCGCGTCTTCGCGTGGTCGATGACTGATTGAGGTGTCGTCCTGGTCGTCTTCGTGAAGACCTCCAGTATTGCGATCGCCGAGATGCCCAAGTAGTAGATGATCCGGAACTCCCTTTTCTTCACGGTGTCGTCGATGCGAAGCTCATGGCAGCGCGTGCCGATTGACGGCATAGGGCGCGATTCGGGAAGCGAGAGGCTCTCACCACGCTGCAGACGTCGCAGCAGCACACCGGCCTCGATACGTGCAGCAGTAGAAAGCGGGGGTGTCTTGATCTCCCCGTGCAGCCAGGCCAGTGGTTTGTCGGGGCGCCCTCCGGGAGGCGGAGGCCTTGTTAAGGGTGTGGACTTCAACCTGTCTCAATAGTATGTCAGATGTGACATACAGTCAAGGTCAATAGACGAGCAATCGCGGCATGGCGCGGAGCGGATCGCGTCCTGACTGGGACCACGCCTGGCGTTTGTTAGTTGCAGCTCGCGGGCACGGTGGCGCCGGACGTCGCCGGGTAGCAGGGCCACTCGGCGGTTGTGCCGCACGACCAGACGCCCTTTGAGCACACGCAGAAGCCCTGCTTGGCGGCGCCGCTGGCGTCGAGATACCCCGTGCCGGTGGTGGCGCCGCAGGCCTGGCATGCAGTCGCGGTGCAAGCCTGGCCGGCCTTGGTTCCCGAGGGGCAGGCCGCGGCCGCACCGACCTTGTAGCAGGAGTAGTCTGCGCTGGACGGGAAGGTGCACGCGCTTTCGACGAAGGTGCCGGCTGGACAGGTCAAGCTCTTGCTCCCAAGTAAATCAGGGCCGCAGGTCTTTCCGCACAGGTTCGAGACGTGGCAGGCAGCGCCAGCGGCCTGGGTTCCGCAGAGGACGAGGTCGCTGGGCGCGGGGACGAATTCGTTCTCCCGGATCTTGATGTCGTCGACGTACCAGCCATCGGCTCCACCGTAGGGGCCATCCAGTCGGAATCGGAGCCTGGTCCGTTTGCCGGCGTAGGGCGCAAGAGAGAATTGGTGAAAATTCCACACACTGGTACTGGTTGTGCAATCGCCTTGTGCCACAATCGCCCAGGTGGTTCCACCGTCGGATGATGCATCTATGTAGATGAAGTCGGTGTCGCTCGAGTCGCCGTCACAGCCCCAGGTGGAATTTACGCCAAGGCTCAGCTTGTGCCAGTAGGTCAAAACCGGGAACACAGCTCCGGTCAAGTCCACGGAAACGACCATCGTCATGTCGCTCTTGGCCCCAGCCGGGTAGTTTCCATTGGGACTGTCGGTCACGGAGTGGGTTGGGCTTTGGGAGGTCGCGACCACGGTGTTCCACCCGTCGGTGGCCACCGCCCAACTGGATAGCCCGGCCTCGAAGTCCTCGCAGAAATACCGCCCTGTCGCAGGTCCACTCTCGCAACCAGTCGGCTCGGCGGCGATCGGATTCTGCGACCCGGGGTCAGGAACGCTGCCGGGTGGCAGCTCGGCCTCACGGATCTCAACATCGTCGATGTGCCAACCGTCGCCTGTTGTGGAACCGGAGGCCTCCAATCGGAACCGAAGCTTGATTCTCTTTCCAGCGTAGAACGCAAGAGACAGTTGCTGGAACGACCACACACTGGTGTCGCTCTTGTTGTCGAATTTCGTGACGAGTGTCCAAGTGGTTCCACCGTCAGAGGACGCATCGACGTAGGTGTAGTCGCTCGATGAGCCAAAATCCAGCTTATGCCAGAAGGTCACGACGGGCGACACAGCACCCGTCAAGTTTGCGGAGCTGACCATGGTGATCTCGCTCTTGGCTCCGACGGGGTAGTTTCCAACCGGGCTGTCGGTCACGGAATGGGTGGCGCTTTGCGAAGTCGTGGCGTCCAGGCCCCAGCCCTCGGTAGCGTAGTGCCAGTTGTCGAGTCCTGACTCAAAGTCGTCGAAGAAGTAACGCTGGGGAGAGACTGGATTCTGCGCCGACGCGTCGGGAACGCCAGTCGGTGGGAGATCGGTTTCGCGGACCTCGATGTCATCGACGTACCACCCGTCGCCAGCGGTGGTGCCGGTAGCCAATCGGAACCGCAGTCTGATTCTCTTTCCAACGTAGGAAGTAAGAGGGAGTTGCTGGAACGACCACACGCTTGTGTTGCTCGAGGAAGTGAAGGTGGTCATGAGAGTCCAGGTAGACCCGGCATCCGCCGACACGTCAACGTAGCCGCTGGTGCCAGAGGCTATGGCTAGCTTGTGCCAGAAGGTCACGACGGGCGACACAGCACCTGTCAAGTCCACCGAGTTCACCATGGTAATCTCACTCTTTGCCCCGGCGGGATAGTTCCCGTTGGGGCTGTCGGTTGCCGAGTGGGACGCACTCTGGAAGGTCGTGGTGGTGAGACCCCAGCCGTCGCTGGCGTAGTGCCACTGGTCGAGGCCTGACTCGAAATCGTCGCAGAAGTAACGTTGGGTGGTCACCCTGCCACAACCAGTGAGCACAGTTGAAGCGCCACCATCGAGCGGGGTCGGCGGGGCCGTGTCGGGCGTCGGCGCTTTGGCGTCTGCCGGAGCGTCAGCCGGCCTGACGTCCTGCGCGCCCGCATCGGGCGTTGCCGTCGTGCCGCCAGCCCGAGCCGTCGCTCCGCCGGAAGAGCCGACCGCACCACCTGAGCCGCTCGCGGCGTCCTTGGTGCCGCCTGCGGCCGCTGCACCAGTGGCGCCGCCCGTGGCCGTCGCATCACCAGCGCCGGAAGAGCCGCCAGCGCCGCTGGAAGAACCGCCTGCACCGCCCGGGGCAGTGGCCGCATCGTTGGCACCGCCGCCGCCGGCCGCGGCGTCTTCGGCGCCGCCGGAAGTACCACTTGCGCCCCCCGGGCCGGCTCCGCCACCAGTTCCGCCCGTGGCCGTTGCTTGCGCATCCGCGCCGCCATCCGCGGCCAGGCTGGGGGACTTTTGCGGGAGCTGGCCGGTGTTCTTGTCGAGCTCGTCCGGGTCGGCGCAGACACTGGTCACGCAAACCTGCCCACCGGCGCAGTCTACGGCGGACTGACAGACAGTTCGGCAGCGCAGGTCGGATGCGCACACGTAGGCGCTACTGCACGGGGTGCGCGCGCAGTCGGCCTCGGCCGGCAACTGGCAGATGCTCGTGTCGTTGGTCTTCACGCAAGTCTCTCCCGGAGGACAGTCCACCGATGCGTGGCAGGCGTCGTGGCACTTGCTATCGGTACACAGCAGCGGCGAGTTGCAGTCGCTGTTCAGAATGCAGGTGCCACCAACGTCGATCTTCTTCGGCGAACTGCAACCGGCAAGAAGCCATGCTGAAACCATCGTCAAGCCCCAAAGGCGCAACAACTTTGCTGACATTTCGGTCCTCCAGTTTTGTTTTCGCTACGCCGAAACCTTGCCGCGGTCAAGTGTGACAGCGGGCCGGTGCGGTTCACCCAGGCGCGGGTGCCGCGGCGTATTCCTGTCTCAGGTTTGCGGTGAGCTTCAGCAAGCGCCGTGCCGAAATACCTGGCCGCACGATTCCGCCAAGATCGGCCAGGCCAGCGTGGTCTTGCCAGTACGAAATTGTACTTCGTGTGCAATCGGCCTCTCGGCATTTGCACTTCGTGTACAAATGATCGGTTCAGCGATCGTCCTTCGAACCAAACACCACAGTCACGCTCATGCGGGCCGGGCCGGCGGTCAATTTGGCCTTGCCGACCTTGGCAGCGGCGCAGGCAGCCAGGAATTCGTCGCCCAGCGAGCTTAGTTCCATGCGCGATTCTTCGACCGAGCCATCGGGACCGAGCTTGATGCCGAGGACCAAAGTGCCACGCAAACTGGGTCGCCTCTCCAGGGCCTTCTGATAGCAGGGC
>PMKP01000049.1 GCA_003157775.1 Myxococcales bacterium | reverse complement strand
GATCCACGCCTCGAACTGCTCAAGCCTGACCGAATAGAACTTCTGCTGCCCTTTCGGCTTCCAGAGAAGCCCGCCGGGCTTCACCCGCAGCGTTCCCAGCTTCCCCTTGGCGCATAGGATCTCGTGGTCATAATGCGCGGGACGGCCGAATTCATTCTTGTAGGCAGGCATGGGTCACCTTCCCCTTGAGCTTGGGGTATCGACGGTGCCATGGACCCTCGATGGCAGATACCGTGGTTCGCAGGTCTGTCGTAGGTCTCCGGCCAGTTTGTGTCGGTTCTCCGTGTCGACTCGAAAGGGAGCCCCATGAAAACCAAGCCCCTGCCGGTATTCCTCTTCTGGAGGTAATACCCATGTTGAACAGAGCAGCGCTAGAGAAACCGTTTCCCGAGGAACTCATCAAGACCCGCAAGGGCGCCTTTGGGAAGGACCTGAGCTTCGTCGAGGCAGTCCACTACATCCGTCGCCTGAACGACGCCTTCGAGTCCGGCTGGAGCTGGACGATTGTCTCGCACGAGGTGAACGGCTCCGAGGTCATCGTCCACGGGGTCCTGGAAGCCGAGGGACAGGCCAAGCACACCTTCGGCGGCAGCGGCATCACCACGAACAAAACCACCGGCGAGGTCATCTCCATCTCGGACGACATGAAGGCCGCCGCCACGGACGCGCTGAAGAAAGCGTGCTCCCTGTTCGGCATCGGCCTGGAGATGTACGCGGGCGCAACCGGTGACGTCGACCAGGGCGCGGGAGGCAACCGGGAGCCTGCTTCGGAGAAGGGCAAGGCCGGTGGTGGCGGCCCGACCGACGAGCGCAACCGGCTGACGGCCAAGCAGCTCAGGGCCATCTTCGCTATCGGGCACCTGCGGCGCATGACCGACGGCGAGATCCGCCAGACCAGCGTCAAGACCTTCGGCTGCGCGCCCGAGTACCTGAGCCGCAGCGACGCCTCGACGTACATCGACCAGCTCAAGGCCGAGTAGGCCATGACTGGCCATCCATTCCGCGACACGCTCCACGTGTCGGCGAGCCAGGTGAACGCCTACCTCATCTGTCCCGAGAGGTTCCGGCTGCAGTACGTGGAGTGCCGGTCACCGAGCCACCGGTCGGGCGACCTCCTCTTCGGGAGCGCGGTACACGGTGCCCTGGCGGAGTACCATCGACGTCTGCAGGCGAACCCAGTGGTGCCGGTGCCCGTCGACGACCTACTTCAGGCGTTCGACCGCCACATGGAGGAGGGACAGCAGGGACCGGTGCCGGTCATGTGGGAGGACGACGACGGCCCGGACAAACTCCGAGCCACCGGGCGCGGCCTGCTGGAAATGTACTGCCAGACGATCCGCCACAACCGCATCCTCGGCGTGGAGAAGGAGTTCCGGGTTCCACGGCGCGACCCAGTCACCGGCAAGGAACTGGACGAGTGCCTGGTGGGCGTGGTGGACCTCATGGAACAGGAAGCGGACGGGACCGTCTGGATAACCGAGCTGAAGACGGCTGCCCGGCGCTTCGACGACACGAGGCTGAGCTACGACCACCAGGCGACCATCTACGGGCTGGCCCGGGCGACCCTCGGATACCCGGAGGCACGCGTCAGGTTCCGGGTGCTGCTGAAGACGAAGAAGGCAGCCATCGAGACGTACGAGCTGCGGCGTGACGCCCAGCAATTCGCCGAGACGAAACGGGTCGTGCACCAGGTCCTGCGCGCGGTGGACGCGGGCATCTTCTACCCGCAGCGCGGCTGGCAGTGTGCGAACTGCGCCTACCGAGCAGCTTGCGGCACCTGAGACATGTCCCTGGTCATCGAGCTCGAACGGGGCGGCCGCAAGGCCGGTCACGTCTGCGACCCCAGTTACCGTCGCGGCCGGAACTGCCCACTCATACTGAGGCAGACCTCCGAGGACCTGGTCACCGCTACCGTTTTCGGGATTCTCCGTCGGATGCCAGCGGCGCTCTGGCTCCGACCGCTGCTGGACCAGGCATTCCGCACGAAGCGATTCCGGACCTGCTCGCTGACGGGGCTGGAAGTCTCGTTTTGGCAAACGGTCGCACCGCCAGCAGGACGAGCCCACATGGAGGGATTCACCGAGGCGGACGTCCTGATACGTGCCCGGGAACTGGTCGTGTTCGTAGAGGCCAAGTACCGTGCCCAGCTGGCGACGCGCACCACCGAGGACGAATCGCGCGACCAGGTCATCCGGCTCCTCGATGTCGCGTTCGAGATGGCCATGGCCAGCCAGATGTTCACCCGCGCCCCCTACCTGTTGGTCCTCGGGGCCACACCGTCTGAGCCCGAGCTGGTCACCCGCTACCGAAGCGCGACCGCCGTCGACCAAGCTCTCGTGGCCCGGCACCGGCATCCCGACCACCGAGCCATAGCACAGTTGCTGTGCCGACGACTGGGCTACGCCTCGTGGCAGGACCTGGCGGCCATCATCGAAGCCCACCTGGAGGACGCAGGGCGGACCGAGCGGCTGCTCCTCGGCGACGTGGTGGATTACATCAAGCTCAAGATGACGACAGTCCACATGACCAGTGAGGCGCGACGGCAGATGCTGTTCCCCGACTTGGCGGACGGCGAGCTGGCCGAGGATGAGCGTTGAGCCGGTATTAGATTGCGATGGACCGTTCAGCCAAGCAGAAACGCGAAACAGGCACGAAAGCGGGGGCCACGATTTCTCTCAGGAGCGGTGACGTGCGCGCCCTGCAGGTCATCGTGACCGATGGACAAATCATCATCGCAGTGTTCGACGAAGCCGACAGCAGTCGGCCACTCATCCAAGCCGTCCTCGACCGGAGTGAGCAGGCATCCCTGGTTCACGCCCTGCTGGGAACGGGCGCGGGCGTGGCTACTTCCGACGCCGGCGCGGTTCCTCGAAGGTCAGCAACTCCGGCAGGGTCATGTCGAACGCGCGGCACAGCTTGAGCAGCGTGCTGACCTTCGGGTCGGTGGCCGCGTACTCCAGCTTCTGGATGGACTTCCAGGAAATGTCGTAGTCCTCAAGATCTTCCTGCCGGAGTTTGCGTGCGGTTCGCAGGGCGCGAATGTGGTCGGCAAGACGGCGCTGGAACTCGGGTAGGTCCACCGCCCACCATGGTCACGATGGCACCCGACGCTGTACACCTACCGCGGTAGGT
>PMKP01000183.1 GCA_003157775.1 Myxococcales bacterium | reverse complement strand
GACCGCGAGAACATCCTGCACGACTTGGCCGACATTGGGTTCGGCGATGATCACCTGCGCCAGATGGACGATCTCATCCACCGGCCACACGGCATCATGTTGGTTACGGGGCCCACCGGTTCGGGCAAGACCACTACCCTCTATGCCTGCCTGGCCAAGATCAACTCGCCCGATCTCAACATCCTCACCATCGAGGATCCGGTCGAATACCAACTCGACGGCATCTCGCAGGTGGCGNNTGCGTTCCTTCTTGCGCCACGATCCGGACGTGATCATGGTAGGAGAAATCCGGGATTTGGAGACCGCCGAGATCGCCATCCAGGCCTCGCTCACCGGCCACCTGGTGCTGTCCACCATCCACACCAACGACGCGGCCGGCGGGATTACCCGCTTGGTGGATCTGGGTGTGCAGCCGTTCCTGGTGGCTTCGTCGCTGATGGCTCTCTTGGCCCAGCGCCTGGTGCGTCGGCTGTGTCGCGATTGCTGCGAGGCCTACCGGCCCACCGAGGAAGACTTGCTCAGCCTGAATCTCGACCCGACCAAGTTCTTTGCCGGCCAGGCGCGCCGAGTGCGCTTCAAGGGTGAGGGTGTGCCGCCCCCACCAGGCATGCTCTACCGGGCACGTGAGGGAGGCTGTCAGAGTTGCCTAAACGCCGGTTACAAGGGCCGAACCGCGATCTATGAGCTTCTGATGGTGGACGAGCAAACCCGCCAGCTCGCCATCAAGAACGCCGACGCCGGCACCATCAAGCGCGCGGCCATCGAGGGCGGCGGCATGCGCACCTTGCGCGAGGATGGCGCGCAGAAGGTGCTAGCCGGCATGACCAGCCCAGCCGAGGTGCTCATGATCACCACCGGAGACGAGACCTAGGACGAGGGAGCAAGAACGTGCCGCTTTACGCATGGAAAGGTATCAGCGCCGCCGGCAAGCCGGCCACCGGCAACCGCGAGGCGGACGGCCCCAAGGCGCTACGCCAGATCCTGCGCAAAGAGAGCGTGTTCATCACCGAGTTGCACGAGGTGGTGGCGGGCCAGCAGAGCAAGCAAGCGGTGGCCGCGTCCGCCAGCGGGAGCAAGGGCCTGAGGCGCGAGGTCGACATCAAGCGCTGGTTCGAGCGCGTGCGCGCGCAAGATGTGGCAATCTTCACCCGCCAGCTCGCCACCTTGATTCACGCGGGGATTCCTCTGGCCGAGGCGCTCGGGGCCCTGGCCGAGCAGTCGGATCACCGCAAGCTGCAGATGATCTTGGCTGGCATCCGCCAGAAGGTGAACGAGGGCAGCGCGCTGGCCGATGCCATGGCCGAGTACGGCGCTGTGTTCCCCGAGCTTTACGTCAACATGGTCCGCTCGGGCGAGAGCGCCGGCAACCTGGACGCCGTGCTGGCACGCATGGCCGACTTCCTCGACTCACAAAATGAGCTGCGCTCCAAGGTGGCGAGCGCCATGGCCTATCCCATCCTGATGGCCGTGGTCGGCACTGGCGTCATGACCGTGCTCATGGTGGTGGTGGTGCCGCCCATCGCCGGCATCTTTGCCGACGCGGGCAAAGCCCTGCCCTGGAACACGCAGCTCCTCATCGCCGTGGCGACGATCGCAGGGAGCTACTGGTGGCTGATACTGCCGTCGTTGATCGGCGCATTCCTTTTGTTGCGGCGCTGGGCGCGCAAGCCCAAAGGCCGCGCCTTGATGGACCGGATAAAGTTGCGCATCCTTATCGTCGGGCGTCTCATCCGGCTGCTGGCCGTGGCCCGCTTTGCGCGCACCCTGGCCACCATGTTGGCCTCCGGCGTGCCAGTGCTGACCGCGCTGGACATTGTCAAGCGCGTGCTCAACAACACGGTGCTGGAGAAAGTCATTGAAGATGCGCGCGTGGCCATCCGCGAGGGCGAGTCCATTGCGGCGACTCTGAAGAAGTCGGGCCAGTTCCCCTCGATGATGTGCCACATGGTGGCGGTGGGCGAACGCTCCGGGCAACTGGAGGCCATGTTGGAGAACGTGGCCGGCGCCTACGAGCGGGACGTTGAGATGGAGGTGGGCAGGCTGACCTCGCTGCTGGCTCCGATCATGATCCTCATAATGGCCGTGGGCATCGGGTTTATCATTTTCTCGGTTTTGGTCCCCATCATGGACATGGGGCAGATGGTCCAATAACGAAGGTTTCTACCAACAAGGAGAGAGGCATGAAGAACGCACGCGAAGATCAGACGGAGGCAGCACTTGCCGGGCGCGCATCCCCAGCGCGCAAACGTTCCCGTGACTTGGGCATGACCCTCATGGAGATCATGATCGTGTTCGCGCTCATCGCCCTCATCATGGGGGCCGTGGGTGTGGGCGCGTTCAATTACTTCAAGAAGGGCCAGGTCAAGACCGCCCGCATCCAGGTCAACGAGATCATGCAGAAGGCGCAGCAGTACATGATGGACAACAACAATGAGTGTCCCAAGAGCATGGATGATCTGGTGGCGCAGAAGTACATGCCCCGAAGACAAAAGGACCCCTGGAACAAGGACTTCATCATGCGTTGCCCGGGGCAAATCAATACCGATGGCATCGACGTGATCTCGGTGGGGCCTGATGGCACCGAGGGTACGGCCGACGACATCAAGGCCCTGGAGTAGTGACCGAACGACGCACATATGCCGCCCCTGCTCCGGCTCGCCCTGGCGACGCCGGCGTAACCTTGATCGAGTTGATGGTGGTGATGGTCCTCATCGCCTTGCTGGTCGGCTCTGCCGCGGCGAGTATTCGCTCTCTGGCCAAGAGCGATCTCCGTTCCTCGGCCAGCAAGATGGCGGGCGCCGTCCGCTATCTCTTCGACCGCGCCTCGACCACGGGGAAGGTTCATCGGTTGGTGTTGGACATAGACAAGGGCCGCTACTGGGCCGAGGTGACGGACGACCGCTTCATCATGGCGGGCGGCCGCGAGACCGAGGAGTCGCGCCAGAAGGAAGCCACCAAGCTCGCCAAGGAGGCCGAGGAGGCGCAAAAGCGCGCGGAGGAGAAGGCGGGCCTGGAAGAAATGCAGGCGCGCTATAAGCCGGAGCCGTTCCGCCCCAAGCGTGCACAGTTTGGTGCTTTCAAGGAGATGGCAATACGGCCGGTAGACCTCAACGGCGCGCGGATCGCCGACGTCTACACCCCGCGACTGGCCGAGCCGCTCGATGTCGGACAGGGCTACATCTACTTCTTCCCTCTCGGGATGACCGAGGCTGCCATCGTACACCTCACCGACAAAAAACGCGAGGCGTTCTACTCCCTGGTGGTGCATCCCTTGACCGGCCGTGTGCAGATCAAGAACTCGTACGTCGAGCCGCCCCTGCAAAAGCAGTACGACGATGAGGATAAGGAGATCGTCCCATGAGCCGGCGTACTCGCGTGGGGAGCCGCGAGCGCTTTCACGGTTTCCATGATCGCGTTGGCGAAGGCGGGCTTTGCCCACGGCCTGCTGATGCAGGCCTGGAGCCAGAGCGCGGGAGGGTTGGCGAGGCCGAGCGAAGCGAG
>PMKP01000400.1 GCA_003157775.1 Myxococcales bacterium | reverse complement strand
AACCCTTTGAGGGTTCCCATGTAACATGCAGGAGAATACGATGCGCAAAGCGATAGCCATGGTCTTTGCAGGTGGGCGGGGCGAGGATTTGTCGGTCCTCACCGAGCGACGCCCCAAGTCGGCCGTCATCTTTGGCGGCATCTATCGCTGTATCGATTTTGCCCTGACCAACCTGGCCCGCGCCGGGATCGGACAGGTGGGTATCCTGGCGCAGTATCGGCCGGCGTCGTTGATGGATCACGTGGGCACGGGCATGGCCTGGGACCTGGTGGGCACGAGCCGCGGCGTGCGCTTTCTTCCGCCCTATCTGAAGCTTTCCGTCAGCGAATGGTATCGCGGGCCGGCCGATGCCCTCTTCCAGAATCTCGAGTTCGTGGAACGCGCCAACGCATCCGACGTGGTGGTGGTGTCGGCCGACCACGTGTACTCCATGGACTATGGTCCCCTGCTTGATTTCCATCACGAGCGCGACGCTGATCTGACTATGGTGTTCGCTCCGCGCGACGCCGATGCCACCCGGTTCGGCATAGGCGAGCTGAACGCCACTGGCCAGATCATCAATTTCATGGAGAAGCCTGAGTTTCCTCGCACCAACTTGGCTTCCATGTCGGTCTACGTGTTCAAGAAGCAAGTGCTGGTCGAGGAGCTGCGCCGGGCGGTGAGCGGAGAGGACCAGACAGTGACCTTCCAAATCCACGAGGTCCTGCGTCGGATGATTTCCCGGCGGCGGGCGTACGGGTTCATCTTTCGGGGCGCATGGTCGTATTCTCGCACGCTGGACGAATACTACGCCTTCCACCAAGACCTTCTGGGCGCAACCCCGGCGGTGGATATCGCGGCCTGGGACGTGCAGTCCAACCTGATGGCCGGACGCACTTCGCCGCCGCCTCCGGCCCGCTGCTTGCCCGGGGCTCGCATTGTCAACTCCCTGGTCTCGGCGGGCTGTGTGATCGAAGGGACGGTAGAAAATAGCGTGCTGTCCCCGGGTGTGCGGGTGGGGCCACGGGCGGTGGTAAAAGGCTCGGTGCTGTGGGACGACGTCGTGGTGGAGGCGGATGCACAAGTGTCAGCCGCGATAGCGGACAAGCGCGTGGTTTTTTCGCGTGGCTGCCAGGTGGGGGTAGGGGGATCCGTGGCCAGTGAAGAGAAGCCGGCTTCACTTTGCTGTGGGGCCACGGTGCTGGCCATGAACGTGCGCGTGCCAGCCGGCGCGCGCGTGGGCCAGAACTGTCTGATCCACGTCGAGGCCACGGATGGCGACATCGGGATGCAGGTGCCCTCGGGCAAGAGCGTGTGGCCCGCAGCCGCGGCCAGGCCGGTGGGGCCATGAAGGTGACCTTCCTTGCGCGCGAGTTCCCCCCTCACGTGTACGGAGGAGCCGGCGTGCATCTCAAGAACCTGGCTCGCGAGCTGGCGCGCAGTATGGACGTGGAAGTGCGTTGCATTGGCGATCAGGACGCGACCGATGGCCGGCTGCGGGTGCGTGGGTACCAGGCATGGCCGCGCATGTGGGAGGGAGAAGACAAGCTCTTCAACAGTGCGCTGGGGACGTTGTCGGTCAACCTGTCCCAGATTCGTGATCACATCGATGCCGACGTGGTCCACTCGCACACCTGGTATGGCGCATTTTCCGGCTTCATGGCCAAAGTCCTCTACAACCTCCCCTATGTGGCCACTGTGCACAGCCTGGAGCCGTTGCGACCCTGGAAGGAAGAACAACTCGGCCGCTCGTACCTCCTGACCTCGTGGGCCGAGAAGGTGGCGCTGGAAAACGCGGATCGGGTCGTGGCGGTCTCGACCGACGCGCGGCGGGAGATCCTGGAACTGTTCAACGTCAACCCGAGAAGGGTGGTGGTGATCCACAACGGCATCGAGCTCGGCGTCTGGAAACGGGTGGAGAGCCGTGCCACCTGCAAGGCCTACGGCATTGACGGCGACTACATCCTGTTCGTCGGTCGGACCACGCGGCAGAAGGGGATGGTGCACCTCATCGACGCCATGAAGCACGTAGCCCCCGGCGTGCGCCTAGTGTGTTGCACCAGCGCGCCAGACACGCAGGCGGTCGAGGAAGAGATCGCGGCCAAGGTGGCGGGGCAGCCACGCTGCCTGTGGATCAATACCCTCTTGCGCGAGGAGCAGTACATCGAGCTCTACAGCAACGCCGCGCTTTTTGCCTGCCCGTCGGTGTACGAGCCTTTCGGCATCATCAACCTGGAGGCCATGGCTTGTGAGCGGCCGGTGGTGGCCAGCGCGGTGGGTGGCATCAAAGAGGTGGTGGTGCCGGAGACCACAGGGCTGCTGGTGCCGCCGGCTGACCCGCTGGCTTTGGCTGAGGCCATCAATCGCGTTCTTCGCGATCGGGACTGGGCGCGACGGCTCGGCCTGGCTGGCCGCAAGCGGGTCGAGGAGCATTTTTCCTGGACGTCTATCGCCGAGACGACCAAGGGTATGTATCAGGAGTTACTGGACGAACGCTCGCCTGCGTGAAAACTTGTAGTAAAAGGAGCCCATGCAGCAAGTGCGGATCGTGATTGAGAATGTGACGCCGAGGGTCGACTGCGGCCGCTTCGCAGCCAAGGCCGTGGTGGGCGACAAGGTGGAAGTCGCCGCCGACATTTGGAAGGATGGGCACGAGCTGCTACGAGCCGCGGTCCTGTGGCGCAAATTGCCAGCGGATGAGCTGAGCTTCGGCACCATGCCGGCGGCTCCGGATCGCAAGCGCCTCGATTGGCGCGAGTCGGTCCTGCTGACCGATCCGGCCTTCAACGATCGGTGGCATGCGACCATCAGCCCGCACGAGGTAGGGCCGCACGCATTCACGGTGGTGGCGTGGACCGACCGCTTCGGTTCCTTTGTCGCCGAGCTGAAGAAGAAGGTCGAGGCGGGGCAAGACGTGTCGAGCGAGGTTCTCGAGGGGCTGCACATTATCGATGCTTCGATCAAAGCCGGCCATGGCAGAGACAGGGTATCGCTGATTGAAACGCGGCACGCGGTTGCAGCCGCCAAGACGACCGCCAAGCAGGTTGAGCTGATTCTTGATCCGTCGCTGGCTGAGCTGGTGGCCTGCTGCGATCCGCGCGACGACCTGCAGAGCTGCCCCGCAGAATTTCCCCTCTGGGTCGATCGCGAACGGGGCCGTTTTGGCGCCTGGTACGAGATCTTCGCGCGTTCGCAGGGCACGGACCCCACCCGCGGCGCGACCTTCAGTGAGGCCGAGGCGCGCTTGCCTGAGATCGCCGCCATGGGGTTCGACGTGCTCTACCTTGCGCCCATCCATCCGATTGGCCGCAGCCATCGCAAGGGGCCCAATAACTCGGAAGACTGCCGGCCTGGTGATCCCGGCTCGCCCTGGGCAATAGGCGCCGAGCCGGGCGGCCACGATGCTATCCATCCTGAGCTGGGAACTCTGGCCGACTTCGATCATTTCGTGGCTGCGGCGCGCGGGCTGGGGCTCGAGATCGCGCTCGACTTTGCGGTGCAGTGTTCGCCCGATCACCCTTGGGTTGGGCAGCACCCGGGCTGGTTCAGCAAGCGGCCTGACGGAACCATCAAGCACGCCGAGAATCCGCCCAAAAAGTATCAAGACATCGTTCCCATCAATTTCGATACCGAAGACCGTGAGGGCCTGTATCAAGCCTTGCTCGAGGTGGTGCGGTTCTGGGCAAAGCGTGGGGTCCGCATCTTTCGCGTCGACAACCCGCACACCAAGCCGGTGAGCTTCTGGGAGTGGCTGATAGCCCGCGTGCATCGCGACCATCCCGACGTGCTCTTCTTGGCCGAGGCCTTCACCCGGCCGAAGCGCATGAAGATGCTGGCCAAGCTGGGCTTCACCCAGTCGTATAGCTACTTCACCTGGCGCAACTCGCGCCCGGAGCTGGAGGAATATGCCACCGAGCTGTTTCTCACCGACAGCGCGGACTACTTGCGGCCGAACTTTTTCGCCAACACGCCGGACATCCTGCACGAGTATCTGCAGAAGGGGGGGCGCCCGGCCTTCATGGTTCGCTTGATCCTGGCCGCGACCCTTTCGCCCAGCTACGGTATCTACAGTGGCTTTGAGCTGTGCGAGAAGCGCGCGCTCGCGGCGGGCAGTGAGGAGTATTTGGACTCGGAAAAGTACCAACACAAGACCTGGGACTGGGACCGGCCGGGTAACATCAAGGAGCTGGTCACCACGGTGAACAGAATCCGGCGCACACATTCCGCGCTGGCGCTGGGCCGCAACCTCAGGTTCCTCGAATCGAGCAATCCCAACATAATCGCCTACGCCAAGACCACGCCGGAGCTGGCAGAGGTGTTGGTGATGGTCGTCAATGTGGACCCGCACAACGTGCAGGACGGCACCATCCGTCTGGTCCCGGGGCTGTTTCATCGGGCGGAGCGGGGCAAGGCCTTGGTCGGGGAAGTACCGACTAGCTATGAGCTGACGGACTTGCTGACCGAATCGACCTACACCTGGCGGGGCGAGTGGAACTACATCCGTCTCGATCCGACTTGGATGCCGGCGCACATTCTCCAGATCAAGCCACCCACGACGTGACTGCAGCCTGGCAGTAGGCTACCCTCAAGGGCCATGGCGATTGTGAAACCGGTTCGCAAGGCAGTACTCCCGGCCGCAGGATTCGGGACCAGGTTCTTGCCGGTGACCAAGGCTGTCCCGAAGGAACTGCTGCCCATCGTGGACATGCCGGCCATCCAGATCAACGTGGAAGAATGCGTGGCCAGCGGGATTCGCGATCTGATCCTCATCACCAGCCGGGGCAAGGACGCACTGATCGACTATTTTGACCGCGGGGCTGAGCTGGAGGAGCTGCTGGAACGCAAGGGCAGGCATGCTGATCTGGAGATGATACGGCGGTTGACCGATCTGGCGCACATCTCGGCCATTCGCCAGGCGGAGGCGCGCGGTCTGGGTCACGCTGTGCTGTGCGCCCGCGGCTTGGTGGGGGACGAGCCCTTCGCCGTGCTGCTGGGTGACGACCTGCTCGAAGGTGACGAGCCGGGCATCAAACAACTGCTGGATGTCTACGCGAGGTATGGCAAGGGCGTGGTGGGCCTGTGGGAGATCCCCCCAGGTCAGGAGCATCTCTATGGAATCGTGGCTGGCGAACCCGTCGGCGGGGGCGTGTTTCGCCTTCACACGCTGGTGGAGAAGCCCGAGCCGGGCAAGGCTCCTTCGCGTCTGGCTATCGTAGGCCGCTATGTCTTGCCGCCCGAGATCTTCCCCATCCTCGCCAACACCAAGCCAGGCCAGGGTGGCGAGATTCAACTGACGGATGCTCTCGCCACCCTGTGCGCCACCGACGGTCTCTACGGCGTGAAGTTGCGGGGCGAGCGTTTCGACGCTGGGGATCGGGCAGGCTACGTGCTGGCTGTGCTGCGCTATGCGCTCCGCCGATCGGACATCGGTGCGGCGGTGCGCGTGGGCGCGGAGAAACTTCTGCGCGAGACGTGACCGCGGCATCGGGAACTTCGGCAGCGGTCTCTGGCACCTTGTTGCAGGTGGCGGTGACCCTGCCGGTGGATGAAACGTTTACCTACCGCGACCCTCGGCCCGGCGTGCGCCTGCCGCTCGGTACTGAGGTGATCGTGCCGTTCGGTTCACGTCAGGTGACCGGCTTCGTGGTGGGGCATCCAGAAGCCACGGCCGGTTCGGTGCGTGACATCGCGGACGTGGTGGGCGACGGTCCCGCCATTGAGGAACCGATTCTCGATCTCTGCCGTTGGGCGGCCGGCTACTACCTGGCCCCGCTGGGAGAAGTCCTGCGTTCCGCGCTTCCGCGCGGCGAGCGGGCGGTTGCCTCACGTCGCATCCGTCTCACCGAGGCAGGACGGCGCTTGGTCGACCTGGAGGCGGAAGGGCGTTCGCACATGGCTGGGATCACGCTCGATGCGGAAGATCGGGCTTTGCTGGCCAGACTGCGCGCGGCGCGCAGCTTGAGCCCGACGGCTCTGGCGCGGGCTACCGCCGGTGCGACGGCTCGCATGGCGCATCTGGGGAAGCGCGGTTTGGTGGAAATCATCGACTGGGTGGCGGGTCCGAGCAAGAGTCGGAAAGGAGCGGGGGAGGGGAAGACGTCCGCAGCTAGTAGCGAGCCTCCTGTACTCAATCCGCACCAGCAGGCCGCGTTCGAAGCGTGCAGGGCGGCGTTGGGCAAGGGATACAACGGATTCTTGCTCCACGGCATCACAGGTTCGGGCAAGACCGAGGTCTACCTGCGCCTGATCGCTGAGGCCCGGGCGCAGGGCAAGGGGGCGCTGGTTCTGGTGCCCGAGATCGCGTTGACCCCGCAGCTCGCGGCACGCTTTCGCGCTCGTTTCGGTGACGATGTGGCGGTCCTGCACAGTGCTCTGCCTCCCGCGGACCGTCTGGCGGCCTGGCGGCGTCTGCGCAGCGGTGAAGTCGGCATCGCGCTGGGCGCACGCTCGGCCGTGTTCGCGCCCGTGCGCGCGCTGGCGGTGGTGGTGGTGGACGAAGAGCACGACGGATCTTTCAAGCAGGAGGATGGCGTGCGCTACCACGGCCGCGATCTGGCTGTGATGCGGGCCCACCAGGCCAAGGCTGTCGTGGTGTTGGGTTCGGCCACGCCGTCGCTGGAAAGCTTCCGCAACGTGCTGGTGGGGCGGTTTCGCCGTCTGCTTCTGCCGACGCGGGCCAATCCAGCCGCGGCGGCGCGGCCGCTGCCGCCGGTCGAAATCATCGATCTGCGGCGTCACCTGATGGGGCCGGACCAACTCCTGGCCCCGCCGTTGCTGGAGGCCGTGGCGCAAGCCCTGGCGGCCGGCGAACAGACTATTCTTTTTCTCAACCGGCGCGGCTTTTCGACCCTCATGCACTGCCAGGCTTGCGGCGCGGTCTTGCGCTGTTCGAGCTGTGACGTGTCCATGACCCTGCACCGCGGGCGCGAGAAGCTCATCTGCCACTACTGCGGTCGAGCGGCGGCCATTCCTCCTCGCTGTCCGGCGTGCAAGCAGGCCGCGCTGCAGGGGCTGGGGACCGGAACCGAGCGGGTGGAGAGTGTGGTGCGCGCTCTCTTTCCCTCGGCCCGCGTGGCGCGGCTGGACCGGGACACCACCGACGGCCAGCGCGACCGGCTGGAAAAACTGCTCGCGCGTGTGCACGAACGCGAGATCGATATCCTGGTGGGCACCCAGATGGTCACCAAGGGTCACGACTTTGGCGGCGTAACTCTGGTGGGCGTGCTGCAGCCTGACCAGGGCATGCACCTGCCCGACTTCCGTGCGGCCGAGCGGACCTTTCAGCTTCTTGAGCAGGTGGCGGGGCGGGCCGGCCGGGGAGATCGGCCGGGCCGCATCGTGGTGCAGACTTTTTGCCCGGAGCACCCGGCCATCCAGTTTCTGCGCACTCACGACTACGAGGGCTTCGTGCGTGATGAGTTGGCGCGGCGAGAAAGTGCGAGCTATCCGCCGTTTTCGCGTATGATCGCTCTTCGCTTGGACGGCCGTGATGAAGCTTCGGTTTGCGCCGCCGCCACTGCCGCGGCTGCCCACGCCCGTGCGCAGGCAGGCACCGCCGTTCTCGTGCTGGGGCCGGCCGAGGCACCCATTCGCAGGTTGCGCGGCCGCAGTCGCTATCAGATCTGGTTGCGCGGGACCGATCGGGCCAAACTACTGGCCGTGGCGCGGGCCGCCGCCGGGGTGACCCTGCCGCGTGAAGTGCGGCTCGCTATCGACGTCGATCCCCAGAGCGTGTTGTGATGGCACAAGTGAAAGAAGAAGTTTCGCAGCTACTCGGCCGGTTGGCCGCGGGTATCGATGATGTCATCGAGGCTGAGATGTCGACGGCGCTGGAGGCCGTGGGGGATGAGGGTCCCCCCTCGGTCGGCGAACTGGCGGAGATCGACCTGCCCCTCTTGATGGGCCACATTTTCAGCGACGGAACCACCGGCCGTCTGCGGATCTGGCAGGAGCCGGTTGAGAAGAACGTCTACTTCGAAGCGGGTTTGCCAGTAATGGCCGCATCGAATGATGTAGCGGATCGCATGCTGGCCATGCTGGTCCGCGAACGGGTGGTGTCGGCGCCCCAGCAGGAAGAGGTGGAGAAGGTCGTCGATGCGACCGGACGCAAGGTTGGGGCGGTGCTGGTCGACATGGGCTTTTTGCGCAGCGATGAACTGCTGCCGGCGGTGCGCCGTCACTACGAAAGCATCATCCTGACGCTGTTTGGCTGGACGGCCGGGCGTTGGCAGATGGAACCTGGGATGATCGCCGGACCTGAACGGACGCGACTTCTGCGCCATCCGGCGGCTCTGGTCCGTGAGGGACTTGCGCGTGGCTATTCGACGGAGAAGATTGCGGTTCATGTCGGATCTGGCAAGAACCTGTTCGTTCTCGACGCGTCGGGCGGCTCAGCCGATTTGGTGGCGCAAATGCTTCCCGACCCAGCCGAGGTGCGCGTGCCTCTCCTCTTCGATGGGGTGCGTTCGTTGGACGAGGTCGCACGCTCCAGCGGCCTGCCCGACACGATAGTCTGGCAGATCGCGTTTGCCTTGTCGTGCTTTGGGGTCCTGCGACCCGCCCGGTCTGGAGGCGGAGCCAATCAGGGCTTTCGCATCGGAGTGCGCGACTTGCAGATCGCGCGCGAGCGGGTAGTGGCGCGGCACGTGCTGGCCCAAGAGGGCGACTACTTCCAGGTCTTGGGTGTGGATCGAGAGGCGGATGCTACCGAGATTCGGCGTGCCCACCAGCGTCTGTCGAGGGAGTGCGCAGCAGAGGTTCTGGGGCCGGAACTGACCCACGAGCTGAAACCGGTGGTCGACACGATTCGTGAGGTCTTGGACGAAGGGCTGCGCATCCTCTCGACGCCCGCCTTGCGAGCGGCGTACGAGTTGAACCTCGCGCCAGGACCGGAGGAGCAGGCGCAGCAGCCGGAATCGAGCGCTGAGCTGCCGCCGGAGGCGCCCAAGGGTTGATGGCGTGCGGGTGATCTTCTTCGGCTCTCCCGCCTTCGCGCTGCCATCATTGCAGGCGGTAGCTCGTGAACACCAGGTCTTGGCGGTGGTGAGCCAGCCAGACCGGCCGGCGGGGCGGGGCAAGCGGTTGCAGCCGCCTCCGGTGAAGGAATTGGCCATGCGGCTTGGGTTGCCGGTCGAGCAGCCGACCAAACTGCGGGACGGAGAGCTGGCCAAGGTTCTTGCGGCTTTGCAGCCCGAGGTATTCGTGGTGGTGGCCTATGGTCGCATCCTGCCACCGGATCTCTTGGCCGTGCCGAAGCTGGGCGCGTGGAATGTGCATGCCTCGCTACTGCCCAGATACCGCGGCGCCGCGCCCATCCAATGGGCTGTCATCCGCGGCGAAAGCAAGACCGGCGTGTGCGTGATGCGCATGGAGGAAGGCCTGGATACGGGGCCGGTGGCAGCCTCTCGGGAAGAGCCGATTTGCGACGATGACACGGCGGGGATGCTAGCCGAGCGGCTGGCATCGCTGGGGAGCGCGCTGCTTGTTGAAACCTTGCCCCGCATCGCCGATGGCAGCGTCACACTGCGAGCGCAGGACGAGGCAGGCGCTACCCTGGCGCCGCTCATGAAAAAAGAGGACGGTTATCTTGACCTTGGCGCTCCTGCGTTGGTGGTGTCAGCGCATGCGCGTGGTGTGGACCCCTGGCCGGGCGCAATTGTCTTCCTTGTCGACGAGCCGATGAAGGTTTTTGGCGTGCGCGTGATAGCTGGGCAGGGCGCCCCCGGCGAGGTCCAGGGCCTCGTGCCACAAGGATTGGCTGTCGCGTGCGGGGAGGCAGCCGTCGCCTTTGCCGAGCTGCAAATGCCCGGCCGCAAGCGCTTGCCTGCCGCCGCGCTGCTGGCCGGCCACCCAATCCCGGTTGGCACACGCCTGCGGAGCGCGCCCTAGAGCGCCGAACGGTTTGCCTCCCGTCGNNCGCCTCGGGCCGCTCGCAACTGCGCGATTTCGCTCGGTCCGGCAAACCGTTCGGTGCTCTAGGAGCGAAACGACGGTGTTTGTCGGGGCGAGAGGATTTGAACCTCCGGCCTTTCGGTCCCGAACCGAACGCGCTACCAGACTGCGCCACGCCCCGATTCTCTTTTCTTTCGACCTGGAAGCTGGCCGGGACTAAACCCAACTTGCTTCCCCCGCCAAGGCGGCAAAAAACTAGCACGACCAACCGACGTCGCCACGAGAAAACGACCGCGGCGTCGGTCAGTGCGGTTCATCCGCATCATCCTTGTCTTGCGGCACCCCCTGGTCCAGTTCTTCTTCACAAGCCGGCCGGCTGATACGGTAGGCGCCATCCAGCCAACTCCCCAAGTCTGCCAGCCTGCAACGCTGCGAGCAAAACGGTCGAAAGGGTGCGCTGGCCGCCTCGGGAGGGATGGCTCGCCTGCACGTGGGACAGCGACCTGCGCCGGTCACGCCTTTCAATCTACCACGCCGCATGTCCCCAATCAGGCCCGCAACGTGCTACGGTTGCGGCGGTGAGGCTAGCTGTCCTCTCTTGCATCCTCCTGGTTGCCGCCGGCTGTAGCCACAGATGGCCGAGCGGCGCTCTGGGGGTGATGCCACCTGAGGCTGCAGCCGGGAGAGAAAACCCCGTGATTTTTCGTCTCGACAACGGTCTGGAAGTGGTTCTGGAAGAGAACCACGCCGCGCCGGTAGTGGCATTTCAGGCCTGGGTGAAGATTGGGTCAGCCGACGAGCCCTCAGAGATGGCAGGCATCGCGCACGTGTTCGAACACATGCTGTTCAAGGGGACCAAAAGGCGCGGCGTGGGCCAGATCGCGCGGGAGGTGGAGGGCTCTGGCGGCGAGATCAACGCCTGGACCAGCCACGACGAAACCGTGTACCACCTCGTCTTGGCCAGTCGGTTCTTCGATGCCGGCCTCGACATCCTGGCCGACACCATTCAGAACGCCGGCTTCGACCCTGCTGAGTTTGAGCGGGAGCGCCACGTCGTGCTCGAGGAAATCAAGCAGGGGCTCGACGACCCAGAACGCCAGGCGGGGCAAGGCCTGTTTCGCGCGGTTTTCGACCAACATCCCTACGGTCGCCCCATCATCGGGACCGAGGCCACCGTGCGCCGCCTGCGCCGAGAAGATCTGGTGGCCTTCTTTTCCAAGTGCTACGTAGCCAGCAATCTGACGCTGGTTGTGGTGGGTGACTTCGAGGCCGACAATGCGCGCCAGAAGATCACCCAAGCCTTCTCCTCGATCCCCACGGGAGTCCCGGTTGCGTCCCGGCCCCGGCAGGTCGAGCAATCCCAACTGCGCGTAGTCGCTAGCGCGCGCGATGTGAAGGAAACGCAACTCCTCCTGGGGTTTCGCACCCCTGCCATCAATCACCCGGACGTTCCCGCGCTCGATCTTCTGGCGGTGGCGCTCGGTCAGGGGGACAGCTCGCGGCTCAATCTCGAGGTGGTGCGCAATCGCCAGCTCGTGACCAATACCTCGGCTTATCTGTTTTCTGCCCGCGATCCCGGGCTCATGGTGGTGGCCGCCAGCCTTCCTCCTGGTCGTGTCGATGATGCTGCCCGCGCCATGCTCGACGAGATTCTGCGTCTGTCGCGCGAGGAGATGGCGCAAGAAGAGCTGGCCAAGGCGCGCACCATCTTGGAGAGCGACCAGGTCTACGACAAAGAGACGGTCCAGGGTCATGCGCGCAAGCTGGGCTTCTTCACCGCCATCGCCGGCGACGTAGGCTTCGAAGATCGCTATCTTGCCAGCCTACAGAAACTGACCCCGGCTGACCTGAGACGAGTGGCTGCCCAATACCTGCGGGTATCGAACTTGACGATTTTCGCGCAGGTGCCCGAGCCAAAGGCCGACAAGCAACGGGCAAGGACGGAAAAGACTGCGGCCTCGATCAAGAAGCTGGCCGAGGCGGCCGAGGCCAGAGCCAACGCGCGCTTTGCGCGCGCAGCAGCAGCCGCCGCCGGCGATGGAGACCATGTCGTCACGCACGTCTTCCCCTCCGGGCTCAAGCTGTTGGTTTTGCGCGACGCCTCGGTGCCCATCGTGGCGGTGCGCGCGACCTGGGTGGGTGGGCTTCGCTACGAGGACGAGCGATCGAATGGCATCTCCCACATGCTGGCTGCCTTGTTCTCGCGTGGCACCAAGACTCGGAGCGCAGAGCAAATCATGCACGAGGTCGAGGGCATGGCGGGCAGCATCTCAGGCTACTCGGGCCGCAACAGTTTGGGACTTCAGGCCGAGTTTCTCTCGCGCTATCTCGAGCGCGGCTTCGACCTGGTGGCGGACTGCCTGCTCAACGCCACATTCTCCGATGAGGAGTTGGACAAGGAGAGGCGAATTGTAATCGACGACATCCGCGCGCAGGAGGACAACCTGGGTCAGGTGGCATTTCGGCTATTCCATTCAGGCATGTGGAAGAAACACCCCTATCGCCTCGATCCTCTCGGCACGTCGGACTCCGTGGCGGGGTTCACTCGGCGCAAGCTGTTGCAACACTTCCGTCGCCACTATGCGATCAAGAACCTGACCCTCGCGGTGGTGGGTGACGTGGAACCCAACCGCGTGATCGCTAGGGTCGCGACACTCTTCTCCGGCGCCTCCGAAGCAGGCGTGCCGCAGCCCGAGGTCGCCGCGGAGCCGCCCTCCGAGGGGCCAAGCCAGGTTCTCAAGTTCCTGGCCAAGGAGCAGGCGCATGTGGTGCTCGGCTTCCCGGGCGTGACCTTCGCCAATCCCGATCGCTTTTCCCTGGAGGTGCTGGCGCATGTCTTGTCTGGGCAAGGGGGCCGCCTGTTCAGCGAGATTCGAGAGAAGCGAGCCCTGGCCTATCGGGTGAGTGCTTTTTCACTGGAAGGAATTGATCCGGGCTATTTCGCCGTCTACGTGGCCACCAGCCCCGAGAAAGTGGAAGAAGCCGTGCGCGCCATCCGACAGGAACTGAAGGCCGTGGCGGAAAATGGCATCTCCCCCGACGAATTGCAGCGAGCCCAGCGCTATCTCATTGGCACCCACGCCATCGGACTGCAGCGCAGAAGTGCGATCGCCGCTGCGCTGGCCTTCTATGAGGCCTACGGTCAAGGCTGGCAATCCTATCGCCTCTACGGCGACAAAATCATGGAGATCACGGTAGCTGACGTCGTACGGGTGGCCCGGAAGTATCTCGACCCGCAGCGCGAAGTGGCTGCCGTGGTCGAGCCGCCTGCGCAGACGCCCGGTGCCGCGCGCGCGGCGGCGCGTGTTGGTGGTGGTGTGACGGGATCCCACGGCCGCTCTGGCGAGGCTTCTCCCAGCTTGCCGCTGTGGCACGACCCGGAGATGCGATCGATTCCCCGGTAGATCGCGATGCCATCGGCGGCGGACAACCCCAGAAACTTGCTGACGAGTCTCATCCTCGTCTTCCCGCTCTTTCTCATCTATCAGGTGGGGGTCCTGTTCACCCTACCCATGCTGAATGGGGCGGACTTCATCACAACCCTCCTTTTCCGGACCTTCGGGCTAAGCCTGACGGGCTATTTGGGCTTTCTGGGAGGGGTCCTGGTTCTTTTTCTGGTGACTGTGCTGGCGCTTGGCCGGCGCCAGCACTTCAATCGCGCGGTAGTGGTTCCGGTGCTGCTCGAGAGCGCGATTTGGGCTCTCACTATGGGGTCACTCATCGTCTTCATCATGACCAGGGTGCTCGGCATCTCGCCCCGACTTGCCGGTGGGATCGAAGGGCAGGGCCTGCTGGCCCGCTTCGTGATGTCGTTGGGTGCAGGCGTCTACGAAGAAACCGTGTTTCGCCTGGGCTTGCTGAGCGGCCTAGTCTTTGTGTTGGAGAAGCTTGTGCGCATAGCCCGATGGGCTGCACTGCTCGGGGCCTTCCTGCTCTCGTCGGCGGTGTTCTCCGCAATGCACCACCTGCCGCCCTACGGTGATCCGGTTGCGCTCGGCCCCTTCGTGTTCCGGGTCCTGGCCGGCCTCTTCTTCGGCCTGCTTTTCTGGCGGCGCGGGTTTGCGGTCGCCGTCTACACCCACGCCTTCTACGACATCTTCGTGCTGGTCATCAGGTAGGCCGCTGACTTTGGCGCTCTGATATGGGAACCCTG
>PMKP01000456.1 GCA_003157775.1 Myxococcales bacterium | reverse complement strand
TGTGGTGAAAAAAGCTAGCTACTCCCCCGCTTTTTGCGGCAGATAGCCGGGCGGGGGCGCGAGCAGAAAGGCGTCAGCCGGAAAGGCGGGGTTCACGATGCGGTCTCGGACCTTGATCTCCACGCCGTCGTCGAAATCGCGACCCGGCTCGGCAAAGCGGACAAGTGCCGGAAACGACCTGCCGTCGATGTGCTCCAGATCCTCATAGGACACGCGCCAGCGGGCGCGAGCGAACGCCGGCCGACCCGCGACCGCGACCACGTCCCAGGCGGCGACCAGAGGCGCCGGCCGGTGCAAACTCACCCACAATTCATCGCCGTCCGGCGCCTGCAAATGCAGCACATCCGCGCCCCGATCCCACCCGACATCCAACCCCTTGCTTCCCTCGGGAAGGAACACGTCGCCCAGCAGGATGGCGGCCACCGCCTGGGCTGGCAGGGGAATGCGAATCAAAGAAGCCACGTCACTCGGGGTGGCTGGGCCCAGGCGAAAGATCTTCTTCTGGTGGTCAACGAAGACGAAGTTGCCGTCGCAAACTGCAAGCGCGGCCACTGTGCCCTGCAACGAAACCTCGGCCTCAAAACGCAGGTTGCCCTCGCGCTCGACCAGCATCTGCACCGTGCCGCGCACCCGCTGGCCGCCCAGCCAGCTCGTGGTGCGCGTCTCCAAGTTCAGACTGTGGACTGCGGTTTGGCGCGCGCGCAGGGCCGCCAGCAGCTCATCGGCGGTAGGAACGGGATATGTCCGTTGCACCGGCGCCGTCGCGCAAGTAGCAAACAGGAGGGAGAGCGCCAGGGCTGCAGCGCCCCCGAAGCTGTGGACAGTCATTCGCTGCATCGGCTATCGCCCGGCGGCGCGCTGGGATTCGATGCCTGCCAGGCTCTCCTCCAGCCGCCGGCGCAGGCGCTCCTCGGGTTTATGGCTCAAGGCCTTGCGGTACGCAGCCGCGGCTCGTTCGGGCTCCGATCGTTTTGCGTAGAGATCGCCCAGGTGAGATAGGATCTCGGGGTCGGCAAGGTCCAGCCGCCCGGCCTGCTCCAAGAAAAGGCCGGCCTTGTCCAGTTGACCCGCGCGAAAGCTCACCCAGCCCAGGCTGTCCAGCACCGCCCCGGTGCCAGGCTCCAGAGCCGCCGCGGCTTGCAACCGCCTCTGCGCCTTGTCCAGGTCGTGGCCGTGGTCCGCCGCGACGAAGCCCCAGAAATTGAGCACCTCCACCGAGCCCGGCTTCTTCTTGATGAGCGGCTCGACCAGGTCCAGGGCACGCTGCCAAGCGCCACGTCGTTCTTCAATCGTGGCCAGGCTCAGGATCAGGTGGGCCTGCTCCGGCTGGCTGGCTCGCAGTGCCTCCAACCTACGCGTGGCCATGACCGCATCGCCACGTTTCTCGTCAATGAAGGCCAGCTCAATCGCCGCGTCTAGCTTCTGTTCCGCATTGTCGCCTGCCGTGGCTGCGGCGCTTTCTGCCAAACGCACCGCCTCGGTGGTCTTGCCCTGGTCGCGCAGCAATTCCGCCGCCCGCAAACACGCCTCGAAATAGAGCGGCGAGGTCTTGGGCACCGCAACCAGAGTCGCCAACGCCTCCTCGCCCTTGTCTTGCTCTTTGAGCAACGCAGCCGCGGTCAGGGTCAGGCGCGTCTTGGCGTCGTCGGAGACGCCCGCCTCCTGCGCCTTCTTCACCAAGGCCAGGGCTCGCTCCAGCCGGTGCGCCGAACGCTCCAGTTCAATGCTGCCGGGCAGACTCTCAGGATCCGAGCCGGCCAGGGGAGAAACTAGATCGTCGGCCAACTGCTCGGCGACCTTGTTCTCGCCGATGCCAACCAGAAAACGCGCGTAGGCCGCTGCGATTTCCAGGGACCCCTCTCCCCTATCCAAGGCTTCGCGAAAAGCCCTCCGGGCCTCGTCGTTGCGCCCCTGGGCGGCCAAGAGCCACGCCAGGGCCGTGAGTGCCTCGATGTGATTGGGCTCCTCGGCCAGGGTCTGGCGAAGCTGCGCCTCGCTTTGCCCCACGTCTCCCAGAGCCCAAGCCACCGCCATCAGGCGCATGTGCCCCGAAAGCGACACTGGTTCGCGGCGACAAAAATCAGCCAGGGTGCTGGCCGCGGCGGGAACGTCGAGCGCCAGAATCTGCGCCTCAGCCAATTCGAGATAGACCGTCTCGGCCGTGTCGGGCTCGTCAGCCAGATCCACCTTGCCCACTGCCTGCCGCAAAGATTGTACCGCGCCTGCCACGTCACCCTGGGCTTGGCGCAGATGCGCCTCGGCCATCAAGCCATCGGGCGTGACTTCGATCCTGAACGAGGCGCGGATGGCCTCCGCTGCATCGGAGAGGCGCCCTAGGCGCATGAAGATCTCGGCCAAATGCGCCTGCAGCTCAGGCGATTCGTCGTCGAATGCCAAGGCCCGCTGCAGCTCGGCCGCAGCCTCTTGCCAGCGCTCCTCCTCTTCGTAGAGGAACGCGCGGCTGGCGTGCTCGTAGGCGCTGGGACTCACCGACCGCGTGACGATCTGCCGGTCGTTGATCAGCTTGGTGACGGGCGGTAGCCGGGCGGCGCAGGCCCCCAGGCATGCGGCGGCCAGGGCAAGGAGAATCTGCCTGGCGGTTCGCGGAATCACCTTGTGAGGGTAGCACAGGGCGGGGCCGGCGAAGGGCGCCCATTCAAGAAGTTGCTCGGCCACGGCCACGACCACGGGCATGACCTCCTTTGGGGCTATCGACAGGGGCTATCGACGCCCTGGACAGCCGCGGCTTCAATGTCTATAATGGGTAGACAGATTCCGGTGGCTCATGAACGCCTCGATCGTCGATCTTCGTTACCGAACCAAGCAGGTGCTTGAGGCGCTTGAACGGCGCGAGTCCGTGTCTGTCCTGTACCACGGCAAGGTCAAGGGCACGATCATCCCCGCGTCGTCTCAGACTCTGCGCAGGGTCTCGGACACGCCGTTCTTTGGCATGCACAAGCGGGACAAGCGGCCGGTGAATGAGATCATGACGGCTCTCCGTGGGGGCCGATACCGTGCTCTTTGACACGGACGTTCTCATCTACGCGCAGCGGGGCTCGCGCCGGGCCGCGCTGGCCATCGACAACGCCGCCCGACGGCTGGTTTCCGTGCAATCTCTGATGGAGCTGGTGCAGGGAGCACGCGACAAGGATGACTTGCGCATCATCAAGCGTTTCTTGGCCGAGTTGGGCTTCACAGTTCTTCCGCTCACCGAGAACATCGGCCACCGCAGCCTGGTGTACGTCGAGGAGTATGGCCTCTCCGCGGGGCTGCGGGCGGGCGATGCCATCATCGCGGCCTCTGCGGTCGAGAACGCGCTGCCCCTCATGAGCGCGAACTCCAAACACTTCCGCCCGATCAAGGAATTGGAACTGGTCATCTTTCGACCTTGAGGGCGCGGCGCCCAGCACTTCGGTCCAGTTTTCGACGGTAAGCCAAGGGATCGCGCCGTCGAGAAGCAGGCATCACGCGATCAGAGGCTCTTGAGCTCTGCGCACTCCACGAGCTTCCGATCGACGGTAACCAGGACGAGGTCGTAAACCATGGCCGTCGCGGCGATGAAGCGATCGCCTGGATCCTTGTGCGGCAGATGCAAGCGGCGGCTTTCCATCGCAACGTGCCGGTTCAGCGGAGCTTCCCGCAACCCATCCAACGCGCGTTCCACCCAGCGATAGGGATCGCCTTTGATCTTGAGCCGCTTCTTCTCGGCGAGTAGGAGCATTTCCCAGACGCTGATCGGCGAATACCAGAGCTCGTTTTCCTCATCTTGCAAGGCCTCGGTTACAGCGTCGGAGAGTTGCTCCGGGAAAAGCCGCGCCCAAACCAGGATATGGGTATCGAGAAGAAGTCTCACCGGCGCCCCGCCTTCTTGTCGTCCTCAAGCAGGCCCTTTGTCCATTCTTCCTCGCTGAGTACGGGAGAAACGATGTCCCCGGCGAGTTCGGCCGTGCCGCGCATGCTGCCCAGGAACCCTTGGCGTTTGCCCTTGGCCTGTGGTCGCGCAGAAACCAGCTCCGCTACCGGTTCACCGTGCTTGGTGATGAGCACCGGCTGTCCGGTCTGACGAACACGCTCGATCACCGAGAGGCAGGTTGCCTTGAACTCCGAAACTTGAATCGAAACCATGGGGTCAATATAGCATGGTCAGTGACTATAGTCATTATTTTCAAGGCGGAACGGAAGTACGTGTCTGCGACCTCAACCCCGGTGGGACGATATCCGGTGGGGCGATATCAAGAAGAAGCCGCGACTACTTCCCGAACGCGATCTGTTGGAGGCAGAAGTTGTTGACGGTGTACAGGTTGCCGATATCCGAGGAGATCTGTACGCCGACTTTGTCGATGTTGGGAATGTCTGTCGCCTTGAGTTGGATGCAGTTTGGGTCAGTCCCGCACCGGTAGCCAGCCCAGCACTCAGTGTTGAAGTCGGTGAGGTTCATGGGCACGGGCACTCCAGATGGCGGTAATGCCGGTACGGTAAAGCAGTAGGGATCATCCGTGCATGCCTGACTGACCAGGTGAACGAAAGCCCGGATGGCGGGATTTGCCGGTGTTACCGCGCTAGGGTTGATGGTGAGAGCGACGGTAGAGTAGTTGGTCCCGAGGGTATGTCCATTGCCGCTGGTGTCAGCCGGCGGGTCGCTGGTGTTCACGCCGATCTGAAGCCCCCAGTCGGATTTATAGTCAGGAGAAGTAGCTCCGGCCGGCGTCGTAATTTTGGGGGTGGTGCCCGATATGCAAAGGGCGGAAGTGGAGTTCCAGACCGTCTGGCCTGTGGTGGGACATGTCTTGCCGGCTGTCTCACATTCGTTGAGATCGGGAGCGGTGATCGGTCGCGTAACGGTCGGATTGTTCGGATCTTCCGCGCACAACGGAGAAGTGATGGTGTCCTGCAAGCCAAGCTCAACGTAGCCCAACCCTGTCATCGGTCCCTGGGCCCGGCCATTGCTAAACGTGACAATATTGGGGCCGGTGCTGGTGATCCCGCCCAAACTGATGACGCCGCCGCCGCTCGGCACTCCACTGCCGCTGGTGCCGCCCCCTCCACCCGAAGTACCGCCAGGAATTGGGCCGCCGGTTCTGGTCACACCGCCCGAGCTAGGCGAGCCGTCCAGCAACGCCGCGCCGCCCGCCGAAGAGGTGGTTACTCCTGGCCGCGGTGCCGACAAGACAATCTGGCTAGTGAACGAGCCATGGGTCTTCCAGACTCCTCTGTCTGGTGGCGCGCGGGGAACTTGTCTGGCGTGCGGCCGCCTGCGCCGGCTTGGTGCCGGGCCGCACCCCAGCCGCGCCTCGGGGAACGACTACACGCGGCGGCTTTCCCACCGGCGGCACCCGAGTAGCTGCGGGTGGGGCCGCCCCGGCATCAGCCCTGGTGGGAAGCACCGCCACCGATCCCGCGTCCGGTCGGGCAGTCACGACTGAACCGGCAAGCGCAGCGTCAGCCTCCGCAATTCCCCGTGTGCCTTGCCTCGTTCCTGTCGCAGAATCGGGACTGGGTTGCAGCCACATAAAAATCGCAAGCCCTGCCACGGCCCCTGCACCGATTGCAAAGAAAGGCCAACGCCGATTTCGTGAAGCCTTCAACAGCACATCGTGCCTGCCCGAGGCCCGCACCTCGCCGGTCGCTCGCGAAAGCGTAGTGATTGCCGGGACAGGAACGGTCCGCTCGGCTCCTGACACCGGGCTTTCCTCAACCGTCGGCAGATCCTCCGAGGACGACGACCGACTCGAGGCAGCCGTGCCCACGTCCACTTCGTTCCGCAGGGCGCCCATGAACGCCGCCATGCTCTCGAAACGGTCATCGCGCGTCCGGGACAGCGCGCGCATGATCGCCGCCCCCACATGGACGGGCAGATCGGCTACCCATTCGCGTAAGGGCACGGGCGTCGCAGTCACATGCATGACCAGCATCTCCGTCCCTGTTGCCGCCACATACGGCGTCCTGCCCGCTAGCGCCTCGTAGATGATGGTCGCAAGAGAATAGATGTCCGAGCGCAGATCGACATCCGCGCTGTCCTTGCACTGCTCGGGCGACATGTACGCTGGGCTGCCCATGATCAGTCCGGCTTGCGTCCGCATCGTCCCACCCGTGCCACCGACGCGCCTTATCTTGGCGATGCCAAAATCCAGAACCTTCACTCGCTCGCGGTTGGGCGCGGCTGGGTCGGGCACCAGAAACAGGTTCTCCGGCTTGAGGTCACGATGCACGATCCCGGCGGCATGGGCAGCAGCCAAGGCCGACCCTGCTTGGCGTGCGATTTCCAGGACCTGCGCCAGGGCGAGACGGCCACGGTCTGTCAGGCGTTTCTGCAGCGACACCCCTTCGAGAAACTCCATGAGGAGGTAGGGCGCGCCCTCGGGTGTCACGCCAGCGTCAAAGACTTCGATGATGTTGCGGTGACGGATGGCACTGACCGCCCGGGCTTCATTGAGAAAACGCCGGACCAACTCCGCATCCTGCGCCAGGGCCGTATGCAGTACCTTCACAGCGGCGCGGCGTTCAATCAGCGGGTTCTCGGCAAGGTAGACCTCCCCAAAACCGCCTTCGCCGATTAGTCGGACGATGCGGTAATTGCCAAAAAGTTGGCCAGCCTGCAAGGCCATGCGCGCTCGGCGTCCAGGTTACTCCTAGCCGCGGTGCGGGCAAGTGGAATTGCGGCCCTTTCACAGTTTCTGACCGGCGGCACTAGCTTCATTTCATGGATGATCGGCCACAGGCTTGGCCAAATCGCGCAGCAGAGGGCTGCCCTTGCTGCGCAGCTCTTCCATGGCTTTGGCATCCGTGGGATCAATGGAATCGGCCAGGCAAGCAAGCATCTCGGCTGCGTCTTCTGCCGGCGTGCTGGACGCCAGCACCAGCTCGCGCAAAGGCCGGGCGGGCGAAGGTGGCGGCGTGGTTTTCGCGCGCGGGGAGAGTTGCTGCCGGCACAGGGCTACGCCCGTGGCTGCAACCACGCCTGGGTCCGCATCCTTGCTTGCCTCACGCAGGGCCGAAAGCGTGCGCGCACCGTTGGGCGGCAAGACCAGGATTGCAGCACGGCGGATGTCAGGGGAAGCATCATGCATCAGCGCCGAGAAATCGTTTCTCCCCGCGCACAGCACGCTTGCGTCGGCCAGGCTTTGCAGGGCGGCCAGCCGTACCTCGATTGCCCGCTCCGCCCCGCCCGCCGCCGCGGTCAGAACCCGACACGCGCGCTGGGCTACTTCAGCCGGCACTTCCCACGCGTCGAGAAGACCCGGATCGGCGTCACCCAGCAGCGCCCCTATCGTGCGCAGCGCGCGCTCGCCAAGCTGTGCATCAGCCGAATCACACCGGGCCAGCACGGCGTCGAGCAGCAGCAGCCGATCCGGCAGAAAGGGCACGCTGTCGAGCGCGGCCAGGGCCAGGCTGCGGTCCGGGTCAGCCAACGCGTTGCCCAGCCGCGCCACACCGATGCGTGCCGCCCAACGGCCCAGCTCGGCCCGATCGCCGCGCTCGGCCGCCTTGCGCAGGCCCCAAAGAGGCACCTCCAGCAGGCCGGTGCGGCGATTGTAGGATGGACGCTCGGCCGTTGCGGTCGGCACGACGAACAGCAACGAGACGGCCAGTGCCCAAGCTGTAGCGTTGTGCTTCATCGGGGACTCCACGCTAGCCGAGCCGGGGCCACCGTGCAATTTCCGGGACGGTAGTCGCGTGGGGAGCCCGCCGGCTCCGCCGGCGGCGCACCATCGCGGGAGGGTATGGGAACCCTTTCAGGGTTCCCATATCAGCGAACCAACTCGACGCTCCGCCCGGAAAGGCCGGCCGGCACAGGCAGGCCCAAGGCCGAGAGTATCGTGGGAAAGAGGTCGGCAGTGCACAGGGGGCGATCGCCCACCCAACGCGCGTTGACCGCAGCCGGCACCAGCATGTGGTCGCGTTCCAGCGCCCCATGCGAGCCGTTGTGCGGCTGGTACTCGAAACGCGAGCGCAAGTCGAAGCCAGCCCGGGCGCACACGACAAGATCGCCGGCGCGGGCCGAGCCAAAGAATTCGACCAACTGCCAGGGCGCATCGGGGAAGCCGGTGCCGGCCGTCAGCGCAGCCACCTGGTCACGGGTCATGCGGTCAGGCAGGGGACGGTAGCCGAGCGGGTTCTCGCCCTCGACGGAGAATCCCATGCGAGCCGACGGGGTCGCGTCGTCGGCCGAAACTTCCCGCGCGTCGACCACCGCCTTGCCTGCTTTTCCCGCGAGCACGTAGACCTGGGCTGCGCGCCGGTAGATGACATGCGCAATGGCGGGATGGGCAATCAGCGCGGCCACCAAATCGGCGGCCTTTTTCCCGGCCGCCTCGAAGTCGGGTCTTTCCTGCCACCCGGTCTCGCCCTGTATATAGAGATTGGCCATCGAGTTTCCTGACACCATGGCCGCTGCCTCCGCCGAAAATAGGTTCCGCCACAGCTTGGGATAGACCAGCGTGCGCGGATAGAAAGGCCGCATGAGGTCGTCGATGTCAACGTGGGTGTGGGTACCGGTCTGGCCGTGGTCCGAAGTAATCACAATCAACGTGCGCGCCAGGGTGCCGCTCCGGTGCAGCTCCCCGATCAGCCGACCCAGGCCGGCGTCGAAGCGGCGGTAGGCTTCATGGCTCTGCTCAGTCTGTGGTCCGAAGCGATGCCCCAATTCGTCGATGGCGGGGAACACCGCGTGCACCGACGGGAAACCGCGCTGCCAAGCGCGGCGCACGGCCGCCTCCGCCTGCAAGTTCGACGCATGCCAGTCGGTGGTGGCCAGCGCTTTCAGAAAGGTCGCGCCCTTGGAAAAACGGGTCATGCGCGCGCGCGACGGGCAGCCGCGCACAAACCAGGTGTTCACGTCGGCCAGGCCGGGTATGTGGTGAAAGAGGGTGCGCACCACAGCCGGTATGTCGCGTTCCAGTTTGGCCGCGCGCCAGGGCGCCATGTACGAGCGCGTGCGAAAGAGAAAGTTTCCGTGCTTGCCCGTGGGGCGCTCGGCCCAGCGAATCCCCGGCAGGTTGGCGCGCCCGGGATGCAGGCCGGCCAGAAGAGGGAGGTGCGCCGGGCCACTGACCGAGGGGAACACCGAAGTCGCGGAGCGTAGGCCGCCGCACTCGACGAAGTGCTGGCGTAGGGTTGGCATCTCGCCCGCCAACGCCAGACGCTCCACCACATCCCAGCGCGCCCCGTCGGCCAGGATGGCGAGCACGCGATCGAAGCGAGTCGGCTCCGACATAGTATCCGTCTAGCACGGATTCTCCCGTTTCGTCGGGATTGGGTAGGTGTGGGTGAAATGGGCGCGGCACGGTAGACTGGATCGCCATGGATCGCCGTCATCCGGCCTTGACTGGGCTCTGCCTGGCTCTCTTGCTAGCTACGGGGGCGCGAATTCCGAGTGCGCGCTCGCTGCCGGCAAGCCGCCAGGCCGGTGACCCTTCCCATGCCCCATCGTCTCTGCCCATGCCGGCGCCGGAAGCAGCCGACGTCAAGCAGCGCGGGGTGGCGCTGGGGCTCTTCGCCGAGGACGTCAGCTTCTCCTACGCGCCCTTGCTCAACGAGATCGCAGCCCTGGGCGCGACCCATGTGGCACTGGTCGTGCCCTTGTACCAGACGCATGCAGCCTCGACCGCGCTCAAGCTGCACACACGACTGTCGCCCACCTTGGAAGCCATCGCGGACGCGATTCGGCTCTCCCGCCGGGCCGGCTTGGAGGCCACCCTGTTCCCCATCGTGCGGCTGTCCGAGCCGCGCAGCCCCAAAGAATGGCGGGGCACCCTGGCGCCCGCGCATCGGGATGCGTGGTTCGCCAGCTACGGCGAGCTGCTGGCAGACCTGGCCTCGTTGGGCGCGCTGACCGGAGCTTCGCGCCTCGTGGTGGGCAGCGAGCTCTCGTCGCTGGACGGCGACCTTGCGCACTGGCGACCCCTGGTCGAACGCATCCGCGCCCTCTTTTCCGGCACGCTCATGTACTCGGCCAACTGGGACCACTATCAGGACGTTCGCCTCTACGAGCTAGTCGACGAGATCGGCGTGGTCGCCTATTTCAATCTGCGCGAGCCGGACGGCCCCAGCGACGTGCCGGCGCTGACCGCGCGCTGGCGCAGCCTACGGCGGGAAATCGAGTTCAACCTGGCCTCATACCAGAAGCCGTTCGTGTTCAGCGAATTGGGCTACCGCTCGCGGAGCGGTTCGACCGCTGCCCCCTGGGACGAGGTCAAAGGTGGCGTACCCGACGTGGAAGAGCAAGCGCGCGCCTTCCAGGCTTTCCGGCAGGCGTGGACCGCACCCGGGCAATCCCCCTCGCGCATGGCCGGCCTCTACCTGTGGAACTGGTACGGCTGCGGCGGGCCCGATTCCACCAGCTACACCCCACGCGGCAAGCCTGCCGTCGATGTTGTCCGGCAGATCCTGGAGGAGATGTAGCAGCGCCGGGCTGCAGATTCAGCTACTCGATCGGTGGGTAGTCGGGCTCGGGCTCAGGCTCGGGCTCGGCCGAAGGGGCGCGCTGCGCGCCTAGAGACCACATGCTTAGCTGGGCCGACAGCCCCGCCTCGACCACCATGGCCACGTCCCAGAAGCCAAACAGCCCGCGCAACTCGGCAGCGAGCGCGAAGTAGTTCGTGAAGTGATAGGTGACACCGCCGCCCAGGCCGGCCACAAAGGGACCGCTGCGCACGGTGTCGCTGGTCTTGAAGTCGGCGTTGGGGTTGCTGGTGCTGGGGTTCTTGTCCACGAAGAGACGAAGGGCCGTGCCGCCACCCAGGGTGCCGGTCCCGAATAGCTGCAGATTGCTCGCGCGTCCGAAGAGGCCGTCATAGAGCAGAAACATGCGGCCGAGCACGGCCCAGGCCCATTCCTTGGGAGGCGTGCAAGCACCGTTGCACCCGGCTCCCATGTCCGCAGGCAGGTATTGCAATCGCCCCTGCAATGAGAACATGATGTGATCGGTCCATTGGTAGCCAATCTCGGGCAAGAGGTGCAGCCAGCGGCCAAACGACCCACCTGACACCTTCGCGCCGGTGTAGACTTCCGGGACTCGGGTCGGGAACCAACCGTAACCTGTACCCATGCCCACGCCCAGCCACAAGCTCCGCGCTGGACTCCGGCGACCTTCGTTCCTCTCGGCGTTTTCAGCCGCGATTTGGTTGTGGATGCGGGCCAGTGGGTCGTCGTCCGCCACCGGTTGATCTGTGCCGCCTATTCCGGCCGCGCCTGAGCCGACCTTTCGGATAAGCACGATATTTGGGCTCTCGTCGGTGCCGTTTGATGCCGTGACCCTGTTGTTCGCGTTGTACGCCTGGGCAAAGAACTGCAACGAGCTGCCCTTCACTTCGGTGGCCTGGATCTTTGCGACGTACCAGCCCTTGGGCGAGCGGTTTGCGTCGATTGTGAGGAAGCGGTCAGTGCCCGATGGCCGGTATTGGAGAACGACGCTTTTCGTTGCCAACGCCGGCTTGACTGCGCAGCGAATGATGAGTTCGGTGCCTGCCTGCACCTCGGAAGGGGTTGGGCAAAGAAGTGGGTGCGGAAAACGGGTCGGCAGGTCGGGCTCGGGCGGCGGCGGTGGCGGCCCCGGTGGCTTCTTCTTTGCCTCCAGCGCAGTGGCTCCTTTCGAAGCCTTAGCGGAGCCTGACGATTGTGCATCGGACTTGCTCTTGCTCGGCGATTCCGCGGTGGTGGTCTGCGCTGCGGGCGCTTTCTTCTTGACCAGCGCGGAGGTCCGCCGCGCGGTCTTCGAAGACGTCCCGCACGCGGGCGCAAGCAGCAAGAACGCGCAGCTACCCAGAAGACAGTGTCGAATGGTCAGTTTCAAGCCCGGCCTCTTTGCGGATGGTGGATTGTGATGTTGCCTTGCCACGCAGTCGACCATTTCCCCCCCCGGCTCAATTTGGTTGTCGCGTGGGGAGCCGGCCGGCTTCGCCGGCCGCGCACCATCGCGGGAGGGTTTGGGAACCCTTTGAGGGTTCCCATATGAATTCGAGGTAAGCATTGGTAGTCATCATCAATATACTTGACTACTTGGCTGGTCCGCCCACTTCCGGTTCCAGGCGATTAGGCTTTGCCGAGCGCGGGCGGTTCTCAATAATCAACGACCACCAAGCTGGTCGATTCTCTTTTGTGTGAGCGCGCGGTCCGGCGCGTTGGGTGAAGCTTTGAGGTAGAGTTTGTAGTGGTGCACGGCCTGGGCCGCATTGCCAGCCTGGGCATAGGCCATGCCCAGCCCGCGCTGGCTCTGGGCGTCCTTTGGATTCAGCCTCAGCGCCTCTGAGAAGGCCAGAACGGCCTCGACCGGCGCGCCATTGAGAAGCTTGGCATTCCCTCGCTGATAGGCCTCGGCGGCCTCCTGCGCCCTGTTGCTGGCAAGCTTGGCACTAGGTGTGGCAGGTTGCGCTGGCTTCTTCTCGGGCCTCGGCACAGCCAGCCCGTTCGATGGTCGGTCGGCAACGGGTTTCTCGACGGCGGGCTTGGGCGCCGCCGCAGGCTTCTGAGCGACCGGGCGTTCAGCAGGCGCTGGCTTCTCGGCCGCGACTTTCTTCTCCGCCGCCGGAGTTGGTGCCAGGGCGGGCTTCTCTGGCTGAGCGGGCTTCTCGGCTGGGGCGGCGATCTGCTCGACCGCTACCGGCTGGTTCTTCGCCGGGGCCGTCGGCTTCGCTTCAGCCGCCGGCTGAGGCTTGGCCGGTTCTGCGACTACAGCGGGAGGGGCCGGCTTCTTGGCAACCGCAGCCTGTGCGGACGCGGCGGCCTTCTCCATGGACCTGACCGGGGCCCGCATCTGCTCCGGAACGGACCGCTTCTTGCCACCACCCGCAAAGACGGCGATTCCCACGGCCGCCAGCACGCCCACGCCGCCGGCAACAAGCAGAAGGTTGCGCCGATCTCTGCCCGCTGTGCCTTTCAGGCGTGCTGCTAACCCCAACGAAGGCGCCGATCCCGCCCATTCGGGGACGGCTTCGGACGCCTTGACTTCCCCGGACGCTTCGTCGCGGGCTCGTGCTTCGGGTGGTCCATTTTCAGCCCTGGGCACCACACCCGCCTCCGAGACGGGCGCAGCGGCGGGAGGCGCTGCCGCGGCCGCAACACCACCTGCCGGTGCTGCACCGCGATCGAACGACAGGTCCACCGCACCCGGGGCTGGACCGGTTGCCTCGGCTGCGGGCCGCTCCGGGAGACGCGCAGCCGCGGCGGCTGACTCGGGAGCGGGTGGAACAACGGTTGGGGCCATCACAAACTCCGCGGTCGCGGTTCGACGCCTAGTCGCCGCTCCGGCGGTTGCAGCAGCCGGCCCTGGGGGCGCTGAGGCACCTGCCGGGCTGGCGGGCTTCGGCGACAAAACCGGCTGGCCGCTTGTTGGAGATCGGGCCATCGCGGGTCTTGGGTCCCCTGGAGTCGTGCCAGAAATCGGCCGGGACGCGACCGACCCTGACAAACCGGGCTTGTCAGTTGCCAAAGGGCCGGGCCGCACAGGCACGGCGACTGATGGGGCGACTGGTCTAGCCGGCATCCCAGGCACGGGACCACCGCCCCACATCAGGGTCTTGGCGGGCGAGACCGGCCTGCTCGCGCTAGGGCGGCCCGCGACCGGGGACGCGATGACAATTGCCCTGCCACATGCCTGGCAGAGAATCACTGGCTGTGCCGTTTCCGGCTGGGTCGCCGGGAGCGGGGCTTGGCAGTAGGGGNNCATTTGGCGGGCGAAGTGGGTGAGGGTGGTGGTGGCAAAGCGACCGTGTTCGCGGTTGGCGGAGGCGGTGTCGGGGCCGGCGGCCATGCCGGCGCCGGAACCGGGGCCGGAGCCGGGGCCGGT
>PMKP01000145.1 GCA_003157775.1 Myxococcales bacterium | reverse complement strand
CCCTCTCAACCGAGGTGCGCGGCCATGAGTGACGAAAAGCCCGATCTGCGCGCGGTAGCAGCCGAGAAACCGGACACTTTTGGACAGGCCGCAGCACCGTCTCCCGACGACGACACCGACGGGCTTTCAAGTGTTGAGATGCGGTTCGTCGACTTGTCCGCGAGTGGCGAGTTTTCCATGGAGGAAATCGCGGCCAAGTTGGGCGTCACTTCGCGCACGTTGAGGCGTTGGAAAGCCAGACCGGCGGTAGCTTCTCAGATCAGAACGCGCACAGCCGAAGCCATGTCGCTGGCGCGTGCCGTCCTTGCGGCGGGCGCCAACCGCGCGGCCCGCGAGCTGGTGGGGCTCGCCGAGACCGCAGAGCCCGATCATGCCCGCATCGCGGCTTGCGTCGCCGTCGTATCCAACGCCGCGAAGCTTGGCGAGCTGCAAGAACTTTCTGACCGCCTGGCCGAGCTGGAAACACGCATTGGGAAAGGACGCTGAGAATGGACCTACGACGCATCCGAAACCGACTTGATGAACTCCTAGCCGCACACGCGGGGGAGAACGAACCGCCCTCAACGATTGTCTTGCTGCCCGAAAACTTTCGTGGGCCGGCGTCGGACGCCCCGTATCCACGCATTGAGCGCGCTGGGCAAGCGGCCGTCATCACCTACCTGGTCACGGACGGCCAGCCCACCCCCGAAGCCATCCGCCAACTTATCGACGGAACGGCGACGCCATGAGGGCGCTCTCGTCGATTCGTGAGCGACTGGCCAAGCTGGCGGCGTCGATGCCGGTTGCATCGTCGGCACCCGGCAAGACGTCGGAGGAAATGATCCGCGAGGTGCACAGGCTCCTCGCCGAAGTTGAGGCGAACCCTTCGGCCGAGGTGGAGCCCTGGAACCCGGCGGACTATCCCCCGGAAGTCGTGGCGATGGTCGAACAGATGGAGCGCATGCAGAAGACCATGGTTTGGTCTGACCAACAGGGATGTTTTGTCGAGCCAGGAACGGGGCGGTCGTGAATCTCTCCGGCCTTCGCACACGACTTGCCCACCTGGCCGGCGCAGTTCCGCAGCCTCTGCCCACAGCGTGGTCAAGCGAGCCGATGGAGCTGTCGCTCGCTGCGGGACTCGTTCTCCATCGGCTTGAACTCTGGGCAAGCACGCGGCCTGGCTACGAAGTCCCGCCCGCGCCAACGGTGCTGCACACGCCAGACGAAGGCGACAGAGCATTGGCAAAGAACTGCCCCCAGCTCGCCGCCGCGCTGGCGGAACCGTGCCTTGTCCACGCGCCCGGCGTTCTCGACACTCGACTGTCCGCCCTGTTCTCACAGTACGAAGCCAGCGGCCAGCATGACGAAAACGTCGACGCCGCCCTGGCGGACGTTCGCGATCAACTGCCGGCGCTTGAGGCGACCGGCGCGAATGCGCCCGAGTGGTGCGCAAAGTTTCTCACCGAAATTGCCCGCAATCCCGCGGTGCAAGCAACCGAACAGTGAAAGGACACACCACCATGAGCAAGACCAGCAATCAATCCGAAGCAGCGCGAGCCGAGGCGCTCAAACGCACAATCGAAGCAACCACGGGCATGCCAGCGACCAACATGGCCAAGGGCGGGCGAAGCCTCGACGAAGAAGCCGCGCGCTTTATCCAATCCGCGCACGAGGCGGCGGTACGGCGAGACAAGTAAACCCATCAACGAAAGGAATTGACCCATGATCACTCGAACCATTCACGACGAAACCGAAACTGAAGACGCGGCCACGGGCCGCGATCTGTACATCGCCAACCTTGTCCGCGGCGCCAGCGGCGCGACCGAGCCCGCGCCAACCGAGTCGGAACCCGTTGACGGCGACGGGCTGCCCCTCAGCGGGTATGACCGCTTCTGCCACAACTTGACCCACCCCAAGGCCAAGACCGCCAGCGCTGGAAAGGCTGGCTCCAATGTTCGGTAAGGCAGCGGCAACCGCCGCCACCAGCGCAGCATCGCCGCCACCGCCCGAGGAGAGTTTCGAGCAAGCAACGGCCCGCCAGGCGCGCGAACATTCCGCGAAGCAATTGCAGGCCGCGGGCGCGTCCGCTGCGATGGGTGCCGATGCCTGGAACCGGCTGAACGACTCGCAACGGCTCGCGCTTCGCTTGTCGCTCGCACTCGCAGAACGCGATCCCGACCTTGCGGCCACGCTTCGCGCGCTGGCGGCCGAGTCGATCAAGACGGGGTTGTCTTGCCCTCGCTGCGAATGGTGGCATGGACTCGGCATCTTCTGAGGGACCCATGAGCGACCCATCATCAACGGCCGCGCGCCTCGCGTTTCACGGGATGACCGAAACCGAGGCCCCGCGCCTCGAACCGGGTCCACGCGACGAAGGCCCGGCCGGCAATCACCGATTGCATGGGGCGATTTGCCGCAACTGGCGAGAACTGCGAATCACGTCTCAGCCCTCGCGGCTCAGCCCTCGCGGACATGTCGATGCTGCGCGGATCTGCATCAGATGGTGGCACCGGGGGCGGGATGGGCAATGGTGGACTGACCCTCGAAATCCGGGCATCTCGATCGCGGCTGCGAACGCCGCCGAATTCGGCCGCGCGGTGGCGGAAGCAGTTGCGGCGCTCCTCGCCGGTGAGGCGCACCGATGAAGCACCTTCCAGTGCCAGCCAAGCACCTACGGGCCACCCTCCCGGTCGTGGGCATGCGGCGCTTGCTAGAGGAGCGCAAGGCCGGGCTCGAAGCCCAGGTAAAAGAGCGATTCCGAGCGGCCCGCGCGAACGGCGCCACGGCGGACGTGAAGATGCTTTCGGCAACCTTGCGAGCATTGAAGCGCCAGATCGCAAAGGCGAAGGGGGACGCGACGAAAGCCGCGTGAGGTTGCAATGGTGACGCCAAGCCGACGAGGAACCGCAGCAGATTACTTGATCCTGGCCAAAATCTGGCCGATGAGCACGCTGAGTGCGGTTTGGGGAACGCCCCCCTTTGTCTTGGCCGAATCTTCGGGTTCGAGTATGCCGTCGTCTGAATTGAACCACAACGGAACCTCACGTTCCTGGACAAGAAACTTGCCGTCGTCGTCGATTTTCACCTCCGCAGACTTTTCGCCTGTGCCTGCGTGGCTGACGGTCCGGGCGTCTTTCGCCGATTCCCTAACCGTGAGCCCCAAGACTCCGTCTAGGGCAGACAAATCCTTCAGCAGCGCCCTGGCCACCCTTTGCCGCTCATTCTTGAGACGCTGGAGACTGAGTGCCGTTTCCCGTGCAAAGCTGTCCAGCAACTCCCGCTCTGGGCACGGAATTTTGAAGAGCACTCGGTACTCGCTTCCGTCACTCGCCGCGTACACCCCGTATAGCTCCCACCCGGCGCGGCACTTCTCATTGAGCAAGTCGTGTAAGTCCTGCGGCTTTTCTGTAGACGGCCCAACGGGAACCTGCGGAACGGGCGACCACTTTAGGCACGTGTACCGAAAGTCCATGGCAACCTCCTCACGCAATTTGGATGTGACGACGCCGGGAGAACGTATCCGGCCCCATGTCTCATGTCAAACAGCCAGCCGGCGACGGGAGCACGGAAAACGACGCAATAGGCTCGCGCTGGCTGCGCGTT
>PMKP01000004.1 GCA_003157775.1 Myxococcales bacterium | reverse complement strand
CAGTGTTGGGATGGTCGGAGAGCCCCCGAGACCCAGCGGGGTGTACCGAGGAGTAGCGTGGCGCGGTGTTGCGGGCTGTTTGCCAACGGCTTTGTGCGACAGCGTCGAGGAAGCGGAAGTCAGCTCGCCCTTGATCTGGTCGTGCTTCGCCAGCACCCTGGCCTTGGTGTCCGCCAACACGCAGTCTAGCCGCCGCAGCACCGTGAACGGCAGGATGACCTTGCCGTAGTCGTACTGCTTGTAGTCCCCACGCAGCAGGTCCGCGATGGACCAGAGAAAATTCGACGCCTCGGAAAAGGTGCCGAACTGGCGCACGTGACCGCCGCCGTTCGGGGACCCGTTCGATTTCCTGGCGGCGGGAGAGCTTGGTTCTTGGGGCATGTTGGTCTTGCCGGCCATGGTATCAGGGATGGCGGCGAACGGGTCTTTCCGCGTGGTCGCGCCGTCTGGTCCCCAACTTTCGCTGGTCACCCGCGGTTCCCGTGATCGACGGGCCAACTTCCAGGCGAACGCACCCGGTTCGATGTGGTCCATGGTACACTGGGTCAGCCGAAACAAGTGGGCCATCGTTGAGCTGTCGCGATGGCAGGAAGGACGATGATGCGAAAAGCCGATGCGGGTCCGATTCAAAGATGTCAGGGGATGATCCGCTTGGCCCCGGCCATAAGAATCTGCGCGAACAGTTGAAAGACAGAGGTGTTGACTGCGGGTTGACCGGGCGGCATCAGTGGGCCGGGTGGAACCTCGCGCAGAAAGGTGCCCGGAGTCATCTGGAGTGCCCGGCCATAGAGTTCCCTGATCATCTTGAGGAACTTGTCTTCGGCATACTGAGAGGGATGAACCGTGCGGTTTCTCACCGTTTTCATTCTGTTCAGGTGGATGAGTATGAGGCTGAGAACGGACTCATAGGGCTCTCCGTCCTCGAAGAAAATCGCGGCGCGGTCTCGCACCGCGGCTGGGTCAGACCATTCCACGAACTGCCGCCTTTCCCCGAGAATCAATTCTTTGGCGCATCGGCGGTTGGATGCCCGAATCACTATGCGGGGCTTGGCTGTCTTTCCAGGGGGCGTGAACAGATACTCCTCAAAGGATGCATCGAGGAACTCCTCCCATGCGATGAATAGGCGGAGGAAAGCCACCTCGGTTAGGCGGGCCATCATGGCCGCAGACAGCGGCAGCGACTTGCCTCCCCGACGGTAGTGGAGGTCTCCGAGGGAGGACACGAAGGCGAGTTCCTCATTCACCGTGCGGTGGAATCGTCTGCTGATTCCATCCAGTCTAGGATTCGGCAGTCTCTTCTTCATTCTAGGTCAGAAAGGCCATGATTGTCTGCGCGATGGTCTGGACCCGAGTAATACGTTGGTCTCGGTCGTTCGAGCCCCCCCCTTTGCAGGCATCGATGAACTTCTGCAAACGCTGTGGGGGTGGGACACGTCTGTACTGCTCCTCCAGTTGGACGAGCGCAGTGCCGGCTTGTTTGGCCTCCTTCGACGAAAGCCGCCCGTGCTTGCCGGGATGCAACTCCGGAGTGTTCTTGATGCCATACATGACGTGGTAGAAAGCACCGAAAAGAGAACTGAAGAGGAGCCTGCGGCTGAACAACGTCCCTTTGAGATTTCCATCGAAGGCGATAGCGATAGTGTCAATCACTGCCGTGAACTCTTTGCGAATTCGCGCCTCCTCCGGGAAGTTGTCATCGTACTGAGCGTACGACTCCTTGACCCTGGCGCGTCGGTGCTGGAGCCCCTCCAGCATCATAACGAGCAGTTCGGACACCAGCTCAGCCTCGCCCATCCGCACGATTTGGCGATCAGTCAAGACGCCGTTCGAGCGCCAGAACTCCAGGTTCTGTAGGCCAATTTCATATGCGGTCTGTTTGAACTGGCCGTAGAAGGCCGCATTTAGGAGTTCCTGGTCTGTGAGCTTCTGGGCATACGTATTAAGCCGAGCGAAAATGTCCAGGACAACGCGGTCACCAGCGTCCTCGAGAATGACGACGGAAAACTCGTAGTTCAGGAATTGGCGTTGGGCCTCGGCGGGAATCTCACTGAAGCGCAGATTGCCAAAGGTGGGGTTCTGGGACTTCATTACCGGAAACTTGTCTTGGGAGAAGTCAAGGACCGAGCGCAGGCGCTGCTGGCCGTCCACCACTTCGCGAACAGTCTGGTGTCGGATAGTGTTGATGTCCTGGCGAATGAAGATGATGGGGATCGGAAGGCCACGGAGTATCGTGTCGATCAGGTGGGATTTTGCTTTGGGCGTCCATACGTCCCGACGCTGGAACTTGGGTTGGAGAACGAGTTCATTCCTTTCGTTCCAGGACATGAAATCGTTTACGCTGTAACCTCTCGGCTTGTGTGTGCTCATTGATGCATCCTCGTCTGGAGCATAGATTATCCGTTCGCAATTTCCTCGTTCTTCGCGAAAGAGTTACGGTTTTCCACCGGCGCTGTGCAGGCCAGCTTACTCTCCCAGGGGAAAGCCCGCAAATGCGACCACGGGCGCGTTCGACCCTCGGGACGCGCTAGTCCTTTCAAAGGCGGGCTTCTGCGTCGAGAAACCCGCCATTGACATCCACGGGCACCGGCTTGCCCCGCCGCCTTGGCAAATCCACCCCCATTCGCGGGTATAAGAANNTATGTCTTCAAGAACAACAAGCCGCGGAACAAGTAGCCCGTTCCCCGACCACTATGAACAGACACGCATCGAGGGCAAGGAGCACCCGGCTGACGTCGTCATCAATGACCTGCCCGTGATCGTCAGGTTCAAGCGCCGGCTGTCCAAGCTGTCCGAGGAGCTGCGCCAGTCTGTACGCGATCCAAAGCCGTTCATTGCCTACGCGGACGCACGTGGGTTCTACCAGTCCACCCGCGAGAACCTATTCTTCGATGCCGGCTTTGAACATGGCCTTCTTGCTGCCCGCCAAGATTGCGCTGCCGAGCGCATCCTGAACCATCCCGCTGCCCGCCGGTTACTCAGCGAGATCAATCAGCTTACCCTGACCACGGAGCTGCCACGCAACCGCGTGGTCATGTTGCTGCTCGAAGCAGCATGGGCCCAAATCTATGGCATCGCCATTCCCGCGACTGCATCGCTTACGGTCAGTCCCGAGCTGGCAGCCATTCGTGATGTCCTCTGGCCCGGCGGCAACATGAATGCCTCTTGGTCGCCGGACACCATCGACCAGATTGCCCGTATCGCCCGTCCACACGAGCAGAGCGGCGGCACGAAGGGAGGCCACCATGGCTGACAACTTCACGAAGTTCAGCTTCTTGATCAAGAACGCCACGAAGAAGGAGGTAGCCTGGCTGGAAGAGGTGCTGGCGTACGATTTCGAGGACGAACAGCAACGGCCTTTCCTCCTGGAAATGCTGCACACGTCACGTGGCCTCGAATCGACGTTCGAGTACTGGCCCGATTTCGATCATGTGCTGCCCGACCTGACGTCGAGAGATCCGCGAGCAAGGTCACTGTGGGTCTATGCAGCCGAGAGCGGGAATCCCTGGACGGNNCTCGGGTGAGGACTTCATCGTCACAGCCAACGGCATCTTCCAGACCGGCGGCATCGGGATCAAAATGTGCGAGGCGCTGGCCGCTCAACAACAGCAGCGCATCAGGTGGGACGGTCTGGACATCATTGTCAGGCCCAGAAAGGCATCGAAGCCGGGAAGGAAGGTGAGGTGATGGCCTACGTCGTGGGATTGCTGACCGAGGAAGAAGAGCAGACCCTCAAGGCTCGGGGCTGGGAACTTGAACCTGCTCCCGCCGAACTTGTTCCGAATGACCCTCCCACGTTCGCGCCGGACGACTACAGGAGCCGGTTCAAGATGGTCTGGGTGGACGCCAGCATGTTTGATGTCATGTCCGGCCCGGACTGGGAGAAGGGGAGGCAGCCATGCCCACGGTCACTGTGACTGATGTTGTTGTCACCACACGCAAGGTCAAACTGCCAGCCATCTGTCCTGGCTGTGGTGGGCGCTTGAGGGCTGACAAGGCCCTGCGCGTGTGGGGATTCGTGGACGAAGCAAGAGAAGCACGCCTGCCACGTGCCAGTGACGATGCGATGGATGCCGTCGCAGGCATTGTCCTTGGTGATGCTGGATACGATAGCGGCGAGACGTTCATCGACAACGTGAGCGTCATGTGTAGCCGCTGCAACCGCACCCTGGCCGAAGGCGCATTCACCGTCAAGCCAGCCAAGTAGGTCGGTCGTGACCTGTACCAGCCGCCGGCACCA
>PMKP01000353.1:1017-3616 GCA_003157775.1 Myxococcales bacterium | reverse complement strand
GATGACGTCGCCCCGGCCAGCCTGGGAGAGCGCGCGGATCACATAGGCAAACCCTATGTCGCCCGCTGTGACTTGGTTCTTGGCAGCGGTGACCGTCCCGACCAGGCTGGACAGGACCGCAGCTTGTTGATTGGTCGGGACAAACCCAAGTGCCAACGGCATCGCGTTCGCGGTCTGGCTGTTCCGATCATACGACCCTGCACTGGTCAGGAACTTCGCGTTGTAGGCGCTGGTTGTCGTGGCAATGCTCGACTGGAATTGCGTTGCATCGGTTTGGTTGCTCAGAAGCTGGGCCGTCTGTTGCATGACCTGTAGATCCTGCAGGTAGATCGCGGTCGCCGTCACTCCAGCGGTCGTGAGTTGCGAATTTCCAGGTGCGGCCGGGCCGACATCGTACCAGTCGCCCAGGCCATAGCTCACGATGTTGCCGCTGGCCTTGCCGCCCACGTAGCTCGTGCAGCGTTTCATGTTGGCATAGTGCTCATCGAGCGGGCCCCGGTCGCCGTACATTTGGTAGACGTACCAGGGATTGATGACAAAGGCGCTGCCCCATTCCGGCGAATCGCGGAAGTCGCCGCTGAACACGGTGAACTCGGGCGCGATATCGGGGACCAGCCCGGTGCTGGTCTGGGCGTCACGGGCGTCGCGAATGAATTTTTCGTAAAAGGCGGCCACGTCGTAGTTGAACATGATGCTCGGAAAGAGCAGGTGCGACGTCTCGAGCCACCCGAGTTTCTCCCGGTGCGGACAGTCGGTGATGATGTTCTGCAGGTTGCTGCGCAACGCTGCCAGGATGAGGGCGTGGATCTTGTTCAGATCCTGATCCGATGAGGTAAACTTGCCGACATTCTCCGCCGAGGCGTAGATGAACCTCCCGGTGAGGCTCGCGATCTGGGGTTTGCCCGGGAAGCTGGCGGCCTGCGCGGCAGGAACCGCGCCGTCGACCTGGACGTAGCGGAAGCCGGTGTAGGAAAAGCGCGGGTGCCACACCTCAGTGCCGCCCCCTTTCAGTGTGTAGGAGAACCAGACCGGGCTGCCCGAGCTCGCCTGACTGACGTTCCCTCCGCTCAACAATTCGCCCGGGGTCAGTTTGACCGTCGCGCCGGCGGTCCCTTGCACGGTCAGTTCGGGCCAGCCAGCGAAGTTCTGACCCAGGTCGTAGACGAAAACACCCGATTGCGGCTGTGTGACCTTTACCGAAGCGAACTCCTGTTGCACTTTCACCGGCGGTGCGGACCGGGTGATCAGCGAAGGAGCGGTTCCCGTCGCCACAGTGGTCGGTGTGAAGGACGCGCCGGTGAACCCGGGCTTGTCCCAGCCCGCCGGTTCCTGCCGGGCGTCGAAATCTTCGCCGCCGTAGATGTTGCTGAACGTGATCGGACCGGCCGCTGCTGTCCAAGAGGTGTCGCTGACCACATCATCCTTGCTGCCGTCGGTGAATTCCATCTGCAGGCGCAGGATCAGCTTGGGCGATCCGAACGACCCGGTGAACTTGGCGTAGCGGCTGCTGGCAGGCACATTGTACATCCCGTTGCCCAACAGCACGCCCATGGCATTGTTTCCTTGCACCAATGGATTGGTCACGTCGTAGGTGACGTAGTGGCAATTCTTAGTGTAGTTGGTCCAGCTCGGTTCCATGACCGCGTCGCTGACGTTGCTGCCGTTGACTCGCAGCTCGAACTGCCCCAGTCCGCAGATGGAAACCAGGGCTCGTGCGAGGGTCTTGCTGACTGTGAACTCTTTGCGAAAGATCGGCAGTGCTGTTCCCGAGCCGCCGGTAATCCACTGGGCGCCCCAGTCAGTGGTGGCGAGCAGCCCAACCGTGAACTCCGAGGGTGCGCTCCACGCCGACAGCCGCCCCGCTTGATCGCGCACGCGCACCTGCCAGTAGGCGTGTGTCCAAGAGCCGAGGGCCTGCCCGGCGTAGACCACGCTCGATTCGGCCGAGGTCACCGACCCGGTACTCAACAGATCATGTCGTTGGCTCGTCCGGGGATTTCTGTGGCGCCAGCAAGGTCAAACGTTCGCAAGATCGGACCTGAGAATCTTACGGGATGGCGAGAATAGTGCTAGGCCGCGTGCTTTCCCGCGTCCGGCTCGAATGGTCAATAACAGGTCCCACATAAACGACATCTCCCTTCTCGGAGTCTTGGCTAAATTGCGATGCTTGAGCGTGAAAAATACTTTCAAATCCGTCACACTCACCGGAACTTCCCACGCCCATGGATACCAAACTAGTCTCGACCCTGTTCGCGTGCGCGATCGGCCTTGCCTGCAGCAGCAACGCCCCCAACGTGAACCAAGATGGATGGGCAGGCGGCGCAACTGGACTCGGGGGCAGCTCAGGAACTGGAGGAAGCGCGTCCACCGGAGGCACCACCGGTGGCGGCTCGGTCCAGACCGGGGGCCAAGGCGGCGGAGCAACCAGCACGCCTTCGGAGCAACCGCAACCAGTGGAACGGCGAGTAATGCCATTGACGGCGTGAACGACGTGGGCGTCAACACGGTTTGGACATCGTCAACCAGCTTCCCGCAATCGCTGACGCTCGATCTGGGGTCGGTGAAGCCCGATGTGGGGTACTTCGGCTATCTGCCGGGC